>JAYVUC010000001.1:0-7179 GCA_043788295.1 Phycisphaerales bacterium
CGCGATTTGCGCGTTCACGACCGCGACCACATTCTGCACCGTGGTCATGTCGCTGGGCTTGAGGTCGATCGAGATCTTCGTCGCCGCACCGTCGCCAAGGGTGATCGACAGATCGTTGTTGAGGGCAGCCGTCGCCGTGCCGGTGATGGGGTCGATGACCCCGTCGATGCTTCGCACGCCCCTGCCGTCGTTGAAATCGCTCATCTGTGTGGTGCCCGAGAAGCTACGGATGCCCAGGCGTGTCGCGGTCGACGCGTTGCCGGTCACTTCTTCGATCGACATCGCCGTCGCCTTGGAACCCGCGACCTCGTTGAGCACGTCGATGCCCGTCCCCGTGTCGTTGATGACCACGCGAAGCCCGAGATTGGTCCCCTCGATCTTGTTGCGGATGTCCTGGAGCGTTGTTGCGCCCGAGAGATCAACGTCGACCGACGCGCCCAGGTTTTTCACGCGAATCGTGCCCACTGCGCCGCCCAGCCCCGTCATCGCCGCGACCGGGGTCGTCCACGTCAGCTTCGCGCCAAGATCAACGCCCGCCGATACCGCCGGCGTGAACGCGAAGGGCGTCGCCGCCGTCAAGCCCAGGTCATGGGCCGTCACGCCGCTGGCGACATCACTGAATTGCAGCGAGCCGCCCGCCACGATATCGACATTGAAGCCCGAACCCGAGACCGACACGCCGCCCGGTCCAAGCACCGTCACGCTGTTGGTCGACTCGAAGGCGTGGATCGCCTGATTGAGCTTCTTGGTGACATCATCCGCCGTATCCGCCCCGGTGAGGTCCACCTGCACCTTGGTTCCACCGTTGAAGCTGAACTCGACCGTGCCGAGCGACACGCCCAGCCCGCGCCCACCGCTCACGTCGCCAAGCCGCGTCGCCGGCGTCAGATTCGGGTTGAAATCGACATCGCCCTTCACGCGGCCCGATGTCGAGCCGATCGGATTGCTCCCGCCTAGCGTGATGGGCACGCTTCGCCCCAGGTTGATATCAGTAACGATCCCATTACCAGTCGCCGTGAAGCGATATCCGCCTCGGAACTGCTGGATCGGGTTCTGGCCCGGCTGATCACCCCCCAGGATGTATCCGGCCGCCGATTGCCGCGTCGCCTGCGTGTACATCCCGTCCATGATCGACTGCACAAGGATCGCCTGCGCAGCCCGGTCGCCCGAGGTGAAGCCCGTGCCCACCATGTTCGACGCGATCTCCTGGGCGCTGAGCCCCAGCGTGTTGATCTCGCTCAGCGCGTTGTCGGCCTCGCCCAGCGCCGACTGCGCGTGGTTGATGTTCCGCGTCCGCTGTGCCGAACGATCCAGCTTGTCGTCCAGCACCCCGATGAGCGCAGCCTTCACCGGATCATCGCTCACGCGGTTGATCATCCGAGCCGTCGAGAGCTGCTCTTGCACCTGGAGCATCGCAAGCTGCGACTTGGTGATGCTCGCCAGTGAGAGCTGCGATCGAAGGGAGTTGGGAACTCGGGCAAGACCCGGAGGTATGGTGCTCATGTGTGTGCTCAGATCAGGTTCATCAAGGTCTGCATCATCTGGTCGGCCACCGAGATCAGTTTCGCCGCACCCTGGTACTGCCTCTGGTACGACAAAAGGTTGATGCTCTCCTCGTCGGTGCTCACCCCACTGATCGCCGAACGCTGGTTCTCCAGGCTCTGCCGCACGTCCGCGGCGGCCCGCGCGTCCGATGTCGCCGAGGCCGACTTGACGCCGATCGCCTGGGCCGTGTCTCGCCACGAATCCGTGATCGAGCGGCCGTTCAACGTCTTCAACGCCTTGGACGACAAGTCTTTGATCGCCAGCGCCGTCCCGTTCTCGACGAGCGAACCGCTGTTCACTCGTCCAACGTTGAGGCCCGATGGATTGGTGACAAGGTCGTCCCGCACCCCGATGTCAGAGCCGTTCTTGCCCGAGAAATAGCTGTTCACGCCCATCACCGCGAGCGCGCCGGAGCTGTCGTTGCTGAAGCTGAACGATGAGCCGCTCGCCGCAGTGACCACGAGCTTGCCGTCGCTTGAGAAGCTTGCTGCGAGGCCCGGCACCGCCGCGATCGCCGCACGGATCGTCTCGGGGGTCGAGTCGTCCGCTGTCCCTGGCAAGCCCGCGTTGTTGATCCCGTCGAGATCGACGTTGATACGCACGGTCTGCGAGGTTCCCGACGCCACGTCCTTCACGGTGATGCTGAATCCGCCATTGACCGCCGCGAAGGGCAGCCCCGCGAACGTCGCGTTCGCCGGGTCGTTCATAGGCCGTGTGCGGTCCCCGGTTGCGATCGAGAGCGTGCCGGTCGTTGTGGTCAAGCCGTCGGCGTTGGAGCCCGTGGAGTGCAGCTTGTTCACCTCGAAGATGAGCTGGGAGGAAAGCTTGTCGAGCGAGGCGATCGAATCGTCCACCGCCCGCGTGCGCCCCGAGAGCATCGAGCCGATCTGGCCCGAAAGTGGGACGATCACCGACGCCGGATCGCGGGTCATTATCTTGACGACCGTCTGGCCGTTCTGGGTCTCGCGCGTTGAGGTGAGACCCATCGAGCGTGTGCCCATGACGACGGGCGTGCTGGCGACGAGGATGTTCACGCCCTCGCGCCCGCGGTCAACCACATCAACGTCCATCAGCTGCGAAAGGTCGGCGATCGCCTTGTCCCGCTGGTCGCGCAGGCTCGACGCCTCCGCCCCGCCAACCTCCGCCGCAGCGATCTGCCCGTTGAGTCCGGCCACCTGCTGCATGAGCCCCTCGGCCTGTCCCACCGCCGCGCCGATCTGCCCGTCGATCTGCTCACGAAGCTGCGAGAGGCTGTCGCGTTGCCGGCGGATGAACGAGGCGAGCTTGTCGCCCTGCTGGACGACCGAGGCCGAACTCTTGGTCAGGTTCGCCCGCTCCGACCATGTGTTGAAGAACGACGAGAGCTCGCTCGACAGATCGTGATCCGAAAGCTCCCCGATCGTCGCTTCGACGGTGCTGAAGACGTCGGCGTTGTGCTGTGCAGCCGATTCGCGCGAGAGTCCGTTGTAGAGGCGCGACTGAAGTGCCGAGTCGATCTGCCGCCTCACCGAATCGGTCAGCACGCCGCGTCCGATGGAGATGTTTCCCTGAGAAGCGCCACCCACGGGCGAGAACGAGGCCCGCTGCCGCGAGTAGCCCGGCGTCGCAGAGTTGGCCAGGTTGTTGCCCGACACCTGCAGCCCGATCTGGCTGGCGGTCAAGGCCGATTGGCCGATCTGGATGGCGGAATTGAGGCTCATCGAGTATCCCCTGGGCTCGCCGAGGCGGCCTGGCCGAGTTCAAGAACGCAAATCCAGTGCCGTTGTCACCGCCGTCGAGCAATCCACCACGCCGCGGCGGCCGTACGTCCCCGCGTGCGAGAGTGTGCGGGCGATCTGCCGCATCACGCCCTCGATGTGGGCCGCGAGCGACTGCGCAGCCGCCTTGAGCGAAGTCTGTTCCACCTGGCACGCCGACATCACGCCCCGAAGCGACGCCGCAGTCGCTCTGAGCGAATCATTCTGACCCTTGGGAGCGTGCTCGGCGAGCGAGGTCAGCGTGATGGGTGTCGGTCCGGTCCAATGCCCCGTGTCGGACACCGTGTTCACCAGCACGCGACGGCGGTCCTCCAGTGCCGAGATGGCCCGCAGTGCCGCGAGCTGCAATTCGCCGATGTGAGCGAGCAGCGGCGGATTCGCCGCGCGGATCGCTTCCCGTTGCGCGAGCAGGAGCCCGTGAAACGTCGTGTACTGCTCGTGTAGCCCGGCAAAGATTGCGGCCAGCTCGGTCGCCGACTTGGGCGAAAGCAGAGTCGCGCTCATCGCTTGGGCTCCTGCGCGGGATTGGATGTGGCAGCCTTCGCCGACGCACGCAGGAGATCCTGCGTCACGCGCTCAACCAGAGGCCACTTCGACGACATCACCACACGCTGGGCGACGTCCGCGTCCATGAGCGACCGGAACTGTTTCTCGCCCGCCGACGGCGCGAAGGGGCCCGCCGCGTTGTTGCTCTCTCGAAGCTGCTTGAGGATCGGCTGCACGAACGTGATCGCCACGAACTGCTCCGCCGCCTCGCGCGTCCGTTGCTCTTTGCTCTTGGCCGCCTGCCCGGGCCGCGTGCTCGACCGCGACATCACCGCCGCGAACGACTCCTGCCCCCGCGTGAGCGGATCGGGAAGGGTCGTGATGCGGGCGCTACCCGTATCGGTCGGGATGAGAGAACGAACTCCGTTCGTGTCCATATAGAGGCCCTCCATGGCCAATGTCCGGCCCTGCATCGGCGATTCGTGCCGATCCGCAGTGTTCTGAGCGGTGGTCGGCGCCAAAGCTGTCGAGAGTCCGAAAAGCATTCGGTCATTCCTGCGCCCTTGCGCGTGCCGGGCCGCTCGGGGTCCGCGGCGTGTTATTCCATGACCAGCTTGGCGTGCAGCCGGCCTGTCTTGTGCAACAGTTGCAGCACCTCGATCTGCTGCGACGGCGGGATGTCGAGTTGCTTGAACGCGGACATCAGGTCGGCCAATCGTGCCTGCTCTTTGGCCCGATTGTGCGTGTCGAGCTTCACATAGCGGCTGCGCTCCACGAGCGGGTCGATCGCGGTGGGCTTGGGCGCGGGGATTGTCGTGCTGATGACCAGGTCCTTGTGGCTGATGATCCCCGGGCTGATCTCGACGTCGCCCGTGACAACGATCACGCCCGACCGCTCGTTGCAGATCACCATGGCGGTGAGCTCCAGGAGCGACGTGGGAACCGGCGCGGACATCACCGTGTCGATGAACTTGGCCTTGTTCGAGCGCTCGTGCTCGGGAATGGATACACGAACCGTCCGCTCGTCGATCGCAAACGCGATCGCGGGCCCCTGGGGCTGGGCGTTCTCGTTGATCACCGACGCGATGATCTTGCACGCCGACCAACCCGCCGCCTGCGGGTCGATGACCAGATCGAACGTCGATTCGATGGGCATGGCGGGCAGATCGCGGATGATTCGTCCCCCGTCACGCACCTTGCCGGTTGTGACGATCGAGGCGTCTTCGAGCTCGACCTTGCCATAGGCGACGGCGTAGGTCATGCCGCCGGGCCTGGCCTCAGTCAGCGGCGTCAGATACAGCACGCCCCCCTTGAGGCTGCTTGCCCCGCCGATCACGGTGACCGTGACATCAAACTTGTCGTCGGCCCGCGCCGCGACGGCGGGGGTGACGCAGGTGACCATCACCAGTGCCGAAGACTTGAAACCGGCCAATTCCTTCAAGTCCCCTGAGGGATTGAAGTTGTTCTCAAGTATCCGGGCGAGTGGCCTCGCCAGCGGCGCGTCCTTGCCGCTGTCGCCCGTGCCCGGCAGGCCCATCACAATCCCCAGCCCTTGCAGGATCGACTCCCCCTGTCCCTTCACATGAGTCAATTCCTTGACCGTGGTGTCGGCGGCCGCGCCAAAGGTGCAGCACGCGGCAAGAAATGCGGACAGGAAACGGCAAGCACTGCGCATCGGGAGACTCCTTGGACAAGAGTCCCAACGCAAGGGCGATGCCAGAGAATGTCACGGCGCGAGCAGATCGCCCTGCGTCATCGTTTCGGGCAGGCTTGCCATCGTGCGGGCAGCCTCGATCCCGAACTGCCCCACACGCGTGCGGCGAAGTGCGGCGAGCGTGCCGCCGGTGCCCAGAGCGACGCCGATGTCGCGGGCAAGCGAGCGGATGTAGGTTCCCTTCCCGCAGCGGACGGCGATCGTGAGTACGGGCCACGAGTACGCGAGGATGCGCAGCTCGTGGATCTGCACGGGCCGTGGGTTGAGCTCAACCACCTTGCCGGCCCGGGCCAGGTCGTACGCACGCTGCCCGCCGACGTGGATTGCGCTGTAGATCGGCGGCGTCTGCATCACCGCGCCTGTGAACTGCGGCAGCACCGCCTCGACTGCCTCGCGCGTGGGCGGCGTGGACACCACAACAGGCTGCCGTTCACCCTCGGCATCGTCGGTGTCCGTAAAGGCCGAAAGGTCGATTGCGGTTTCGTACCCTTTCTCGCCGGCCATGATCGCGTCGCACATGCGGGTGCAGGCCCCGACCAGAATGACCAGGATGCCCGAGGCGAGCGGGTCGAGCGTGCCGCCGTGCCCGACCTTGACGCGTTTGGGTGCTCCGCCGCGTTTGAGTCGCCAGCGGATGTTGGCACAGATGTTCATCGATGTTGGGCCCAAGGGCTTGTCGATGACGAGGATTCCGGAGGGCGTGGACACCTCCAACAGTAACGGGGCAGCGGGTGGGTGCGTCGTGGCATGTCCGAATGCCCATGAAACAACAGGTCCACCCCAAGGTGGGCCTGATATATGCGATCGTTTCACGAACAGCCCGCGCCTTGACGGATCGTTCGTGCTAGGCTGCTCGCCAATTCGCATAGAACCTGCCACTCGTCGGCAGGTCCAAGCCAAGCCCCAATCCGAATGCTTGTCGTAGAAAAGCGTCCACGGGATCTCAGCTGGGTTCACGCCGGGCCACTGCTCTTTGGTGATTGGGGCACCAGCCGGCTTTACGTGCTGGGTCTGGCGTTCTATTTCACGGCCCACGCGTCGCCGATCTATCTCGCGGCGATGAGCGTGCTCATGGCCGGGGTCGCGTGGTGCTACACGATCATCTGCCGTGAGTTTCAGGACGGCGGGGGCGTTTACGCGGTCGCACGCCGAATTCACCCCACGCTCGCGATCTTCGGCGCGACGCTCCTGCTCTGTGACTACATCGTCACCGCCGCGCTCTCGATCGTCGATGGCATGCACTACTTCGGTGTGCCTCACGACTCCAAGCCGCTCACTGTCGGGCTCTGCATTGCGGCGATCGTCTTTATTGGGTTCCTCAACTGGTTCGGGGCGCGGCGTGCTGGCCAGTTCGCAATGATCGTCGCGGTCGTCGCCCTCGTTGCATCGGCGATCATCGGCCTCCTCAGCTTCCCCTTCATCAAGACAGGCCTCCAGAACTTCTCCTGGGGCGACGCGAGCATCTCTTCCATCGGCACACGCTGGACCAGCTTCGTCGGCATTGTGCTCGCGCTCTCGGGCGTCGAGGCCGTCGCCAACATGACCGGCCTGATGAAGCAGCCCGTGCCCAGGACCGCCAAACGCACCATCTGGCCGGTGCTTTTCGAGGTGATCCTGCTCAACATGGTTTTCGGGATCGCTCTCACGGGCCTCTCGGGCCTTCTTTCAACGCAAACG
>JAYVUC010000002.1:0-9035 GCA_043788295.1 Phycisphaerales bacterium
TCCGCCCGCCGTCCCATCCCTTCACGCTTGGCGGGAACAGAATGTTCTGCCCCATCAAATCCAGCGCGTCATTCAGGATCGAAAGATCCCGCACGGGCGTGTCAAGGCTTCGCACCGCACCAACCACAACCTGAGCCGGCCCCTTTATCTGCTCGTTCACGAACGCCGGGCTGTAGAAATGCTCCGACAGGAACAACCGCCTGAGCACCGGCTTGATCTCGTACTTGCTCCGCAGGAACGTCGCCGAAAGGTCTCGCATCGCGCCCCGGATCGAAGCATCGAGCTTCCCGTCCTCCGCCCGCTCAAGCGGCGGCAATTCCCGCACGAAGTAGTGGTACAGCTTCCGCGTGATGTACGGGCTCACCGCGGGCTGCTCCAGGATAAGCTTCACAAGCCCGTCGCCGTCGAACTTGCCCTTCTTCCCGAAGATCGACTTTTCGCCCTCGTCGTGGTTACCCTTGTTGAATGAGAACACGTCGTCGTTGAACGTATACCCGGTGAGAGCCCGCGCCCCCTCCTTGATGTCGTTCTCCGTGTACCCGCCTATCCCAAGGCTGAAAAGCTCCATGATCTCGCGGGCGAGATTCTCGTTGGCCTTGCCCTTTCGGCTGTCGTTGTTGTTCAGGTATGCGATCATCGCCGGATCGCGGATGATCCCGAACATCAGGTTCGAGAAGTTCCCCACCGCATTCTTGCGGAACATGTCGTTCTGCATGAACATGTGGTAGCTGTTCTCGATCGTGCGATAATTCGTCGCAAAGTGCCCGTGCCAGAAGAGCGTCATCTTCTCTTCCAAAGGTCGCGGAGTCTCAATCATCCGCTTGAGCCACCACTTCTGCATCTCGCCCACCTGCACCCGGTCCCGGCGCTCCCGCTTCTGACGCTCCTGCTGGAGCATCTGCAGCTTCTCCTCGTCGCGGCTCTTGCGCGCCTCGGCCTGCAGTGCCCGCTCCTCCGCCGTCGGCGGGTGCATGATGTCCTTGTCGAACATGTCCAGCTTCACACCGTCCGCTCCGACCTGCTCGAAATTGACCAGATATTCCACCGCTCGCTCGGGCCCCCACGACGCCAGCGCCTGGATCTGCCGCGGCGTCCCGCCAAACCCGGCCCGCCACAGAAGGTGCCGCGCCTGGTCGTACCCGAACTGCTCGGGCTTGATCGGCGACATCGACGCGTTGATCTTCATCGCCCCGGAAACTGGCTTCGCGTCGGGCTTGACCCTAACCGCAACGGGTGTCTTTGCCGGGGTCGCTGTCGCGGGCTGCGTCTGCATCATTGAACTCCCAGAACGGCCCCGCGCATCGCTCGTGGCGGCCCGTCCACAGTTGAACGGAATCTCGCCCCCGCGATTGCGGCCTTCACACAATCCGCCTCGACAATGTGACCAGTATCGCAGCACCCGACACCTTGTGCAACACCCATACAGACCATCGGCTGCAATAACTCTGCCGTTACACTCAAGCCGGAAGCTAGGGTCTTGTACGGGGCAGCCTGCGGCAATGAACCGCCAAGAACGAAACGCCCGCGAGCAGCAACGCCCCATTTCCCTGGTGGGCCGTGCGCACAAACGTCTTCCAATGCTCCTGCGGTACCGCGTTCGAGAGTTCCGTCGCAGCCAGCACCGGTTTGTGGCTTCCCGGAGGCACCGCAAAGAATGCCAATCCGCCCAGGATGAACTGGATCGATACCGCCGCGCCGACAAACAGCCCGGCCTTGCCGAAAATCGCCGAGGGCGGTGTGTCATCGGAAGCTCGCTTGGACGCGAGCAGCCCGGCCACGAGCGTTGACGTGAGCACCAGCAAGGACACACCGATATGAGCCCACAGCGCGTGGTCCTTGCCCGTGTGCCTGTACATCGCTCCAAGCACGAGCTGAATGAGCAACAGGTGGAGGGCAGCCGTCGCCCACGCCCGGCGCGTGCGATCACCGGGTACAAACACGGGTGTTGGTGCTCGATACGCCTCGCCAAGATACGCCGCGAGCGCCGCCAGCATCCCGAAGATGAACTGTGCGAGGATGCCGTGGATCATCGATGCCTTGGTTTCGGTCGGCATCGTGACGCGAAGCCCGCCCAGCACGCCCTGCCCGCACACGAGCACAAAGCACACCCACACCCACCGTTTCACCCAGGGCCTCGTGTCCACGCGCGTGGTGAGCAAGGCCAGAAAGAGCGTTGACATTCCCACCAGCACCCCAAAGAGCCTGTGGCTGTGCTCGACGTACACGTGGCTGTCGCTCGCCATCAGGCTGATGGGGTACAGGAACATGTTGCCGCCGTTGGTCGTGGGCCAGTCGGGAACAGCAAGACCGCTGCCTGTTGAGGTCACAAGCCCACCAAGGATGACCAGCGGAAAGACTGCGGCGAGCGTGATCTTTGCAAGCCGCCCGAGCCAGTCGGCCGGTGTCGAGGCCGCCTTGGGCCGATCGCTCGACACGAGGTGTGCGATCGCACCGCCGATGAGCCCGAGCACGAGGCTCAGGACGAGATATCCGCAGATGGCGATCCAGAGCGCTGGCCGCTCGCCATCCTTCAGCAGCACGTCCGTGACACTCTTGCCACCCTCGGGGCTGGCTTGTTTGACCAGAATGGAACTCAGTGCAAAGAGGTTGAAAAGCCCGGAAAAAGCCCCCGTCACCACTCCCAGAAGCGTCGTTGCCACCGGGTGGACCGATGCCCGCCAGCGGGCCGAGAAACGGGCAAGGGCAAACACCTGTACTGCAATCAGCAGAGGCCCCGATATCGACGGCGTGCATCCCACCGCTGGATGGTGCAGCACCACCCACACGCACCACATCGTGACGGCCACCGCGAGGCCCGTGACCATCGGCCCCAGGAGCCGCGGCAGGAGTTCAACGAAGATGTTGGATTTGAGTGGAGACATTGAGCCAGTGTCGATCCCTCATCCGAGGGCTCGGCGAACCTTAGCAGAGCAGTTGATCGCGCGTTTGGAACGAGCCCGAATCCAAGTTGCGATTCGGTCTCAATTACACAAAATATGAACAAAGACTTGACAGTGTATGCTCAGGGCGCAGAAATTCCGGTATCACAGCAATGCGGAAGGCCCGAGCGTCCGATATATTGTGATTGAGAGTTCTGGTTGTCCGGTTTGTGTGCTCTGGGTGGTTGAGGGGAAGTTTGGAGGCCACGTGTCGGTTCTCTTTCCGAAGTGGTTCAACGCGTTTCCGACAGTCGCCGCTTTAGGCGGTGCTTGTGCATTGACGACCGTTGTAGCCGGTTTCTGGTACTACGCCACGCCCAAGTTCTTTCAGGCTGGCTACGAGCCGGTGCAGCCCGGAGGCGGGTTCAGCCACCAGATCCATGCTGGGCAGCTGGGGCTGGATTGCCGCTATTGCCACACGAAGGTGGAAAAGTCGCCCGAGGCGAACATCCCCAACGTGGCGACGTGCATTGGGTGCCATGCCGAAGGCCGTCTGGCCGCTCTCACCGCGAAGCCCGCGCACAAGGAGAAGACCCAGTTTCTCCGCGACGCCTACGCCGCCGATTTGTCGGTGGAGTTCAGCCGAGTGCACAAGGTGCCGGATTACGTGCGAAACTTCCCGCACAACGCTCACTTGAACGCCGGGGTGAGCTGCTACAGCTGCCACGGGAACATCACGACGATGCCGGTTGTGCATCACGTCGAGCCATTGAGCATGAGCTGGTGTCTTGATTGCCACCGCAATACCGCGCCGCATCTGGTGGACAAGGACAAGCTGACGCAGCTCAACTGGGTGGAGGCCGAGCTCAAAGCCCGGGCTGCCGAGGGCGAGGCGGGACTTGCCAAGGGCAGGAAGTATCACGACGAGCGGAACTTGAATCCGCCCGAGCAGTGCGCGACGTGCCACTACTAGGACGTGCTGGGTGCTGGGGAAGAGGCACTTGACACTCGAGAGACAGACAGAGAACAGCACGCAGAACTCAGCCCGATTTACGTGAGACCGACACGATGACCACAGATCAATGCCCTTCGACAATCTCCGATGGCCCCAAGCACAAGCCCGCCAAGGGCGAGCTGATCGCGCAGAAGCGTTCGCTCTCGGGAACCGTAAATGGCATGACGGCCTTCCGAAGCCACGAGGAACTGGCCGATTCGCCCGAGTTCCGCGACTTTGTCGAGCGTGAGTTCCCGTCGGGCGCGTCGGAGCTTCTCTCCACCTCGCGCCGCGGATTCATGCAGGTGATGGGCGCGTCACTCGCGCTCGCCGGCATCGCGACCGTGCCGGGCTGCCGCCGCCCCGACCACAAGATCCTGCCTTATTCGCGCGAGGTTCCTGAGGACATCATCCCCGGCAAGCCTTTGTACTACGCGACGAGCATGCCGCTACCGGGCGGCGGCTCCGAGGGACTCCTGATCGAGACACACGAGGGACGCCCGACCAAAGTCGAGGGCAACCCGCTCCACTCGATCAACATGGGCAAGAGCAGCGTGTTCGCGCAGGCGAGCATCCTGACGATGTACGACCCCGACCGCCTCAAGTTCCCGTTTTACGCCCCATCTGAGAAGCAGGCGACGTGGGACGATTTCAGGGCGTGGTCGGAGGATCACTTTGCCACCTTCGAGAAATCCGGCGGCGAGGGACTCGCTGTTGTCGTTGATAAGAAGACCAGCCCGACGCGTGACGCCGTCGCCACCAAGCTCAAAGCCCGCTTCCCCAAGATGACCTGGCTCGCGTGGGACGCGGTCGAATCTCGCGGCACCATCGACGGCACCGCCCTCGCACTGGGCACGCCTTGCCGCCAGATCCTCAAGCTCGACAAGGCCAGGACGATTCTTTCGTTTGATCACGATTTCCTTGCCAATGACGCGGGGCAATTGCCCAACGCCCGCAACTTTGCCTCGACCCGCATTCCGACCAAAGCCGCCGAAGGCTCCTACGCGATGAGCCGCTTGTATGTCGTGGAAAGCGGTTTCAGCCTCACTGGCGGACAGGCCGATCATCGGCTGCGACTCGCCCCATCGCGTGTTGTCGCGTTCGCCGTCGCACTCGCACAATTCATCCTGCCCAAGCTCGGTAAGGCCGGGGCGCAGGGTCTCGTTGACGCACTGAACTCGATCAAGGTTGCCGACACCGAGTCGATCGATCGGGCGTTCCTGGAAGAGTGCGCCAAGGACTTGATGGCGGGCTCGAATGCCGCCGACCGGGCGCAGAGCGTGGTGCTCGCAGGGCGCAACATGCCGCCCGAGGTCCACGCGATTGCCGTCGCCCTCAACGACGCGTTTGGAAGCCTGGGCAGCGTCGTTCGCTACCTTCCCATGTCCGCCGAGGACGCGTCTGATTCGATGGCCGGCATCCGCGCTCTGTCGGCCAAAATGGCCGCTGGAAAGATCAAGACGCTCGTGTGCGTCGAGGCCAATCCGGTCTTCAACGCCCCGGCCGATCTGAAGTTTTCCGACCTTTACAAAAAGGTGCCCACGACGATCTGCATGAGCGTCGAGGCGAGCGAGACCGCCGCCGCGAGCACCTGGTCGCTCAACGGCTGCCACTATCTCGAATCCTGGGGCGACACGACCGCCCACGACGGCACCATCGCCCCGATCCAGCCGATGATCGCCCCGCTCTTTGGCCCGCAGATCACCAAAGAAGAGAAGGCCGCCAGCGAGGCCGATCGTTCCTGCCCCGCACTCTCTGAGCTCGAGCTTCTCTCGCTCATCGCGGGCAACGAGCACCCCGACGGCTACGAGATCCTCCGCGAGAGCTGGCGCGACGCCTGGAAAAAGATCACGCCCGGCGAGACCGAAGACAGCGCCAACACGCGCTGGCGTCGCTCGCTCCACAACGGGTTCATGGAAGGGCAGCCCGGCCCTGCATATGTCTCGGCCGTGAACTACGCAAACGTCGCCGCCGCAGCCGCGAAGTTCCAAACGCCCAAGGGCCCGGCGAACGGCACGCTCGACGTCGTCTTCACCGTCGGTCTGGTTCACGACGGCCGCTTCGCCAACGTCGCCTGGCTCCAGGAATTGCCGCAGATCGGCACGATGGTCTGCTGGGACAACCCGGCGCTTATGAGCCCCAAGACCGCCGTCAAGCTGGGGCTCTGGGATGAGAATCCCAAGCGCAACCGCTACACCGAGGACAAGTGGCCCAAGGCCGACATGGCCGAGATCACCGTCAACGGCCGCACGATGAAGATCGCCGTCTGGATCCTTCCCGGGATGGCCGACGACACGGTTCTGCTCACCTTCGGCTACGGTCGCGAGGTCAGCGGCCTTGTGGGTGACGGTGTCGGGTTCAACACCTACGCCCTCCGCGGCACCGATACGGGCACATTCGCCACCGGCGCCACCGCCAAGAAGATCGGTGACGACTACTGGATCGCCAGCACGCAAAATCACTGGTCGATGGAAGGCCGAACCAGCATCATCCGCGCGCTCGATCTTCCCGCGTTCAGCAAGCACGCGGGCGATGCCCCCGAGGTTCGCAAGGACGAGCTGTACGGCACCGAGACCAAAATCAATCTTGCCGAGCGGCTTGGCGAACTCTCGCACGCGCCGCCTAACCAGTCGATCTATTCGCATCCGTACAACAACTCGACCAAGGACGCGGCCGCCGGCAGCGCGTTCAGCAAGGGCCCTCAGTGGGGCATGACGATCGATCTTTCGACCTGCACGGGCTGCGGCGTGTGCACGATCGCGTGCCAGGCGGAGAACAACATCCCCAGTGTGGGCAAGAAGGAGACCGCCAAGGGGCGCGAGATGACGTGGATCCGCCTGGACCGCTATTTCGCGGGCTATGGCGAGGGCGACAGCATCGAGATGCTCAACAACCCCTCGGAGATGATGCACCAGCCTGTGGCGTGCGTCCACTGCGAGGCTGCTCCATGCGAGACGGTCTGCCCCGTCAACGCGACGATCCACACCAAGGACGGGCTCAACTCGATGGCGTACAACCGGTGCATCGGCACGCGGTACTGTGCGAACAACTGCCCCTACAAGGTCCGCCGATTCAATTACTTTGACTATGGCGTCACCAAGTTCAATGGCGGCTTCCTGGGCAAGGAGACCGTTGACAAGGTCGCCACCGTTCTGCCCAACGACAACACTGGCCTGACCGGCTCCACCCGGCATGGCACCTTGAACCCAAACCTGATCCCGCCGCGGCTTCGTGAGAAGCTCGATCAGCTCTCGCGGATGCAGAAAAACCCCGACGTCTCGGTGCGAAGCCGCGGTGTGATGGAAAAGTGTACATACTGCGTGCAGCGGATCAACGCGGCCCGCATCGAGTGCAATCTCCGCGAGAACCTGGACCCCAAGCTGCGAAATCAGATTCCCGACGGGTTCTTCCAGACCGCGTGCCAGCAGGCCTGCCCCAGCAACTCGATCACCTTCGGCGACATCCTCGATACCGCGAACAGGTACGAACAGGCCGACCTGGACGAGCAAGGCAAGCAGCGTGTCCGCATGGGAAGCCGCGTGGTACACACCCGCAACGACGCGCGGTCATACGCCCTGCTGGGCTTCCTCAACACCCGCCCGCGCACGAGCCACATGCTCAAGGTGCGCAATCCCAACGCCCTTCTGCTGGGCCGAATGGGCAAGGCGAGCCAGGAGCGGATCGAGTCGTGGGAACACCCGTTCCACCATTCCGAGCCGGGCGGGAAGGGCCACAGCGAAGAAGGCCACGAGGGCAGCGACCACACGCCCGCCAAGCAACCCGAAAAACACGCATTCTTTGATTCCGGCAAGCGAGCGGACGACGGCGGCTACGCCCTCTCTCTCCGCGTGCTGGGTACCGGAGCTCACGCATGAGTTCGATTCACCCCGACGAGATCACCGCCCAGCGGCTCGCCAGCGGCATCCAGCAAGGCCAACGGCAGCACGTCCCGCCCGGATCGGGCGACGGCACACTGCTTGAAGATGCTGACGTTCGAGCGCCCCTGGTGCTCAACAACCGCTCCTTCAAGGAAGTGACCGACATCATCTGCGGGTACACCGAGAATCAGCCGGGTCGCTGGTGGCTGCCGTTCTTCGGGTTTGTCAACGGCCTGGCTGCCTTCGGCACTCTCATGATCCTCTACCTCATCATCACGGGTGTGGGCGTGTGGGGCCAGACCAATCAGGTCGATTGGGCGTGGGATATCACCAACTTCGTCTTCTGGATCGGTATCGGGCACGCCGGCACGCTCATCTCCGCAATTTTGTGCCTGCTCAAGCAGAAGTGGCGCACGGCGATCAATCGCGCCGCCGAGGCGATGACGATTTTCGCCGTCATCTGTGCGGCGACCTACCCCGGCATCCACGTCGGGCGGGCGTGGATGGCGTGGATGATGTTCCCGATTCCCAACGCCAACGGCATCTGGCCAAACTTCCGTTCGCCGCTCCTGTGGGATCTTTTCGCCGTCTCGACCTACGGCACGGTTTCGGCCCTCTTCTGGTTCATGGGCATGATCCCCGACGTCGCCACCCTACGCGACCGGGCCGACATGAGGCTCCGCAAGTTCGCCACGGGGCCCGTCGTTGCGCCGTTCGTGCCCGTCCGCATCGATCGCCTGCGGGCGTACATCTATGGGTTCCTGGCAATGGGCTGGCGGTTCAGCAGCCGCCACTGGCACCGCTACGAGGCCGCGTATCTCATGCTCGCGGGCATGAGCACGCCCCTGGTGCTCAGCGTGCACTCGATCGTGTCGACGGACTTTGCGACCAGCCAGCTTCCGGGCTGGCACACGACGATCTTCCCGCCCTACTTCGTCGCCGGCGCGATCTTCGGCGGGTTCGCGATGGTGCTGCAGCTCATGATCCCGTGCCGCGAGCTGTACCCGAACATGAAGGACTTCATCACCCTCCGCCACCTGGAGAACATGTCCAAGATCATCCTGCTCACGGGCATGATCGTCGGGTTCGCGTACGCGATGGAGTTCTTCATCGCCTACTACGGCGGCAACGAGTTCGAGCTCTTCGCGTTCAAGAACAGAGCAACCGGACCATACTGGTGGGCCTACGCGTCGATGATCACATGCAACGTGGTGAGCCCGCAGTTCTTCTGGTTCAAGGCCTGCCGCACCAGCCCGCTCATCATCTTCATCATCGCAACGTTCG
>JAYVUC010000003.1:0-30581 GCA_043788295.1 Phycisphaerales bacterium
GGTTCGGAGAACCGGGCCACCAGGAACCGGGCTACCAGGAGTGGCGTCGAGGAAAACTTCGGTCATGGCCTCGAAACAGGCGTCGGTTTGCCACTTCACGGGCCAGACAGGCGAGTGCCAGCCGTGCATTTCGGCTTTGATGGTTTCGGCGTCCCAGTAGGCACCCTTGACGAGTCGGACGGTGACGATCTTGTTCCTGGCTTTGGCCCACTCGCTGATCCTGCGGGCGTCTTCGACGCCGGATTTGAGGTAGGCCTGCATTGCGATACCGGCGTGAAAGTCGATCTTCTCAACGCAGCGGCGAAAGAGTTCGAGGGTGAGGGCCTTGAACTGATGGTGCTCCATGTCGAAGTTGACGAAGACGCCGCGATCGCGGGCGATTTCGAGGATCGGCAGGATGCGTTTCATCAGCTCGGCGATCGAGCCCTCGGTGTCGATGGGGTCGACGCGGGCGGAGAGGGCGGAGATTTTCACCGAGACGTTGGTGCGCGGAATCGGGCCCAGGTGATCGGACTCGAGCGTGGGCTGCGAGTCCCATGCGGCGACTGCCTTGGGCAAGTTGGTGATGAGGTCGAGATATTTGGCCTGGTAGTGGTCGGCCTCGGCGTCGGAGACGCAGACCTCGCCCAACAGATCGACGCTGAAGGCGATGCGGTCGTTCCAGAGTTTTTTGAGGCCTGGGAGGGCGGAGTTGGCGTCGGTGCCGGCGATGAAGCGCGAGGCCATGCCCTCGATGCGGCCTTTGATCTGGGAGGCGGCCATGCCTTTGAGGAGCCCGCCGGCTTTGATGAGTGCGCCGATGGCGGCGGGTGTCTGGACGCCGGGCTGTTCGAGGTAGTCTTTGAGATGATCGAAGATGGATTCGGGCGTGCGCAGGACAGGGAAGGTGTCGACGAAACGGAACATCTGGACCTTGAAGTTGGGATCCTTCATGGACCATTCCATCATGGCGTCGGAATAGAAGGCGGCTGAGAAGATGCCGGATTTGTGGGCCTTGGCGCGGTCGAGAAGTTCATTGCCGAGGGCGAAGATGCGATCGCCGGAGGCGGTTGACGCCTGTGGCCCGCGAGCGGGAGCGGGTCTTGGTGCGGGTGAGGAGCGGCCGAGGACTTTGTCGAGGAACGACGCCATGAGTTGAGTGCTCGGCTCGCGCCGGCGGGGCGTTCCATACGCGGCCGGGGAGAGGGGGTGTGGTGGGTTTTGAGTATAGTGCCTTGATGCCTTCTTGTGTGCCTCAACACTTGGTGGGCGAGGGAGAAGAAGGCATCGAGGGATGAGGCATCGACGCATCGAGTGTCGCGGAAATGGCGGCGAGGATTTCGTCGGGTTCGCTCATGCGGCCGGTGCCTGTGGTACGGCAGGCCTGCCACCCGTCGGCGGGTCCGATGAAGGCGAAGCCGTCGGCCTTGAGCTGCGCGAGATTTCGCTGGGTGCTGGGCTGCGACCACATCACCGCGTTCATCGAGGGGGCGAGGAGCACGGGTGTTCTGGCGCGGTCGACGGCTGAGAGGATCAGAGTCACGATGTCGCCGGTGCGACCTGTTGCGAGCCTTGCGAGGCAGTCCATCGTGCAGGGCGCGACCAACGCGATGTCGGCGCGACTCGCCAGAGAGATGTGCTGCGGGTCGTGGCTCTCGATGTGCTGCCACGGGTTTGTATAGACCGGGCGGCCAGAGAGGGCTTGGAAGGTCAGTGGCGTCACGAAATGAGCCGCGGATTCCGTCATGGCGACGGTGACTTCGGCACCGGCTTGGGCGAGACGCGAGACGACGGAGCAGACTTTGTACGCAGCAATGCCACCGGTGACGCCGATGAAGATGCGGCGACCCTTCACACTTTCAAGAGCTGCGGTTGGGGGCTGACTTGCCATCGGCCCGAACCTCCGTCAGAGGATGGGTTCTTCGACGGCGGGCTTCTCGAGGACCGAGGCGTCGAAGTCGAGGGTGATCTTATCCTGGAGAATTTCTTCGATCACCAGCTCGAGGTCGGTGCGGCCGTCGCGATCGACGAGTGGGCGTGCGCCTTCCATGAGGTTGATGAGGCGGCGCTGGATGAGGGCGCAGAGCTTGAAACGTCCGCCGACTTTCTCGACGATCTCGTCACTCTTGAGGGCTTCGATCATGGTGTGCTTTGTTCCTGGCCCGGCCTGGGCGCGCGAAGGGAGGGTTCCCATTTTGGTGTGGACTGTGATACTATGGCGGCAATCGTCCGGGGGCAATTGGCAGCTCTGACGGTCCACGGAGGTGGGCTGCGGAGGCGAACCTGGCGAGAATGTCAAGACAGGTGCTTTTTTCAGCCCGCACGACGCGGGCGCAGGGGATTGTTGCATGGCAGTTGAATTGTGGAAGTCCGGCGACTGGGTGACGCATGTGGGCCGCCCGGAGTGGGGCCCGGGGCAAGTCACGGCGGCCGAAACTCTCGTTCAGAACGGGCAGAAGTGCCAGCGGCTGATGGTGCGGTTTGATCGGGCTGGACCGAAGACACTCTCGACGGCCTACGCCGACCTTCGTGCGTCTGTGGCGGGCGGGAAGAGCTCGTACAGCGAGGCCAAGCCTGAGGAAGAAGAGTCAATGGCGGCGGCATTTGACTTGGCGGAGATGGTGAAGGCATTATCGGGCGTTCCGGAAGCGGCGACCGATCCGTTCATAAGCCTGCCCAAGCGTGTGGAGACAACGCTGAACCTGTACAGGTTTACAGGGACCGGTTCGTCGCTCTTGGATTGGGCGGCGATGCAGACGGGGCTTCGAGATCCGTTGTCGGCGTTCAACCGGCACGAGCTCGAGCAGCACTTCCAGACCTTTC
The DNA here is from genome assembly GCA_043788295.1 of Phycisphaerales bacterium. Classification (GTDB taxonomy): domain Bacteria; phylum Planctomycetota; class Phycisphaerae; order Phycisphaerales; family UBA1924; genus UBA2396. The sequence goes on from JAYVUC010000003.1 coordinate 2,803, forward strand.
GGACCAACGTCGAGGGCCATCTGCGGAAGGTGTTGCGGGAGCTGAAACGGGCCGATCCGGCGAGCGCCTCGAAGCTGGAGGCGGCGGCACCGGCGGAGGCACGCAACGCGCTGCGGCGGATCCACACGAGCGGGTGAGATTTGGCAACAGGCCGCACGGGCGGCGCGGTCGGGCACTTCGGTGCAGGCGTACCACCGCGTTCCTTCGTTCAATCAGGGGCTGTTATTTGCGGACCCGGCGCTGTGGCGGTGGTTGTGGCACGCCGTGGCGAGTCGCGGCGCGGCGTTTGTTTCCTTGTTTCATGCGGGGCCCATCTCCGGTGGCGTGTGCCGGCTGTGAGGCCTCGCCGATTCCATGAAGAACAGGGAGACAAGAGATGAACGAACAGGAATTCCAGAGCAAGCTGAGCGAACTTGTGAGCCAGATCGGGACTCTCCCCGAGTCCGAGCGCGGGCCGCTGGAGGCGCTGGCGGGGGAAACTCGGGATCGGCACGACACGATGAAGAAGACGATCGCGGACTTGCAGGATTCGCTGGATTATCTCCGGCTGAGCATCAAGTACCTGGTGTTCGATCTGGAGGCGACGCGGCGCGAGAACGAGTATCTGAGGAAGCTCCTGGAGAACAAGTCGGGCAACGGCGAGGAGTAAGGCAAAGGCAAGGAGGCCCGGCTGGGAGAAACGGGCGACGGGGAGCGGCACGGAGCGCCATGCCACGAAGACCGGCACGGAGTGCCGGTCCACCTAAACAATGATGCACGAATACACAATTCAGCCCGGGCGTGGCTGTTCCTTTGGTGAGAGCGGTGGCGGCGTGGAGTTCTTCCGCGACGCCGCCGCTATCCCAGTGGCAACCAGGAGGGCGACCAGGGTGGTGCCTTTGAGGCGTGAGGCGAGCGGGTGCTGGGAGGAAAAAGCCTCGCGGTAGGTTGCGGCGTCGTCGTTTCGCCCCTCGCGGGCGGCGTCCCAGTAGGCAACGAGGGCGGTGTCCATGCGCGGGGTGAGGAAGAGGCCGCTGTAAATCGCGATGCCCGCGGCGAGGCCCACACAGAGCCAGCGAAGGCTGGCGGCGAGCCCACGCACCGAGCCGGTGCGTGTGAGGTAGGCGAGGGCGACGACGACCACGGCACTGGCGACGAGCTCGACGCGATCGGCGATCTCAAAGACGCTTCGCGCGACGTGACCCGCGGCGATCATCCAGTGGTCACCGGTGTATGCGGCGTAGGCCGGGAGCGAGGGCGTGAGGGATTTCATCTGCGGGAAGACGACGGCGGCGGCGAGGGCTGAGCCTCCCACCGCGATCGCCCACACGGTGAGTGCGACAGCGTGGAGAGCCTCAGCGAGCTTGGCGAGACGGTTCATGAGTGATGCTATGGGGTGAAATGCACGGGTCGCCATGCCTACAACTCATTGTGCTTGAGCGACCCATCTCGATTTCGCTGGCAGGGCTGACGTTTCCGAAGACGCCGGGGCTTGCGGGCGACCCGCGCGCGTTGATCATGTGGGTTGTGGGTCTCAAGAGCGAGGCGATTCGAGCGGTGCAGCTTGACGCGACGATGGCGGGGGTGAGGGCCAGGGAGCTTGATCGGTCGGCGCGGCGTGATCTCGCATCGCTGATTCGCAGGCAGGGGCTTGGGGTCAGCGGACTTGATTTGTGGGTGCCGCCCGAGCACTTTGCGGCGGCGGCTCAGGTGGATCGGGCGCTGGCGGCGGTGAAGGGCGCGATCGGGCTTGCGGCGGATCTGGCGTCGCTCACGCAGTGCCCTGAGGGGCGTGTGGTGTGTATGGAGCTGCCCGAGACGACATCGGGAGATGTGGCGGGTGAGATTGCGGAGGCTGCGCTGGGCGCGGCGGTTGAGGTCGCGGACTTTGGGCTTTCGCGCGCAAAGGCGGCGGCAGGTGGGCCGATCGGTGTGGGTGTTGATCCGGCGGCGATGCTGGCGGCGGGGCAAGACCCGGCGGTGGAAGTTCCAAAGCTTGCGGCGACGCCGATCGCGGCGCGGCTGTGCGATTGGATGGGAGGCGGGCGGTACTCTGTGGGGAAGGGGAAGCTGGATCGTCTGGCGTATGAGGCGACGCTGGCGACCAAGGGTTTCAGCCGGCCGCTGGTGCTCGATCTGCGCGGGTTGCACGACGCAGATGCGGCGGCGAGAGCGGCGATTGGACTATGAAGACAGAAGAATAACCACAGAGACACAGAGAAAGACCTCAGAATGCTCCTCTCTATGCCTTCCGCTGTGTCTCTGTGCCTCGGTGGTAAAGCTCTTACTTGAACTCGGCGTTGGTGTAGACTTTTTGCACGTCGTCGAGCTCTTCGAGGGCTTCGATGAGGCTCCCGACGGCGTCGGCAGTCTCGCCCGTCACTGCGGTGGTGGTGTCGGGGATCATGCTGAGGCCTGCTTCTTCGACTTTGAACTTGGCCGACTCCATCGCGTCACGGACGCGGATGAAATCGGGAACGGTGGTCAGGACCGTCCACGAATCGTCGTCGTCTTCGGGGGCGCAAACATCGTCGGCGCCGGCCTCGATCGCAACGTGCATGATCGACTCTTCGGTGACGCCCTCGCCTGCGATGACGATGCGGCCCTTGTTGCGGAACATGTATCCAACGCAGCCCGAGGTGCCCAGGTTTGCCTCGGCGTCGGAAAAGGCGAGGCGGACGAAGGTCGCGGTGCGGGTGCGGTTGTCGGTGAGGGCGTCTATGACAAAGGCGATGCCGCCGGGGCCATAGCCCTCATAGCGGACGGTCTCGTAGCTGGAGGTGTCCTCGCCTCCCGCGCCCTTGCGGATGGCACGTTCGACGGTCTCGCGGGGCATGTTGGCGTAGCGGGCCTCGTCCATGGCGTAGCGGAGGGTGAGGTTGCTATCGGGGTCGGGGCCGCCGTGGCGTGCGGCGACGATGATGGCTTTGGCGACCTTGGTCCAGACCTTGCCCCGCCGCCTCTCGACGATGGCCTTGCGATGCTTGACCTTGCTCCACTTGTTGTGGCCTGCCACGGATGAGTCCCTTTGCGTTGCGGAGTCACTTGGTCCAGAGGGGCGCGACGGGCGGCAGTTTGCCGGCCTTGGCGGCGTCGAGCTTGTCCTGGAGGTTGGATTTGAGCCCGGTGTACTTTTTCACGACGCGGTCGGGCGGTTTGCGGGCGTCGGCGTTGATGGTGTCGACGATGAGCTGAGTGTCCATGAGCGACTTGCGCCAGATCGCCTGGGCCTCGTCTTTTTTACCCGACATCCAGAGGGCGTCGCCGTAGTGGTCGAGGATAGTGGGGTTGGTGTCCATGCCCATGCGTTTGACGGCCTTGGAGAGCAGCGAGATCGCGCCGATGCCGTCGGGCCCGCCATTGTCCTTGTCGTCGGCGAAGCGGCCCTGCTTGTATCGGAGCCAGCCGACGGAGTCGAGGACGTTGTCGTCCTCGGGCTCGAGGATGAGGGCAAGTTGGAGGAACTTGGTGGCCTTGGGACGGTCGGTGTCGTCTTCAAGGAGCTGGTAGCCGTAGTCGTTGGCCGCCATGCCGTGCTGGGGATCAACGTCCTTGAGGAGATACTCGTACATGCCGGCGGCCTGGGCGAATCGTTCGTCGGAAGCGGCGAGGCTTGCGATCTGGTAGATGAGCTGGGCCGGGCGGCGATCGGGCATGGGCATGGGAATCTTGCCATCGGTCATCAATTGGTTGAGGAGGTACTCGGCGCGATTGTCCTTGGTGAGGACCGGGAGCAGGCGGCGGAGGTCGTCGGCGTTGCCAACCGAGCCGATCACCAGGGCGGCCGTGAGGAGCGATTGCGGAGCGGGCTCGGGCGTGAGGTTGATCGCTATTTCGGCGAATGTGAGGGCTGCGCGGGGTTTGGGGCTTGCCGCGAGCCTTGCAGCGATTCGCTGGGCGATGGGGCCCGAGTGTTCGAGGTCGGGGGCCGCACCCTTGAACGCGGCGGCGATGGCGGCGATGTCTGGCGGTTCGGCGAGGGCGAGGATGACGACGCGGGCTTCCTGGAGCGATGGAGAAAGCACAAGGCCGCGGTCGGTCGCGAACGTGATGAGGCCCGGGGCGATGGGAAGTGCGCCCTTGGCGACCTGCTCGGCGTCCCTTTGAGCGATGAGGCTGATGATGCGAACGAGGCGGGCTTCCTGAGACGAGAGGAGCGTGAGGACTGTGGGAAGACCCTCACGCAGGGTCGGCTCGATCTGGGTGAACTTCGAGTCGGCGAGGAGGTGCTCGCAGAGTTCGAGCGTGTCGTCGGCGGGACGCGGCGAGCGGGCAAGGCGGGCCGTTGCGAGCTCGTGAGCTTTGGCAAGGTCTTTGAGCGTCTCGGCGGTGATGGCTTCTTTGATGCGAAGGAGCCTGGGGATGGGCCACTTGGCGCAGCGTGCGTCGATGAGGACGATCGCGGGAGCGGGCTTGTCGTTGGTGGCGAGCACGCGGGCGAGTGCGGCGGTGAGCTCGATGGATTCAGGAGCGGCGGCGAGGCGAGCGGAGAGCCAGGCCTCGCCGCGAGTCATGGATTCGGGGCCCCCGCGGATCCACGCGGTGGCGAGGAGATCGAGGAGGCCCACGCTGGTGGGGTCTTCTTCGGCGAGGCTCAGGAGCGTGCTCTGTGCCTGCAACCACTGGCTTCGCTGCACCAGCTCGTTGGCGGCGGCCCAGCGCAGAACGCGGCTGGACGGGACGGCCTCACGAAGGCGACGCAGTGAGGCGACGAACTTCTGCTGGTCGGGCTTCTCGCCGCGGCCGTAGATATTGATGAGCAGTTCGGCGGGCCTTTCGTCGAACACATCGGCCTCGACGAGCTTGATGAGCAGGGTCTCGGCGGTGTCGGCATCGCCCGCGCGGAGCAGGATTCCGGCGGCGACAACGGCGTCGGCGGGGCTGAGAGCGGCGATGTCGGCGGGCGTGCCCAGGGCGGTCTTTGCCTTGGCGAGATCCTGGAGCGCGACATGTGCGCGGGCGAGGAGCATCCGCGTGGCTTCTTTGGTGGTTTGGAGCTCGATCAGCGCCTGGTGCGAGACCTGATAGTCGCCCCCGAAGCTTGCGATCTCGCAGCGGGCGGTGAGCCATGCGGGGCGGAGCGAGGCGGAAACATCGTTGCTCGATAGTGCGGCGAGAGCGTTCTTGGGATCACCCAGCGCGATGAGGAGGTAGGAGCGGAGCAGCCGGGGAGCGGGTTCCTTGGCAGTGGCAAGGCGATCGACGGAGGCGAAGACACCACGGCCGTCGGCGAGCATGATCGTGGCGTAGGCGTCGGCGGAAGCGGGGTTGCGGCGGATGAGATCGACGACTGCCTCGTCGCGTGCGCCGAGATCTCGATCGCCGAAGGTGGCGAGGAGGTCGGCGGCGGCCTCGGAGTCGCCGGCGTCAGATGCGAGGTGGGCAATGAGGATCGAACGGCGATCGGTGGCATCGAGCGCGGCGGCGCGGGCGCGGACGACGCGGCTCTTGACGCTGAGCGAGGCCGAACCCTGGGCAAATGTTTCGTCGAGGGCGGCGGAGAGGACGGGACCGATCTTGGTTCCGCCGCAGAGATAGCGGATGAGGGCGAGCTCGCGCTCCTCGACGAGGCCTTGGGTGGCCTGGAGCTTGTCGATGAGGGCAACCGCGCCCGATGCGGGGCGGCCCAGGCGCAAAGCGGCGTAGACGCGGCGACTGACCAGCGCGCCAGGGTCGAGCGAGGGCTCGCCCGAGGCCTTGGCGTAGAGTTCGATCGCAGGGGCGTAGCGGCCCATTTTGACGTTGAGGTCGCCGGCACGCTGGAGGGTCTCGCCGCGGCGACGGATGACCTCGGCAGCGTCGGCACGCAGCTTCGCGGACGCGGAGAGTTCGCGCGAGAGCGGCGGGAACTCCTGCGCGTAAAGCTCGGTGGCGGCTGCGGCGAAGCCGGCCTGGTCGAGCGCGTCGGCGAGGAAAGCACGGGTGAGCGTGCGGTCCCACTCGCCGTCGGCGGACTTGTCCTTGGATGTGTCGAGCGCGCGGACAAGGAGCCAGATCGCGTCGTCAACGCGGGCCGACTGCATCGCGTCGCGGCCCAGGGCGCGCAGCGACGTGGAATCGCTGAGCCCGCGGCGAACTGCCTGCTGCAATGCGGACATTGCGGCGGAACGCTTGCCCTCGGCTAGATTGGCCTCGGCGAGCGAACGCCAGGGCTCGGGAGATGCGGGCGAGTCTTTCGTGGCCTGGTTCAGAAACGGGATCGCGTCCTTGGCCTTGCCCTGGGAGAGAAGGTCGCGGCCGGCGGCGTAGTTTTTCATCGCCGACGATTCACGCTCGGCATCAACCGCGACGGCGGGCACGGGCCCGTAAGCCGTGGGCGCGGAGAGGGCGCGGGCCTCGGCGAGGTACGTGTCGAGCGTCATCGTGACAGGCTGGCCCGGGGCGAGCTGCGGGGCGGTGAAGGCCAGCACCGCCTGGGCGTCGATGCCGGGCGGGGGCGGGAGCAGAGTCGCGGCCTGATCTGGCTGGGCGGCTTCCTTGGCGGCGAGGAGCCGAAGCCGATCGGCAGCCCCGTGCGAGCCCGCGTTGCTTGCGTGCGAGGCACCTGCGTTTGCGGCGTGAGGGCTCGCGCACGACGGGAGGAGAATCGCCCAGGCGATGCACCCTCCGGCAGCCAGCGAGAGGGCGAGCCCGCGACGTGGCACGCCCCTCCGGGGCGTGTCTGTCACCGGCCTATCTGCGGGCGCATGTGGGCGTGCTGTAACCAGGGCGGACACGCTCGGGAGAGTCGTGCCAGCACAGAGGCGACTGCTTCTCAGAATCCGCATGAGAATTTCCTTGGGCCTGTCCACGCCGGGAACTCCTGTGCGTGCTTAGGGCGAACGTCCCTTGACACGCGTGGCGACGCCGCGGACGGTTCGTTTGGATCTGGGACGTTTGGGAGCATCGATCGCGGGGGGAGCGATCAAGATCAGGCCCGTCGAGAGATCGTGCTTGGGCGATTGTCCCTCGGCATCGGACCACGCCTGGAGTGCCCAGACCGACGCGGGGGCGTCGTTGGCTTTGACATGTCGTTCGAGCCATGAAGAGGCGTGGGCGGGGGAATCGGCGTCGGCGGGCAGAGCCTTGGCGTTCCTGAGCAGCTCGATCAAACGGTAATCGGCGGGGATCGCGTGCCCACCCATGCCAAAGAGGGTGAGCCGGGCCGCGACAAATGAGGGCATGCCGTCGAGTGATTCGAGATACTGCCTTGCCTCACGCTTGGCGGCGACAGCCACCGGCGCGAGGGTGATGATGTGCTCTCGCTTGTACAAATCCTGGAGTGTCGAGCGGAGTCGCAGCGAACGGTCGAGAGCGAGCGGGCAGCGGTCGCCCAATGCGGCGGCGATCTCGTGAGGCATCGCGACGCGAAGCTCGTTGTGGTCGACAAAGATCTCGCCGAGTTTCTTCACGGCGGCTTTGGCCTGGGCTGTTGACGATTCCCAGAGCATGAAATCGAAGATGAGCTGTTCGAGGAGGGCGGCCCCGGCGAGCGCGGGGTCGGCGCAGGTGGACGGCATGTCGCCACACTCGTGCTTGGCTCGCAGTTTTTTGAGCAAGGACTGGAAGGCTCTGGCCGGGTCCGGCGTCGTCATGGCGAGGCCTCGCCTTCTATCGGGGCCACTCCCCAACCCTTGGGGGCTTCGACACGGGCCCTTTCGAGCGCATCGATCACACTGACCTGCTTCTTGAAGCTCTCGTCGAGCTCAAACTCGAAGTATGGGAGCTTACGGCTGTCGACCTTTTTGCCAACCTCGCGGCGGATGTGTGTGGTGGCGGCCTTGATCCCGTGGAAGCAGAGGCTCTGTCTTTCCTGGGGCAGCACGGAGATCCAGACCTTGCACTGGGCGAAATCGGGGGAGAGCCGGATGCGCGTGACGGTAATGAGGCCCGACACACGCGGGTCAGCGAGGCCTTTGGAGAGAACCTCCTGGATCGCCTGGTGCAGCAGGGAAGACATCTGTTCGGCGCGGCGGGTCATCGGGTGCTGCCTTCTTTCCGGCTCGCGTCGAGCTCGGCAAAGGCCTGCTCGGCACGCGTGAGCATCTCGCCTGTCAGGTCGGGATAGGCCGCGAGAGAATTCTCGCCGGCGGATTCGGCGATCTCATCGGGATGGCCATGTATGATTCGACGAGTTGACGAGGCAAGCTCTGCATCGGGCAACTGGCGGAGCTTGAGCAGCACGCGGTCGAGCACCTGGGCGATGTACTTGCCCTCGGACCCCACGACGGCGAGCCCGAGCACGGCCGAATTGAGCAGTTCCTGGCCCGCGACTTCGGCCACCGAGGCCTGGTGCTCGCGATGGAGGCGGTCCTTCACGGAATTGATCACCCGGCGTTTGTCCTTGAGGGACTCGGCGCCATTGATGTGCAGCTCAAATTGGAGAATGCCTACGACCATCGTGTGCTGTGGCCTCTGAGCCGCCCGCGTGCCTCCGTGCATGAATCGAGAACCGGAACCTACTTCTTACCCCTTTCCTTGCCGCTCGCACGCTCGCCCCCGAGCGTGCGTTTGATCTCGACGCGTTTGTAGCACTCGAGCACGTCGCCGTTCTTGATGTCGTCGTAGGCGACGATCTTCATGCCGCACTCCATGCCGGTCCGGACATCCTTGGCATCGTCCTTGAACCGCTTGAGCTGTTCCAGCACGCGATCGTTCTGGACGACAATGCCGTCGCGGGTGACGCGGATGAGGGCGTTGCGTTCGATGACGCCATCGGTGACATAGCACCCCGCGATCGTACCGATCTTCGACACATTGAAGACCTGACGCACTTCGGCATGACCCAGTACCTCCTGGCGAATTTCGGGAGCCAGGAGGCCTTCGGCGGCCTGCTTGAGATCGTCGGTGATGTGGTAGATGACGTCGTAGGTGCGGATCTCGACGCCTTTTTGCTCGGCGAGCGTGCGGGCCTTGCCCGAGGGAATGACGTTGAACCCGATGATGATGGCCTTGGAGGCGTCGGCCAGCAGCACGTCGCTCTCGACGATTCCGCCGATCGCCGAGTGCAGCACGCGGACCTTGACCTCGGCGGTCCCGACCTTCTCGCACTCCTTGGAAAGAACGTCGATGGTGCCCTGCTCGGCGGCCTTGAGGACGATCTTGATTTCCTTGACGACCTCGTCCTTCATGGTTGTGAAAAGCGTGTCGAGCGTGAGCTTGGGCTTGGCGAGTTCGGCATCACGCTCGCGGTGGCGGCGGAGTTCGGCGGCGTCCTCGGCCTTGCGCAGCGTATCGACGATGTAGAACTTGTCGCCCGCGTCGGGAACGACGTTGAGGCCCGAGATCTGCACCGGGCTGGGTGGCGAGGAGGCCTTGACGCGTTTGCCCTTGTCGTCGGTGATGTCTCGCACGCGGCCGAACGCACGGCCCGCGACGACAAAGTCGCCCACATGAAGCTCGCCCTGCTGGATAAGGACGCTGGCGACGGCGCCGCGGCCTTCTTCCTGCTTGGCCTCGATGACCGCGCCGCGAGCGGCGCCGCCGAAGTCGGCCTTGAGATCCTTGAGCTGCGCCTGGTAGTCGAGAACTTCCAGCAGTTCCTTGAGCCCCGCGCCGGTCGTCGCGCTGGTGCGGACGATTTCGGTGTCCCCGCCCCACTCCTGGGGCTGGAGGCCCGCGTCGGCGAGCTGGCGAAGCGTCTTTTGGATCTGGCTCTCAGTCGCGTCGGGGCGATCGATCTTGTTGAGCGCGACAATCAGCGGCACGTTGGCCGCCTTCGCGTGGGCGATGCTCTCGATGGTCTGTGGCATGACGCCCTCGGGGGCCGACACGACCAGGACGATCACGTCGGTCATGTTCGCGCCGCGCGAACGCATGCTGGTGAAGGCCTCGTGGCCTGGCGTGTCGAGGAAGACGACTTCCTTGGTCTCGCCGGCGACAGTGACTGGCACCTTGAACGCGCTGGTGCGCTGCGTGATGCCCCCGGCCTCGCCCGCAGCGACGTTGGCGTTGCGGATCTTGTCGAGCAGGCTCGTCTTGCCATGGTCCACGTGGCCAAGGATCGTGACGACCGGGCCACGGGGGCGCATGTCGACGGCCTCGCGGGTCTGGACCTCGTCGTGGATGGCTTCTTCGGCGGTGCGGGCCTCGGTGACTTCGAGCTCAATGTCGAAGTCGATCATGATCTCCTGGGCCTTGTTGGGGTCGATACCCGAGTTGATCGTCGCCATGATGCCTTCGAGGAAGAGCTTCTTGACGATCTCGGCACCCTTGATGCCCGTGACTTCGGAAAGATCCTTGATGGTGAAGGGGGCGGCGATCTTGACGCGGCCTGTCTGCTCGATCTCGCCGGGCTGGGGCTGGCCGCCCTTCATCTGCTGCTTGTGCTTCTTGAGGAAGCCGCCCGCACGCTGCAGCCTTGCCTCACGCTCGATGAGGTCCTGCTCGCTGAATACGCCGCCGGTCCATTCGTGGCCCGAGCTTGCCCTGCGGCGATCGGGAACGCCTAGGCCTGTCGAACGCTTGGCACCGGGGCCACCCACTGGGGGCGGGCCGCCCCCCGGGCCTGTACGGCGACGGGGGCTTCTGCTGCTGTCGTCGTCGCGGCCTTCGACGCGAGGGCCTCGGGGGGCGCCCGCGGGGGCACCGCCGGTGGTCGGGCCCATCGGCCGACGAGGCCTGGGGGCTTCCATCTGCTCGGGCTGTTCGATGCGGACGACTTTGGGCCCACTGAGCTTGGCGGGTGTCTTGGTGTGGAGCTGTTCACCCATCGGCTTGACCGAGGTGGGACGCGTGGGCACGTTCATCACGGGCTTGTGACCGATGGTGGGCGCTTGGGGCCGGGCGTGCGGGCCCAGAGGGCCTCGATGCTCGGGTGGCGCGGCGGGCGCTGCGGTGCCAGCGTCGCCCGCGGGCTGATCAGGAACCGCTGGCGGCTCGACATGGGTGGGAACCGGCGCGACGGCCGAGATGGTCGTGGGCTTGAGCGTCGTGGGCAGCGGCTTGTGGACGGGCGGCTGCGCGGCGGGCTTGTGGTCCGCATGCGGCGCACGGGCGGAGGGGATGGGAGGCGGCGTGGGGGCGGGGGTGTACATCTCCGCCTTGGCTGCGACCTGCTCGGCGGTCACCGGCGGGGGCTTGGGTGCCTCGACGTGGGGTTTGGGTGCAACGACGACCGCGGCGGGCCTGAGCGGCTCGGGGGCGTGCGATGGGCGCGGACTCTCCGTGCTGGTGGTCACGCTTGCTGTTGGGTGGGCGGCGTCGTGTGTCGCCTCGCTGGGCGAGACGATCTCCACGGGCACCTTGGCGTGGGACCGTGACCGCGGTTTCTCGTGCGGCGGCTCGACTTTTTCGGTGGTTTCGATGGCCGTTGCCACGCCACCTTCGCCGCCGCTTGTGAACCATTCTTTGATGGTTGCTTCAAGTCCGGCTGACACCGTGGACATGTGTCCTTTGATAACCGTGTCGGAAATGCCCTCGGCGCGGCACTTATCCACGATCATTTTAGACTCAACCCCGAGTTCCTTCGCCAGTTGTGAGATCCGCTTTCCGGCCAAACATGTGCTCCAAAACCGCCCGGATCATCGGCCCCGGGCATGGCCGTCAGACTGTTTGACTGTCGGCACCGCCGCGATTCACGCGCCGGATCAATTTCTTATCACCCAACCCTGACTTCAACGCTCATCATTGTCCAAGAATATCTGCGGCCCGTGCCTCGTCGGTCGCGGTCGGTGCCGGCGGGGCGGCGGACGCACCCAGGATCGCGGCGGCCGCAACCTCGCCCGCCTCGCCCGAGTCGCCCGTGCCGCTCTGAAGCGCAAGCTTTGCGGCGGCCTGTGCCTCGGCCTCTGCTCGATACTTTGCTTCCTTGTCGGCCTGTTGCTGAGCGGAGACTTCCTTCGCACGCACCGCGGCGATCTCGACGACCCGGGCGGCCATCTCGGCATCAACGCCCATCTCGGACATGAGCACCTCGGCTCCGACTTCTTCAATGTCGAAGACGCTGACCATGCCCAGCGCGCCCAGCTTATCGACCATCTTCTCGTTGATTCCTTCGATGCCGGTGAGCGTCGCCGACAGAACCTCGAGACCCTTGTTGAACTCCTCAGGCGTCAGGATGTCGATGTCCCACCCCGTCAGCCGGGCGGCGAGACGCACGTTCTGCCCGCGCTTGCCGATCGCCAGGCTCAATTGATCGTCGCGCACGACGACGGTCGCCCGGCCCAGCTCGAAGCACAGGCTGATCTCGGAGACCTCGGCGGGCTTGAGCGAGTTCTGGATGAGGATCTGGCTCGACTCGTTCCAACGCACGATGTCGATCTTCTCGCCGTTGAGTTCGTCGACAATGTTCTTGATGCGGCTTCCACGCACGCCCACGCACGCGCCGACGGCGTCCACCTTGCTGTCCATGCTCGAAACGGCCATCTTGGTGCGGTAACCGGCCTCGCGGGCCATCGCCTTGACCTCGATGACGTGCTCGGCGACTTCGGGCACCTCGACCTCGAAGAGCCGCTTGATGAAGTCGGGGTGGGCGCGGGTCATGACGATCTTGACCTGGCTTCCCGCGTCACGCACGTCCAGGATCATGCAGCGAACACGATCACCCGCGGCGAAGGTCTCGCCGGGAATCTGCTCGCTCTTGGGCATAAAGCCCTCGGTGCGGTCAACGGCGACGACCAGTGCGCCGCCCTCGTATCGCTGGGCAGTGCCTGTCACAATGTCGCCCACACGCTTTGTGAACTCTTCGAGTGTTGCCGCACGCTCGTCGTCGCGGAACCGCTGGATCATGACCTGCTTGAACGTCTGGGCGGCGATGCGGCCGAAGGCTGCGGGGGGCATGTCGAGCGGCTGGCCCAGACGCGTGATGTTCATCGTGCCGGTCTCAACGTCGAGCTTGGCCTGGAACTCCTCGGCGTCGAGGGTGTTGAAGTACTTGCGGGCAGCGGAGACCATCGCCTGTTCGAGGTCTTTGACCAGAACGGCCTTGTCGATGTTTCGCTCGCGTGCGATCGCGTCGAGGTTTCGGTTGAGTTCGGCGAAGTTCATCTGCAAACGCTCCATGATGTCGGGATGTCGGACACAAATTATCGAACACGGACGAGGGATCAAAAAACGAACAAAGGCCACGAGCACGGCTCGCAGCCCCGGGAGAGACGCCCCCGCCCCTCGCGATGGACCAACGGGCCCTCGCAAAGGACAAGGCATCGGCCACAGATCGGGCGGGATCACACCATGCGGAACCCCTTTCGGAATTCCGGGCGATCGCCCGTCCGACCAACCGCCCAAGCCGCCACGCGGCCGGGTTTCGGCTGGAACCGCTCAGAGTGCATTGCGCTCTGTCCGATCCATGGTGACCTCGCTCCCGGGGTGTCCCGCGAACCCCGAGGCTCGAAAGACACTCCGTCACACAACCCGGTATCCTAGCGGACCCCCACCGTGCGGGCAATGGGCCCGGTTATCTTCCTGAAGCACTTTCGGGAATTGTTCCCCCGAAGGACCAGATACCAAGAATGTTCCTTCTCAAATCGCTCGTTGAGTGGTATCCTGTCTTTGGCGGAGCTTGTTGTTGACCGATCATCCATTAGTGGTTATCTATGGGCAAAGCACCATATACCTTGAAGGGCGGTATCGCGTGGGCTCTGGGAGTGGCTGCGGTGCCGGCGTTCGCCCAGATCAATCCGGGGGACGAGCTGCACTTCAGCGAGGTGCCGATCGTCTTCACCCAGAACCCAGGACTTTTCACCCAACTCCTCAACGACGCGAGAACCCAGACGCGCCGGGGGCTGGTTTTCGGTGACTCGCAGGAAACGAGTCCCGACGGCCGCGGGAGCGTTTATGTCCCGCGGCTCAACTACGAGATCTGGACCCGGTATGGCAACGCCCCCGAATCGCCCTACATCGCGATGAACTCGAGCTTTGGCAGCGGGCAGCCCTATGGCGATTGGTTGTTGCGGACCGCGCACGCCAGTCCGAGCGTCAACCCTTCGCGTGTGCCACCCTCCCTCCTGCCGCCGGGCATTCGCGGGTGCCGAACTTCAACGGCGGGCGGCACGAACGTCAACGACAATCAGGTCTTCGGGCAGCTCGTGCAGCTCCAATACAACGCGGCCTCGATCGATGTCGGCACCGGGATCGCTGGCGCGGAGTCCTACTTCCACGTCGGGAGCGCTGTGTATCTGGATGTGATGGCCGCCAGCAACGAGGAATCGAGCGGCGAGATATTCGTCCGCGCCGGCGCTTCCTACGTCGAGACCCCGAGCTATTACGCGCCGATGACGCAGCTGTTTACGAGCACGCTTGGGCTTGTTCGCGAGGGCAAAACGCGATTTCTCACGCAGAGGTTCGGCCCCCTGACCACCAACTTCATGCCGTTTCCCCAGGTCGAGCTCTCGGGCACCAGCCCCGAAGCCTTCACTGACATCATCACCTGCAAGTTTGTGTGCGAGAACCCCGCGGGTATCACGCTCACGTCGCTCGCCAACGGCGGGTACGACGCCACCTCGCTCCTGACATTCCATCGCGACTGCGGGCCCGTACTCGCGGCACTGGCCCCGGACTTTGCGATGATCGCCTACGGGTCCAACGACGCGGTCAACGGCTACGGGCCCGCCCAGTTCAGGAACAACATGACTCAGGTGATCGCGTTCATCCGTGACAACACTCGGCCCGACCTGCCCATCATCCTGTTGTGCGATCCGTTCCGGGCGGGATTGAGCCCGCAGAGGCTGGACTTTCTGGACCACTATCCTGGCGCAGCGTTTGAAATCGCGTTGCACGATCCCTATTTGTGCCTGATCAATTCGCGGCGACTGACAGACGCGTACGGATGGAACGCCACAGGCGCGGGCGCGTTCATGGACGACGGCATCCACTACACCGCCTATGGCGCGAACCTCAAGGCGCAGCTTGAAATGGACGCGCTGTTCAACGCATTTGGCAGCCCGCCGCCACCGCCCTGCGTCGCCGACTTCAACCAGGACCGCACGGTGGACTTCTTTGATTATGACGACTTCATCAAGTGCTTCGAGGGCTACGAGTGCCCAGGTGACCGAGATGCCGACTTCAACCTCGATGGCTCGGTTGACTTCTTCGACTACGACGATTTCGTGATCGCCTTCGAGGCGGGATGCTGAGCCTCATCCTTCGTCCAGCCGTCGCGACACATCTATGGCTGTCACTCTCACCAGAGGAGCCTCGTCGGCGTTGCCGGCAATTTCCCGCAGCCTGGCCGCGAGTGGACCGGCCTGTGACTCGGGCATTTTCGCCAGCAGGTTCCCCGCGACGATGATCGCGTTGCGTTTGAGCATCGCGAGCGTGACGCGGCGCACGGCCGTGCCCAGAAACCGGGCCTCGAACTCCTGTTCGCTCCACCCAAGCACCTGGAGCAGGTCGAGTGCCCCGTGGGCCGCGGTGTACGACGGATGAACCTGCGATTCGGTCTCGCGTGAGCTTGGCGAGTTGTGCGGGCAGACGCCCTGGCAGATGTCGCACCCGTAGAGCCAGTCGCCCATCGCCGCGTGGAACTCGGGCGGGACGGCTTCGCGGCGTTCGATGGTGAGATAGCTGATGCAGCGGCTGGCGTCGACGCTGTATGGCGTGATCGCGCCAGTGGGGCACGCGTCGATACATCGCGTGCAGGTGCCGCAGTGGTCGGGCTCGGGGCTTGGTGTTGGCGGGGCGAGATCCATGGTGGTGAGCACGCAGCCGAGCATGAACCACGAGCCCAGTCGCGGGTGGATGATGAGCGTGTGCTTGCCAACCCAGCCGATGCCGGCGCGGGCCGCCACCTCGCGCTCGTGGATGGGCATGACGTCGACCATGGGGCGGAAGCGATGCCCGGGCCACTCGCGGTCGAGGCCACGGGTGAGCTTTTTGAGCCGCTGTTTTATGGTGCGGTGATAGTCGCGTCCCTGGGCATAACGAGCGATTCGGCCCGCGTCCGGCGGGAGAGTTTGGGGGTCATCGCCTCGGCGGGCGTACAGATCAGCGACGACGATCATCGACATGCACCCGTTGAGCAGGCCGCTGGGATCAAGCCGGTGCCGGATGTTCTCGGCAAACCACGCCATGCTGCCGTTCTTTCCAGCGGCAAGCCAGGCGAGGAGTTCCTGCGCGTGGTCGATGGGTCCGGGCTTGCAGATTCCAGCCGCAGCGAAACCAAGCTCGCGACATCGTGCGACAACGGTTTCGCCGAGCTGTTGGGGCGACTTGTTCATGCTCGCTCGCTTCACAGGGGCATCAGAAGAGCCGCAGCGCGTAGAAGACGGCGGTGAAGAGCAAGTCGGCGACGACGATCGCGACGACGCACTGGACAACGGTCGAAGTGGTGGCCTTGCCGACGCCGGCCGCGCCGCCGGTGACTTTGAGCCCGTTGGCGCACGCGACGATTCCGATAAGGAGCCCGAAGACAGCCGACTTGACCACGCCCGTGGTGAAATCGACAAACTTCACCTGGTCGAGCATGCCGGTCTTGTACGCCTCCCAGGGAACACCCAGCGCAAGGCTGGAAATGACAGCAGCGGCTGCGAGCGACATGAAGGTGGAGAGGGTGCCAAGCACCGTCATGCCGACGATGCTCGCGAGCACTCGCGGCACGACAAGAAAGCGGACGGGGTCGAGCGCGTGAGCCTCGAGCGCCTCGATTTCTTCGGCGACGACCATGCTCCCGATCTCGGCGGCGATGGATGCGCCGGCGAAACCGGTGAGGACGATCGCACCGATCAAGGGCCCGAGCTCGCGGGTGACGGCGACGCCAATGATGTTGGCGATCAGGTCGCGCTTCCCGAACTCGTCGAGCGGCGGGGCGAGCTGGAACGCCAGGATGAGCCCGACGCTTCCTGACACGAGCGAGACGATGGAGACTGAGCGGACACCCACGCGGACGATCTGCGAGACGATGGCGGCCCGCCCGATGCGGGTTCCACCCGGGAGGAACGAGAGGGCGATCCATCGAACCACCTCGCCCAGGAGGCGCAGAACGCTGCCGATGTGGTCGAGCGAATCGAACGCGAGCCCACCCGCCGAATCGAGCACGCGAAACACGAAGAGGTCGCGGAGGTGGAAGCCTTTTCGTTGGATATCGCCCATGGTCGGTCGCGGTTCCTTGGAGGCGTGATTCAGGGGGCCATGGCGGTGGGCAGGTCGCCCACGATCTTGAACACGGTGTGTAGCCTGGCGATCTCAAAGACCGCTCGCACCCGATCTTGAAGCCCGCAGAGCACGAGCACAGTGTTCGTGCGGCGCGACGTCTGGAGCGCCTCGACAAGCGTCGCGAGCCCGGGGGTGTTCATGAACGCAACGTTGGACAGATCGACAACCAGCCGCGGGGTACGCTTGTCCTGTGCCTGCTTGAGCTGGGTCCGGAAGGGGGCGGCCTCGGGATACCCGATCTCGCCGAAGGGGGTCACGACGGCGGTGCCCTTCTCCTCGCGGTACTCGATGCGTGTCGGACTATTCATGATTCGCTGTTCCCCCGCGCGGGAGTCTCGCCCGGCGATTTGTTCGTGTGCTTGTGCTTCACCATCGTCAGCCTCATCCCCACGCCGCCCTCTCGCTTCTCGTATGAAACGGTATCCATCACTTCGCGGATGATGTGGACCCCCAGCCCGCCGGGGCGAATATCGTCGAGGCATCTGCTCTTGATCACCTCGGGATCGACCTGTTTGGCCACGTCCTCGATGACAATTTTCATCCCGAAGGGGTCGGGGCCCCGGTCCTCGTTGCCCGACTCGTCCACGGGCCAGATGTTGAGCCACATCAGCTCGTCGGGCTTGCGGTCGTACCCGTGGCGGATGATGTTGCACAAAGCCTCGTCGACCGCGAGTGCGATCTGCGAGCATTGGGCGTCGGTAAAGCCAAGCCGCTTGGCAACCGAGCCCGCCAGTTCGCGGGCCCCGCTCAGATACTGGGCGTTGCTCTGCATCTCCAGGTGGATGTGTGGCTTGGGGATGCTCAACGCACACCCTCCTGGCCGAAGGGGACGCCGCCTTTGGTGGGCCGGCCGCCGTGCAATAATTCCCAGTCAGTCCATCGCAGGATCGCGGTCCTGCGTTCTGCGGGCGTTGCGGCATAGTCGTACCCGCAGGTCTCGTTCGTGATTCGCACCAGAGAGGTGATCGCGAGCAATCGCTCGCCGGGATCCTGGCTGTCGAGGCGTGTGATGAGGTCGCGGATGGCGGTCTGATCCCGTGCCGCGCCGGCTTCGACGATCGCGATACGCCGCTGGATGGGGTCGTGCGAGAGCACTCCGGGCTCCGAGGATGCAACGCACCCGCCAAGAGTCGCCGCCAGCGCAACCCACTCTGCCCCGAGTCTTTTCCGGCAACCCGTCATACTCCAATCATATCGACACAGGCGGGCCCGGGTTGCGACCGCCGCGATGACCTGCCCAACAGCCTCGCAGCCTCGTCTCAAGGCCTTGCGCCGCGCCCGGCCTCCAATTCCTCGGCACTCAGATTCCAGACTCGCTCGATCATCGCAAGGCCCCGGGGATCGTGCTTTGCAAGCTGCCCACGCGTGTACGGAAAGAAGTCGTTTACCGCGAAGTACGCCTCGCTCAATTCGGCGAAGTACTCGTGGCTGTTGGTCGCGGCGTAGGCCTTCACGGTCTCCCCGCCGGGGACGGTGTTGCGAGCGACGGCATCGTACAGCTTGGCCTTCATCGCCTGGGCAAATGCGGCGTCGATCTCGGGGTCAAGTTTGGCAAGCCGCCAGTGAATCGCGTGCGCGAGCTCGTGGAACAGCATGTAGGGCTGATCGCGTCGCCAGTTCAGAAAGTCGCCCGGGTTTATGATCTCCACCCCGCCCACTTTTTCCGCCAGCACGCCGTTGGCTTTGAGCCATCCGGGCGACCAGTGGCAGCACAGCCCGTGGCCCGCGTTTGCGGTGGTGCTCATCCCCTGAAGCTCAGCCCAGATATGTGCTTGGGTCAATAGCCCGAGTGCCGGGGAGGGCACCATGTGCGCGATCTCGTCCAGGTCGGCCTCCAGATGGAGCATCACGCGCCGGGTCAGCTCCTCGTCGGCCAGCAGGTCGTGGTGGACGTGGACTGTGAAGCCCGCGATGGTGCGCGTCTCGTAGTTGCCCGCCTTCTCGATCCGTTGCGCGGTCGTCTGGGGTGCTGTGCCAGCGAATCCGCCGCACAGGATCAACCCCGCCACGAGCACCATACCGGCTATGACTGTTCTGAGCAAATGAATCTCCTCCCGAATGAGATCGGCACGATACCAGATCACACCCGCACGATATCAGACTGCGGCGTTGCGGCTGTCAGGACTTCGCCGTCACCGGGGAGGTCGTCTGCCGCAAGCACGCACGCCCACCGCTGCGCCCCAAAGCGGCGAAGGGTCGGCCTCGCTCCACCACCCTGTGCCCCCGGCCACCATGGCTCGTGCCCGCCGATGGGGCGGCGCAGTTCTGCCTGCGACATGTCGGCAAGTGTCGTCAATCGCGGGCGGCGATCGCCAAGCCGGGGAACGCACGCGACCAGACCCCTCGTGTACGCGTGCAGCGGGTTTCCGAGCACATCCTGCGTCGGTCCATATTCCACCACGCGCCCCGCGAACATCACGCACACCATGTCCGCACGCTGTCGCACGATGCCAAGGTCGTGCGTGATGAGAAGCACGCCCAGGCCTCTGCCGCGGCGAAGGGCATCCAGCACGTCCAATATCTGTGCCTGCACCGTCACGTCCAGCGCGGTTGTGGGCTCGTCAGCGATGAGGTATTCGGGACGGCACGCGACGGCGATGGCGATCATCACCCGTTGCCGCATTCCGCCCGATAGCTCGTGTGGAAAGTTGGACAGGCGTGCCTTTGGATCGTCGATGCCAACGGCCTCAAGAGCGGCACGCGAAGCCTCAACGGCGGCCTTCCCACGCAGGCCCTGGTGCAATTCCACCGCCTCGCCGATCTGCTCCCCGACGCTCATGAGCGGATTGAGGCTCGTCATCGGCTCCTGAAAGATCATCGCGATCCGCCGCCCGCGAACGCGTCGAAATCCCGACGGACGCAATTTCAGCAGATCGACCGCCTTGCCGCCAAGCTCCTCCAGGATGATCTGGCCTGAGTCAACCTGGGCTTGCCCGGGCGGCAACAGACCCATGATCGACAGGGCCATGACAGACTTGCCCGAGCCCGACTCCCCCACGACCGCCAGTGTGTGGCCTGGGAGCAGGGAGAGTGAGGCGTGCAATACCGCCGCCTTGCGGCCCGTTCCTGCCGGGTCACGAAACGAGATGGCGAGGTCGCGGACTGTCAGCACGGCATGAGCGTAGCGAGCTGGGCGAGAGTGGAGCCGCACGATCAATCCACGGACCGCGTGAACGCCGACCGCGTGACGAGGAACTCGGGCGAGGTGCGGAACGCCGGCGGGGCCCAGACCTGGGTTGTCGAGCGGGTCTTGACTGTGCTGGAGTTGATCGAGATCGATCCGCTGCAAACGATCGGTGCGCATGTGGCGATCGTCGCGGAGGTGATCGTGAGGTTTCCCGAGACGTACACCATTCCCGCGAACTCGGAGGGGTACGTGCCGCCGTTTGACGAATCGGAGGAGCCGCGATATGGCGAGCCCGAGGGGTTGAAATTGGAGCCCTCGGACGATTCGTTCAGGTCCGCGCCGTCGGGTGAGAGGGTCATATTGCCCTCGACGATGAGCGACGGGTACCCCGCCGCTGCGGGATCCCAGCACACCGAATCTCTGACCAGCGACGCACTGGCCGGATTGCGGAGCACGAGCGTGGCGTTGATCCGCGAACGCCGGATGATGATCACGTTGCCGTTGCAGTTGATCACATAAACGCCCTTGGCGTTGGTTCCGCCCCCCAGCGGGTTTGATACCGGGCTGAACACGACTCGATCGAGCGTGGTTGACGAGTTCAGTGTGATCGCCGTTCCCATCGCGGCGTACTCGGCGATGACAGTCGCCGCGACAGGAAATTGCGGCACCGCCTGTCCCGTCAACACCGTGCCCGCGTAGGTGGTTCCCGTCGCGGTCGTGCCCGAGACGACGTTGGCGTTCATAGTGGAGGAACTGAGTGAGAAACCCGTGGCGGCGAAGAGCGGGACATAGCTCCACGCGGTCGATGAGGTCATGGTGATCGAGCCGCCCGCGATCAAGCCGTACCCGAGAGCCGCCACCGGCCCGGTGTTAGGCACGAACGTCGATTTGTACATCTTGCGTGCGCTGCCAACCTGTGCCTCGGACGTGACGACGATCGAGTCGTCGGGCGAGTTGGCGATGAGAGCATCAGTCGGGTCCGTAGCCGTCAGCTTGATGGTGCCGCCGTCGAGTGCGAGAGTGTTGATGAGCCCGCCGGCACCCAGTCCGCTGCGCCACGCTGTCGATTGCCGCATCCTGTCGGCCGCCATCTCGATCCCGCTTTGCGCGAGCAGCCTTGCCCGGGCGGCGTCGCCCGACGCACGCACCCGGCCCGCGGCCACTCCCGCGAGGATCAGCCCCGCCGACGCGATCACGCCGCAGAGCACCATCGTCGAGAGCACGATCAGGTAGATCGTGCCCCGCCTGTTGCTTCTTGCTGTGGACCTGTCGCTCGCTTGGTTCATGGCGTCATCTGCTCCCAAACCTTGGTCCGCACCAGGCGAACGCTCGCCGACGCTCGCGTGCCGCGAGAGGCTGTAACAGTCACGAGCTTGACGCCCGTCTCGGTTCCCGACACCGTTCCCGGGCTCGAAGACAAGACCCACTGTACCGTGACCGATCGCGTGTACGCCCCGAGTCCGGCGATTGCAGCTCCGGTCTTGTCGTGGACGCCTGTTTCCGACCAGCCGTTGTAATCATCGACGTCGTCAAACAAGCTCCGGCTTGACTCACCCGCGTCGGGACCCAGCACCGTGCCGCCGACTTGCGGGTCTTCGTATGCCTGGTCGGCGATTTCACCGGCAAGCTCTTCGGCCAGGAGCGACGATTCAGCCCGGGCAGCCACATCACTTCGCCGCGTCGCCGCGTTCGCCGCCGCCGTGAGGGCTCCCACCGCCGTCACGCCCACGAGCGCCACGGCGATGGCGGCCTCGACAAGGCTGAACCCCGATGCCCCTCGCAGATTCGTCATCCTTGCTCCAACTCCTATTCGACCTTCGGATACGCAGCCGTCCGCACAAGTGAATGCACCGGCAACACCCCGCTGCCAGTCGGTGTCAGGTCGATCCAGACGCCCGCGAGTCTGGATTCCGTGTCGGCGGCATAGAGCGGAGACCGCACCTGCCCGTAAAGCTCATATGCAATGGCCCCATCGCTTTGCACTGTCCACGTTGTCCCGTTGCTCGTGGTTGCGCAGCAGGCCTGGGAGTCCGGGACGCCACTCGCCGAAAAGGTCACAACCGTCGATCCCAGGCTCACAAGCGACCCAAACACAATCGTGACCGACTGCCCTGCGGCAACTTCTGGTGCTCCCGAAAAGGTGAAATCCATCCAGCCGGTGTCCCCCCCCGACAAGGCTGTGACACTCACGCTGGTGGCAAGGAGCGTCTGCGATCCCAGGTTGGAACTGTCCCCCTGGTAGATTTTTGCGTACATGGACGACAGCAGGCCAAGACCCAGCGAGGCCTTCACGCGAACCTTCGCGGGCTTCCATGCCGTCGCCGTCGCTCGCAGGCTGGGCGTGACCACCTGGGCGATCTTGGGTGTCAATCCGATGGTGAATGTGCCGCCCGACGCGTTGAGACAGTGGGCGAGTCCCGTGGACGATCCGAGAGTTGAACCGCTCGCGGTGCTCGTGCCGAACGACCGCCAGTCATAGGACAGGGTGAACTGGCTGAGCGCGGGGATCGCGGAGATCTGTGCGCGACCGTTCCACGTTCGGTACATGGGCTTGCCCGTGATGGCATCCCACCAGTATCGAACCACTGCAATCTGACCGGGCACGCCGGGGTCCATCACTCGGAAGCTCAGGTCGGTCGGGCTCGCCGAAACAATCGAGATCGCGCCGCTCAGGTCGTCGGCGAGCATCGAGAGTCCGTCCTGCGCGTTCGATGCGATCAGCGCCTTGTCCGCCGCCCGGTCGGGCATCGCCCGAGCGCAGAGCGACACCACCGAGCCCAGCGAGGCGAGCAGAATGCCCGTCACGCCCGCAGCCATGACGGCCTCGACCAGCGTGAACGCTTTGCGACACGTTCGATTCGTGCAAGACACACGCGTCTCGCTCCTTGCGCTCATTCTGCCACCCCCCCACCGACATCGAGGGTGGCGACCACAGCAGGCACACTGGAGATCAGCCCTACCGACGCAACCCCAGACACAGCATCGACTGAGACGGGAATCTGCCACACACCCGATCTCAGGACGATCGTGGCCGCGGAATCGGGCAGTCCAAGCCCGCTATAGACCAGTGCGGCATCGCCGCCCACAGCCAGGGACAAGATGAGCGTTTCGTAGGGCGATCGCGACAGGTCGGCCGTCGTGGCACTCGTTCTTACGCTCGCGGAGGCCCACGAATACCGTCCCGATCCAAGGGTCCACGTCATGGTGGTGGGCGAGCTGGTGTTGCGGGCCTGACTCCGCGCGGTGTCCAGGTCGGTGGCGAGCCTGGACGCCGCGGCCGTCACTTTTCGCCGCGCGGTCGCCGAGGCGTATCTGGGCATGGCGATGGCGGCGAGCACTGCGGCGATCGCCATCACCATGACGAGCTCGATGAGCGTGGTGCCGCGGCGGCGCGACAACGCCCGCGAGAGAGACGTGGTCTCCGTCGCGGGCATTGCGTTCGTCGTCATGACAAGGCTCCAGCTCGGAGCGGCGCGTCCGTGCACCATCGTTCGGTTCGTAACTCGATCAGTACGTGTTGTACTTCATACCAGCCGCATCAACCTCGCCCGAGGTCGTGCCCGCGATGATCGCGCCCGTGGTCACGTCGTAGACCCAGCCCACGCTGGCGGCCTGCGCCGCCGCAACCGTCGAGCTGCCCTTGTTGGCGCCGACCGGAAGCGTCGGCACCGTCCGAAGGTAGGGGCCATACACGTGCGTCGCGTCCTTGGTCGCAACCGCCGTGCCGGCGTCGTTGGTGTAGGTCGTCATCTGCGCGACGAACGTGGCGATCGCCGGGTAGGTGCCCGGATGCTCGGCCTCGTAGAGCGAAATCGCGTTGCGCAGGACCGCGAGATTCGCCGTCACCGCCGAATCCTGGGCGCCCGAGGCTCCGCGGCTCATGCGAGGGATGGCGATCGCGCCGATGATCCCGATGATCACCACGACGATCACGAGTTCGATCAGACTGAACGCCCTGCGGTAACTGGACAATGTCATGGTCGTGTCTCCGGTTTCGCACGCGGTGAGCGTGCCGACCTAAGATCGGCGACCCACGTGTGACACTTCACCCCTTGGCATCATTCATCGCCCGGTTTCTCCAGATTCGTGGGTCGAATACTTGCGTTCTCGGACACTCCGGGACGTTGGAGCGTCAAGACCACATCGCCTGCCGAGCCCGAAAATGTCGCTTCCCGCCGCTGGGGGTTGACACAGATGAGCTTGAACCCATCCACGGTGCCTCCCAGCTCAACTTTGACCTTGTCCACCCAGACACAGGCAGCCGACTTGCTTCCCGTTCGCGATGCCGACAACCCGGTGAGCGAGTGCCGATCCGCGAAGGGTTTCACGGGCTCTGCGAGGGGTTGATCGGCCTTGGACGCAGGGGCAATGGGCGCCGCGACGAGCCACGACGCGCTCGTGCCGAACGCGTCGCCGATATCGGTTCCCGTTGTGACGCCCAAGCCCGCCGAGAGCCGCGATGCCGCCGTTTCCACATGCTTTGACACTGTCAGTGCCTGCGGGCTGATCGCGGGCTCACCGGGCGTCAAACCCCCGTCGGCGTTGGCCCGCTTGGGCTGCGAGAAGCCCGACCCGAGCACGAAGCGGTCGACCAGCAGCCCTCCGAGGGCGACCGCGAGCACCACCGAGTACGCCTTTGTTGTTCCGTTCCATCGCATGCCCCTATTCACCAATATATTGCGGCGTTCGGCAACCCATTCGCCCGAATTACTTGCTGGCGGGCGAGATCGTGTCGTTACGGACGGCAAACCACTCAAAGTCGAGCACGACCGACGCGGGTGCCTTGGGGCTCGCCGCATCGGCATGGAGCGAGAACGAGACGAGGGCGAGGTCCGGGAAGCGGGTGTGCAGAACGCCAACGAGCCGCGTCACAGCCGGATAATTCCCGGTCCCCCGGATGCGAATGGGAAACCTGACGTGCGAGGACGAGGAAACCTCGACGCCCGGAGAGATTTCGCTGAGCTTGAGCCAACCCGATTCGGCCGCACCGGAGATCTCCGCGATAACCGAGTTGAGGGCCGATGCGGGCCTGAGCGTGGCGCCGCCCTTGGCGAGCTGGGCCGCGAGCTTCTGGGCCGCCAGCTCGGCCGCGCGGGCCGCCTCGCCCGCGTGCGTCGCGTCGACTTGAATCTGCATGAGCCTTGTGCGGTTGGCGGTCAGGAGCTCGGCGGCGGCGAAACGCGGTCCGATCACCGCCGCGTACACAGCCAGTGCCGCGCCAACGACCACGGCAACGCCCACGGCGTGCGTGCGAATCGTCCGCGGCGCCGAGACTCGTGACGATGAAGACGGGGTGCTCACCTGGTCGTGCTCTCCTCATCAAGCCTCAATCGAACTCGGAATGCCAGGCCCTCGACGCCTCCAATCGAACGTGCGCGTGATTCTTCGAGCGTGACCTTATCGAACACCTTCCAGCTCTCGATCGCCGAGACAAATCGCAGCACCTGAGACTGTGTGGGCCCAAGCCCCGCGACGTCGATCGTGTATCGTTTGACTGTCGGCCCCTGCGGCTCTCCCGCCTTTGTCGCGGGCGGCGCGACCTGTGACGCCGTCAGATCGCACCTTTCCAGCACGATCGTGTCGCCCAGCTCGGCGGCGAGGCGCGTGAGCAGGAGGCTCCAGTCCGGATGCTCCCCCACGGCCCGCCTTGCGGCCAGTTCCCGCGCCGATCGCGCCGCTTCGATACGCCACCGGGTGGTCTGCTTGGTCGCAGCGTCCGCGCGTGCGGATGCCTCGGTCATACGATCGATGATGTGATCGGTGTCGCGCGGGGAGGTTACCGTTGAGACGACCGCGACGGCTGTGAGTAGCATCCCGCACGCGGCCGCACCCAACGACCACCAGCGGACAACGGTTCGCTCGTGAAGCCGGGCGGCGTATGGGGCCGGGATGAGATTGAACGTCGTCACGCGGCGTCCCTCCGGGCACGCACGTCGCCGCACGCGAGGCCGATCGCACCCGCGAACACGGTCGAGCGTGATGCAACCGGGTCCGTGCCAGCATCAAGAAGATGCCCGAGCCGCACCACGACTGGCACAAGGTCGGAGCCGCCCGATGGCGCGTCGGTCAACCCCGGCAAGGTTGCGCCGCCGCCCACGATGATGAGACTGCCGGGGCTGGCCTGGGGATAGCGGTGCCAGGCGTATTCCAGCGAGACCTCGACTTCGCTTCGTATCTGCTGGGCAAGCCGCTTCGCGTGCATGATCGCGAGTTCGGGAAGCGAGGTCGAGCCGTTGCCGCCGAGTGTTTCGCGCATGAGCGTGAGCGCGTCGCTTGTGTCGATTCGCATCGACGCAGCGATCGCGTCCACGACGGATCTGAGCGTCGCATCCGCGAGGCGACGCTCGTACACCACGACCCGGCCGACGACAACGATGACGGTTGACCCGCCAAACCCGCAGTCGAGGATCACGTCAATTGAGGGAGCCTGCGGATCGTTGCCTAGCCACGCCCCGCAGGCGCGGGCGAGTGCCGAGGCCGCCGCGTTCACGCCTACGACCGTCAAGCCCTCGTGCTGCAACGGGTCGATGATCGCAGCCGCGTCGGCGTGGGTCATCAGGACGCCCGCGGTGAGGCACGCCGAGCCCGCGCGGGCCGCCCTTGGCAAATCCCACACGCCCAGCTCGAAGCTGAAGGGTTCGAGCCGCGTGAGGCGGGCCGCTTCCATGCGGGCAATCGCGTCCCGGGCCGTGCCAACAACGCCCGCGGGCAGTTCGAGCTCTACAACTCTCACAGCGCTCGACGGCGCGAGCGCAACGACGCGCGTTCCGATGAACCCGCGACGCTCGAGCACCGATGCGATGCGTGCCGCCTCGTGATTGTCGAGCGGAGCACCCGCCGTGCTGCGCTCAAAGCACGCCCACGCGGCGAGCTTCCATCGCTCGCCGTCGCGCCGCGTCTGCACCGCCTTGACATTCCCAGCCCCGATATCCAGCGCGATGGGCGAGCATCCTTCGAGCATCATCCGCCTCCCTTTGCCATCGAGGTCAGGTCAAACAACGGCAGGAACATGCTGATCGCCATGAACCCGATGATCAGCCCCAGCGCGATCAGAATCACCGGCTCGATGATCCCCGTGAGCGTCTTGACCACAAGCTCGTTCTCTTCATCCAGATAATCCGCGACGCTCACGAGAACGGGCCCAAGATGCCCCGTCCGCTCGCCGCTGCGCAGGGCCTCGACCACCGTGCCCGAGATCAGGTGTGAACCCGTGAGGCACGAGCTCATCGTCTCGCCCCGCGTCACCTGATCCTCTGTCTTCTCCAGCAGCCTGTCGTAGAGCATGTTGCCCGAGCTCGCGCGGGCGAGCCTCAGCGCGTCGAGCAGAACGACCCTCCCTTCCACCAGCACGCCCAGCACGCGCATCACGCGGGCCGTGATGAAGCTTCGCGACAATCGACCGACGATCGGCAGCCTGACGAGGCTCGTGTGGATGAGCCGCCGCCCCGCCGCCGTACCAAGCCAGAACCACGCGCCGACGCCCGCCGCGATCGCGCCGCCCACGAGGAGGTACCACTGCCCGCGCACGAACGCCGAGAGTGCCATGAGCCATGCGGTTGTGGGCGGAAGCGGCGCGTCGAGCGTCTTGAAAAGCCCCTCGAAC
>JAYVUC010000004.1:0-8158 GCA_043788295.1 Phycisphaerales bacterium
AACGGCGAGCACGCTATGGGCAAGTCCGTCGGGCACTCGCGGCACGCCCCTTGCGACAGCGACAAGTGCTCGAAGTGCGGATGTTCGCATCTCACGGCCGCGCTGCAGAAGGCTGGTCAGCCGCTCACGTGGTCCGGTGCGATCTTCGCGGCGATGCTTCCACTGACGGCGGAGCGTGCATGGAGATCGCCCGTTGTCGGCGTGTCGCTTTGCCACCGCAATCGGGCGATCCACAGACCGCCTACCTCGCTACTGCACCAGCACTGCGCGCTCACCGTGTAGCAGATTGCCCCGCACGGCGCGCGTTCAGCGTCGCCGAGTCTTCCAATGCGATTCCCTATCCATTATCGTGCCCTGCCCGGGTGTGTTGCCCGGGCTCAGGACTCGAACGTGCCGGTTTGCCGCCCGTGCCTCTCGCGCGGCGCTTCCCGGCGACACCACAATTCCCGGCCGCGTGCCGGGTGGAGCTTTCACAATGAAACTGAATCAACGCGCCTTTCGATCGGTCACCGCACTCTCCCTCCTGATGCTCGGCTCCGCATTGGCGCAGCCCGAGAAGCAACCCGCACTCACGCCGGCCGCGCCCGCCACCAAGGCAGGCGAGCCCGCCAAACGCGTGGGCGATCCGTACCCCCTCTACACCTGCCCCATTACCGGGAAGAAACTCGGCGCGATGGGCGACCCCGTGACGAAGGTCTACGACGTGGCGGGGGGGCGCGAGGTCCGCTTCTGCTGCCCGGCCTGCCCGCCCAAGTTCGAGAAGGACCAGGCGGCGAACCTCGCCAAGATCGACGAGAAGATCATCAAGGACCAAGGCCCGCTCTACCCGCTCAAGACCTCGGTGGTGACGGGCAAGGAGTTGCCCGCCCTCCCCGCGAAGCCCTACGAGTTTGTCTACGGCAATCGTCTTATCCGGCTCGGGGCCGAGAGCGAGAAGGACGACTTCATCAAGGACGCGACCAAGCACTTCGCCGCGCTCGACAAGGCGGTGGTCGAGCAGCAGGGCAAGGACTATGTGCTGAAGTCCTGCCCGGTGAGCAAGGAAGCGTTCGGCGGCGACATGGGCGAGTCTGTGGATGTCGTGATCGCCAATCGCCTCGTGCGTCTGTGCTGCAAGGCGTGCAAGAAGGACGTGGAGGCGGACCCCGCGAAGTTCATCGCGATGGTCGATGAGGCCCGCAAGGCCAACCCCCCCGTTCCCCCCAAGACCGCGAAGCCCGACGCGGACCACGACAAGAAACACGATGACCGCGACCACAAGGACAAGGGCAAGTAAACAGCCGCGCCGCGCGGGCAGAAGCCCGCGCAGCGCTTTCACATATTCACAAGGAACCCCGCGATGAAGTCCCGACGACAGTTCTCTATTCGCATCGTGATGCTCAGCGTACCCGTGGCCCTGTTCCTCGCCGGGTGCGCCGCGCAGTACACCGAGCCGCCTCTGGCGGACACGCACCCGGCGAGCGCGAAGGCCGCCGCCGCGCCGATGCCCGAGCACTCCGGCACGCTCGACTTGGCGAAGGCCGATCCCCTCACCACGCCCGCCGCCCCAGCGACCGGTCACGATGAGGCGATGCCGTCGGGCCACGACCACCAGACGCCGGCGGCTCCGGCGGCTCCTGCCGACGCCGCCGCGCTCTACACCTGCCCGATGCACCCCGAGGTCGTCTCGAAGGAGCCGGGGCGTTGCCCCAAGTGCAACATGAAACTGGTCCCGAAGAAGAAGGAGGACCGCCACGAATGAGAACCCTTCCCACTCAACGGCTTCTCTTTTTCCTTCCCATCGCGGCGGCGGGGCTGTGGGGGGCCGGCTGCGCGAGCATGCAGCCGGGGATGGGCTTTGACGAGGTGCAGCGCTCCGTCTCGGAACGCACCGGGCACAGGGTCCATTGGGACAACGGCTCGCCCGAAGACGACCAAGCCCGCGCCGCCGTCCGCGCCCTTCTCGCCGACGAACTCACCGAGGGCGGCGCGGTGCAGATCGCCCTCCTGAACAACCGCGGCCTGCAAGCCGTCTACGAAGGCCTCAACCTGGCCCAGGCCGACCTGGTGCAGGCCGGGCTGCTGAGGAACCCGGTCTTCGGCGGCGAGGTGCGCTGGGCCACCAGCGGCGGCGGGACGGGGGTGGTCCTCGATCTTTCGCAGGACTTCGTGAGCCTGCTCTCTATGCCGCTCCGCAAGGGGCGTGCGGGGGCCCAGTTTGAAGCCGCGAAGGTCCGCGTGACCGGCGCGGTCCTCGACCTGGCGGGCGAAACCCGGATCGCGTTCCACGAACTGCAAACCGCCGCACAACTCCGCGAGTTGCGGGGGACCGTGGCCGAAGGGATGGCCGCCTCGTACGAACTGGCCAAGCGTCTGCGTGCCGCCGGGAATACCCGCGAGCTGGACCTCGCCAACGAGCGGGCCATGTACGAGCAAGCCAAGCTCGACCTCGCCGCGTCCGAGGCGGATGTGGTTCAACGCCGCGAAGAGTTGAACGAACTCATGGGCCTGTGGGGCGATTCCATCGGCTGGCGGATCGCGGGCCGCCTGGCTCCTATTCCGCAGGACGAAATCCCGGGCGATGGGCTGGAAGACCGGGCTATCGAACGCAGCGGCGACCTCGAACTCGCCCGCCGCGAGATTGAGGTCGCCGCACGCGCCCTTGGAATCGCCCGGCCTCTCGCGCTGCTCGCCGAACTCGACGCGGGGGTCGCCGCCGACCGCGAACTCGACGGCGCTTGGTCGGTCGGCCCGTCGCTGTCTCTGCCCATCCCGCTCTTTGACCAGGGGCAAGCCGCCGTCGGCGCGGCTCAGGCCCAACTGAGACAGGCCGCCCAGCGGTACCACGCGACCGCCGTCACGCTCCGCGCCCGTGTCCGCGCCGCCCACGCCGCCGTTCTCGCGGCCCGCGACCGGGCTGTGTACATCGAAAGGGTCGTTCTCCCACTCCGCGAGAAGATCGTGGGCGAGAGCCAACTTCAGTACAACGCCATGCAGGTCAGCGCCTTCCAACTCCTGCAAGCCCGGCGCGATCAGGTGGAGGGGGGCGTTCAGTACGTCGAAACCCTGCGCGGCTACTGGCTCGCCCGCGCCCGGCTCGAACTCATCCTCAGCGGGCGGATGCCGCCCCCCGCGATGGACCACGCTTCAGGCGATTCGAGCATGATCGGCGGCACGGGCAGCCGCCGCGAAGGAGGGCATTGAGATGGACACCGCCGGTCGCCCCTCCATGCACGCGCCCGCGGCGAAGGAGGGCGCGTGAAGAGCCAAGTCAAGAATTTCACCACAGAGGCACAGAGGGCACAGAGCAAGGCAATTGCCCCGCCCCGTGGAGGCAAGCTAACTCGACCGCCGCTTCTTGCGCACGATACGGCCAGCCATACTCCACATTCTGAGGATTGCGTCTGCCGAGGCTTCATCGGTAATCGGCCCGCTCCGTGGTCGTTCGCGGCCGAGTTCAGGCACAGCCGTAGCCACTCGGCGCTGAAACACCGACCACGCCATGTTTTGCCCAGCCGAAAGTTGCTCAAGCAAGATCCGATGGAAGACCTTCCCGCGAGCGGATTTCAGAGTGTCGAACCCGAGGACTTGTCGGGGGGAATCGCAATATGGAGCCCCGACCTCCGGCCTCACCCGCGAGACAACCCAATCACCGGGCTGGATGCTGCTATGGTACCAAGGCCGTTTCGAGAAGCGAATCCAGTCGATTTCGGTTTCGCCCGGGAGCTTCAGCCGCTTCTTTGCTCGCGCGTCCGCAGCATCCGAAAGCTCCTCATCAGCGTCGGAAAGGTCGAGCAAGGTCAACCCGCTGACGAACCAGAGCTTGGCCCGTACTTCCTGGCGTGCCCTCTTTCCGCCGGTGGGATGTCCGCCCTTGAAGACCGGCGGCCGGTACTCCTCAATGCACTTTGCCAGGTACTTGGGACGCACGGGCTCGGTCTGCATCCTGGCAAAGTCGGAGAGTGCTTGTCGAACGGCAGCGGAGTCAGTGGTCAGCAGTGCCGCCTCGTCGAGATGGTCGTGGGCGTTCTTCGACACGTTCGCCGACCCGGCGAACACCGCGTTCCCGAGTATGAAGAACTTGGCGTGCAACGACTCCCGCGTCCAGACCTTGACCCCCCGACGGATGAGAGTGCGAATTGCCTTGGGATAGGTCGCGCCCTGCCGCACGGTCGGCAGGCTCATGTCCACTATCAACTCATCGCCGAGTTTGAGCGGCAACAACTGCGCCCCGCCCTTTCCCACATAGGCCACCGCCGCGCGGACGCGTCCGGGACGCGCGACCCGCGTCTGGAGTTCGGACCAAAGCGCTCTGTTGAACAGGAAGCGTGTCGTAGCCATTGCAACTCCGGGGATTGTGAGCCCGCATTGTACGGCTCACGCCGCGACGGTCGCCTGCGCCGTCTCGCTCCACGGACCCGGCTCGCCGGTGGCGGAGACCCAGCGCACGAGGTACGCGGCGGTCTGGCCGCCCTGCGCGCTGGGGAAGTTCACGACCGCGCGGTCGCGGGTGACGGTGCGGATGAACGTGTAACTCGCCGGGTCGGCGGGCGGGGCTGCGTGGGGGGCGACGAGGGCGACGTAGACCTCGGCGCCGTGGCTGCCGCGCGGGCGGGCGGATCGCGTGGGCGTGGATTCATCCGTGATCCGCAGGCGGTGCGTCAAGCGGTTGCCGGTGTCGATGCTCACCAGCGGGCGCGAGACGGGCGCGGCGGTGGGCGTGCCGCTCGCGTCGCGCACCGTGATCCCGATCGTGGCGCGGTCGGCGTCGGTGGTCTTGGGAAAGCCCTGCACAAACGCGGTCACGGGGCGGATCTCGGCTTCGAGCGCCCGCTTGGCCGCGTCCTTGGTCTGGCGGGCCGCTTCCGCCGCGTTCTGCGCGGTGACGTGCTTGGGGTACGCCGCGTTCCAGGTGTCGAGGGCCTTCTTGAGGTCGGTCAGGTCGGCGGGGTCCAGCCCCTGCACGCTGTAGAACTTTTCGACCGCCTCGTAGTAGTGGTTCGCGTAGGCGGAGAACGTTCCATCGGCTCGGGGGATGCGCTGCTCGGGCATGGGCGTGGTCTCCGCGTGCGTGCGGCCCGCGCGGATGCGCATCCGCACGATTCGCACGAGCGTTCCATCGGCTTGAACGGGCGGCCGCTTCAGTCGGATGGGCGTGCGAACGTGAAGCACGAACATCCGCATCCCGTGCGCGGGCGTGCCGGGGGCTCGCGCGGTCGTCCCGCTCGACCGGACGGTCTTCCACGCCGGCCGCGGGTCCGTCCCCATCACCCGCGCGGCCGCGGCGCGCGTGCCCGCTCGGGCGTGCGCATCGACCGGAAGGGAGGGGCCTGAGCCATGACGAGCGCCCACGACCAGCCCACTCGGCGGGACGGCATCGGTCGAGGGACGCTTCGCGCCCGCGCTGACCGCTCGCAGCACGGAGCATCAGCGCTGGATCATGGAGGCCGGGATTCGGATGCGGAGCATCCCCGTACCCCCGAACTGCTTAGCGGGGAGTTCCAGATTGAGGTATTCCGACTTGGCCACCGGCTCCTCGAAGGCAATCACGTCTTTGATCGCCTTGCCCGGATAGACGGACTCGGATTCCACCGATCCCGCAATCTTCGTCCCGAACCCGAAATGCACAATCTTGTACCCGTTGTCAAAGTTGTCCGTGAGTTTGGTACTGTCGCCGATGGAGAACGCCTGTCCTCCCCATGTGCGGTAGTTCAGTTTCTTGGTGTCGCTGAGGTTGGTGATCTCCAGTTCGATGCTCACGAGCGAGTCCTTCGACTTGCCCGTGCCGTCACCGATGGTCTCCACTGTCGCGATCTGACCAACCTTGACAGTCTTGACCTGCACCTGTACATCGCCCTGCTTGACCGGCGTCTCTGCGGAAGCCCACTCGACGGGCGGGGTCGATGGCTTCGCCGGTCTTTCGGGGACTGGCGCGGGACGAGCGGCGGCGGGTTCGGCGACGGGCGGCGCATCGGCGGGCGTGGCGGGCTGATCTGCGACCTTTTCCGGCTCCTTCGCGGCAACGGCAGTCTGATTCGTTGCATTGCGTTTGGTGCTGTCCGCAATGATCTGATCGCCCGCCTTCTTCAACCCGCCGACCAACGCACCCGTCATGCTGATGGCGATGAAGAGTGCCAGAGCACAAACGGCGCTGCCCGCGATCGGATAGCCGATGCTCGCGCCCTTTCGCGTGAACGCCACGAGCAGGCCGATCAACCCGAGCAGCAAGCCCAGCGCCGCCAGAGGCACGCCGAGGAGATTGACCAGCGGAATCCAGCAAATGAGGAACGCGAGTACGCCCAAGACCAGCGACGCGACGCCCAGACTGGAACCGCGGCGCGGTGGCGCGATGTTGATGACCGGCGCGCCTCGGTAGTGACCCTGCTCAACCGGCGCGTAGACCGGCGCTGGAAGAGGGGCTGGCGGAGCGGCAGGCTGATGAAGAACGACGGGGGCAACGCGCGACACCAAGATGCCCTTGCGATGCGCGGCCTCTTGCGCCGCGGCCTCATTCGGAGCCTCGATGGTCATCTCGATGGTGTCGCCGGTGTCTTTGTCCGCTCCGCTGATACTGAACTTCATTGGTGCCTCCACGTTTGGAACAAGTGTAGTCGAAGACGCGGGTTTGGTCATCAGGGTGGTGGGCCGCTGCGGCTCCCCGGCACCCCCCGCTCAAAGCGCACCCCGGCCCACCGCTGGCTGGCCTGTCTCCGCGTTCATTCCCCTGTCTCCCTCCGTGCTTTCGGTGTCTCCGTGGTGAATGCCTTTGTCCCTGTCCGTCAATCCATCACGGGAAGACTCGTGGCCCGCGCGGGCCGGTGTGTCACCGGCCGCCGCGCGATTGATTTTGTTCCGAGTGTCCACGTTTTCAAGGAGTCCTGAGTTGACCACCACCAACCGCCTCGAAGTCCAACTCACCCCCAGCGCCATGACGCGGCGCGATCTGCTTGTGGCGGGAGCCGCCGCGGGGGGCGCGTTCGCGCTCGGCGGGCGCGCCGTCGCTCAGGCCGCCACCGCTCCCCAGCCCGAAGCCGCGCACAACGGCCATGACCAGCACGCGGCCCGCGTCGCCCCGCCGTACGCGCACGACCACCTCACCCCCGGGGAGCCGGGACGCGACTACACGCCCGTGATCGTCCCCAACGGATGGACGCTCCCGTACACAGTGATCGACGGCGTGAAGGCCTTTCACCTTGTCGCGCAAGAGGTCGAGCACGAGTTCGCGCCCGGACTCAAGGCCACATGCTGGGGGTACAACGGCGGTGTGCACGGCCCGGTGATCGAGGTCGTCGAGGGCGACCGCGTCCGCATCTTCGTCACCAACAAGCTCCAGGCTCCGACGACCATCCACTGGCACGGCGTGCTCCTGCCCAGCGGCATGGACGGCGTCGGCGGCCTCTCGCAGAAGGCGATCCTGCCCGACGAGACCTACATGTACGAGTTCACGCTCCGCCAGCACGGCACGCTCATGTACCACAGCCACCACGACGAGATGACCCAGATGGGCCTGGGCATGACGGGCCTGTTCGTGATCCACCCGCGCACCAAGCCGAGCGAGCGCCCCGACCGGGACTACGCGCTCCTGCTCCATGAGTGGGCGCTGGCCGTCGGAGCGTCGCGCCCCGACCCCAACGAGATGAGCGACTTCAACGTCCTGACGTTCAACGGGAAGATCTTCCCGGCGACGCAACCGCTGGTGGCGCAGATGGGCGAGCGCGTGCGCATCCGCATCGGCAACCTCTCGGCGATGGACCACCACCCGATCCACCTGCACGGGTACTACTTCACGGTGACGGAGACCGACGGGGGCGAAATCCCCGAGGCCGGGCGCTGGCCCGAGACCACCGTCCTCGTCCCCGTCGGCAGCACACGAACCGTCGAACTCGTCGCGAACAACCCGGGCGACTGGGCGATGCACTGCCACATGACGCACCATGTGATGACACAGATGGGGCACCACCTCCCCAACACGATCGGCGTGGATTCGCGCGGGCTGGACGGTCAGGTGCGGAAACTGTTGCCCGGCTACATGACGATGGGCCAGGACGGCATGGCGGGGATGACCGAGATGGGCATGGCGATCCCGCCCAACAGCACGCCGATGGTCGGCGGCGTCGGTCCGTACGATGAGATCACGATGGGCGGGATGTTCACGATCTTCAAGGTGCGCGAGTCGGTG
>JAYVUC010000005.1:0-4327 GCA_043788295.1 Phycisphaerales bacterium
ACCGACCCAGAGAACCGCCAAGGCTCCCGCAGCTCCCGCCAACTTTCCCGCGACCGAATCCATGTGCCGATCCCTCCGCAAGGAACCAAGCGTGACGCCACAAGGCCGACCACCGCTCGACCCGCCTCCATCTTATCGGCCCGATCGAGCCCGGGCTTTGGGCATCCGCAGTGCGATTGTGCCCATTACGCGGTTCGACCCTCAAGCGCTGGAACGGCCCGGGCGGGCTCAAACCCCGGAGGCGCCCCGGGAGGCACCGCTTTTTCGAGTTTGGACGACCAGACCAGAGGCGTGGAGACGATCGATGTGTAGGTGCCCAGGATCACACCCAGGCTGAAGGTGTACGCGAAGCCGCGGAGGGCCTCGCCGCCGAAGATGTACAGGGCGACCGTGGTGATCATGTGAACACCGGCGGTGATGAACGTCCGGCTGAGGGTCTGGTTGATCGAATCGTTGATCATCTGGGCGTTGGCGTAGACCGCCTTGCCCTTGTTCTCGCGGATTCGGTCGAGGATGATGATTTTGTCGTTCAGGGAGTACCCGACAATCGTCAAAAGCGCCGCGATCTGGGCGAGGTCGAGCTCGAAGGGAAGGATTCCCAGCATCCGGGCAAACTCGTGGGTCGCGGGCGTGTCGTGCAGGAGCTGCGCTACGCCGATCAATCCAACGATGCCGATGACGTCGGCGAAGAGCGGCACGGTCGCCGCGATCGCCCACCGGGCGGTCCCGAAGCGGATGAACACGAAGATGGTGAGGAGCACGAGGCTCAGCACCATGCAGATCACGCCCTGGGCCGCGAACGCCTTGGCGATCGCGGGGCTGAAGCTCTGCACGCTGGCGAGGGTGTGGAGCTCGGTGAGCGAGGACTTCATCATGGCCCACTCGCGGTTGCGGACGGCGGTGGTCCACTGGGCCGGATCGACGCGGAACGAAACGGTGGGGCTCTTGACCATGACGACGGCAGCCTGGGCTGCGTCCTCGGTGCCCCGCAGCAGCACGACCTCCTGCAAGTTGAAGGCAACGTCGCCGAATGTCGAGCTCGCCCGGGTCTCTTGAAGCCTCGTTTCCAGTTCGGCAATACTCACCGGCGGTTCAATATTATCGAGCACAATCGCCACGCCACCCAGGAACTCGCCGCTGGGCGTCCGCACAGCCGGCATATTGATGGCGTCGCCTAGAACCTGCCCCTCGATCGGGAAGAGCGGGCCGGTTTCGGTGTTGGCGTCCATTGCCTTGAACTTCAACGGAGGTCTGGACTCGACCATGTCGCGGAACGCCACCACGATCGCGTTCTGCACCGCGTCTGGGTCGATCACTCGGGACTTGATGGTGAACGTCGACGAAGTGATCATGTCGCGATCGGGATTGACCGCCAGAATGCGTGCCCCGCTGAGCTGCCTGAGGGGGCTTCCCTCGGGTGCGGCGGCCTCGATCGCCTTGACCCGCTTTTCCACCTCGGCGCGCGTGGCCTTCAACTGAACGGGCTTGCCGTCGGGGCCCGGCGTCTGCTTGAACGTCAGCGACACCGCGGTGCCGCTGCGAAACTCCATGCCCAGCATGTCGGCACCCTGGTGCCATGTGACCAGACCCATCGCCACCAGGAACACCACCAGCGACCCCAGGAACGCCCAGCGGTGCCTCATCCAGTGCACATGGGGCGAGAGGAGCCTCTGCACAAACGGCACCGCCATGGGGAGCTGCGAGGCGTGACGCCAGCCGAATCGTTCGACGAGCACGGTGAAGAAAAGCCGACTCACGACCAGTGTCGTGAAGAGGGTGGTGAGCACGCCGATGCCCAGGGTCACCGCAAAGCCGCGGATTTCCTGGGTGCCGAAGTATCCCAGAACCACGCAGATGATGAGGTTGGAGACATTGCCGTCGATGATGGGCGGGAGCGCGCGGGAGAACCCGAGCCTCACCGCGGTCCGCATGTCGGCCCCGCGCTGGAACTCTTCACGCATGCGCTCGTAGACCAGCACGTTGGAGTCCACCGCCTGCCCGAACGTGAGCACGACGCCCGCGATGCCCGGAAGCGTGAACGCGGCCTTGTTCATCGCCATGATGGCGAGCACCAGAACAAAGTTGTAGATCAGCGCGACGACGGCGATCGCCCCGCTCCCGAAGTAGTACGCGACCATGAACCCGGCCACCAGCACGAACGCCACCGCACCCGTCAGATAGCTCGCCCGCAGGTTGTCAGCACCCAGCGTGGGCCCGACGATGGTGCGGCTCACGGGCTCGGGGCTCAGCTTCGCCTGGAGCGCGCCCGCCGCAAGCACCTTGATGACATACCGCCGCTCGTCCTCGGAGTCGATTCCGGTGATGATCCCGTTGTTGGAGATCGCGCTGTTGAGGTTTGGCGCGGTGTAGACCTCGTCGTCGAGGAGCACGGCCATGGGCTCCCCGACGTGCTGGCGGGTGAGGTCGTTGAGGAGGGCTGACCCGGCGGTGTTCATCGTGAATCGCACCGCAGGCTTGCCGGTCTGGTCTCGGTCATCGCCCGCCGACGAGACGCCCCAATCTACGCCATTGTCGGGCGTCAATCGCGCGCTGTCGATGTCCCAGCAGAGGATGTAGTAGCCGTCGAGATAAGGCTCGCACACCAGCTTGCGTCCGCCGGCGAAATACTGCTGGGGCGATGCCCTGAGCAGATCACGGTCGTACACGGATTCGTACCAGTTGGCGATCTGATTGATCTTGAACCAGCGGGCGTCGGGCCGTCGCGAACCGGTGGGGCCCTTCTCGCGGAACTCCTGGCGAAGCTGCGACTCCTCGGGGTACGCGCCGGTCTTGATGGGAATGCGGAACGAGAGCACGCCCGCCCCTCGCAGAATCCGCACCAGGTCCTGCGGGTCGTCGAGCGTCTTGCGCTGGGCTGAATAGGTCTTGTACGAGTCCATCACGCCCTGGATCTCGTCCTTGCGCAGCGGAAAGCGTTCACGAAGTTCGTCGAGCTTGACGTCCTGCTGGCTCGGGTCGATCGCCACCGCGCTCTCCCCATTGGCAAAGTCCTTGATCTTGCGCGTCTGGGTCGGAAGCTCCAGCACCCTTCGCACCAGGTCGGGCGTGACGACGCTACCCAGGAGCGTGTCCACGGACGCGCGGTACTTCGGATTCACCTCGGCACGCTGGGCGATGATCTTCGCCCGCTCGGCGGCGTCGATGTCGGTCGTCAATTCTTCGAGCCGCTTGTCCAGAGCCCAGCGGGCGTCGTACAACACCGCTGCCTCGTTGAGCTTGTCCAGCAGCACGCCCTGCCCGGCAGACATCTCGGCGAGCCTTGCCTGGCGCTGCGGGCCAGCCAGCTCGAACGCCTGGGCCAGCTTGGCCAGCGTGGGCTTGAACTCGCCGAGCTTCTTGAGCTTTGCCTCGAACGCCGCACGCAGGTCTTTCACTTCCTGACGCGGGAGGGGCATCGAGATGTCGATGCGGTCGCGGCCCATCGGCTGGATCGATATCTCCAGCACCCCGTTGGGGTCGACGCGGTTCTTCAGAGCCTCGATGACCTTCGCCATCACCACAGCGGCGTCGTCGGAGTCGCTCAGCTGCAGCGAGTAGACCAGCGAGACGCCGCCCGCCAGGTCCTTGCCGAACTTGAGCTGCTGATCCGGCGGCCAGATCGCGTACAGCACGGCAACCAGAATCGCAACCTGAATCGCAATACGTTGATAAAGGCGTCCCATCGGATGTGTTCGTCCAAGTCTGCGTGATATTTCGAAGTAGAATCCGTCCGTCGTTCAACCGTCCAAAGCCAGCTGTCCGCTCGCGATTAGACCTTCGCACCCTCGCGTGCATCGGCCTTTGTTTCGACGACCGAGTTCTCCTTGCTCCTGGCGGACTTGACCACCGAAGCGATCGCCGCCTTCGCGTAAAGAACCCGTCCCTCGTCGAACTTCAGCACGATGCCCGTGTCGCGGATTTCGGCGACTGTGCCGATCTCCCCGCCGTGCGTCTGCACCAGATCACCCTTGCCCACCGCTTCGATCAACGCCTGCCGCTCGCGCTGGCGCTTCTTCTCGCTGCGGCTGTTCATGTACATCATGATGACGAAGAACCCGCCCACCATGAGCACAATCGGCATGATGCTGGGAGACTGGGCAGCCGGCGTTGTCGGTGTGCCCGTGGGCGTTCCTGTCGCGGCCGTCAACTCCGGGCCGGTTGCCGTGGGGACGGCGGGACCGCCCACCGACTGATTGCTCGGATTCGCCGCGGGCGGATCCATCGACTCCGAATCCAGCGACGCCAACATGCCTGCACCCATGCTCATCATCAGACTCATACCGGGCCCCTTGTTCGGGTTCTGTGAATAGACCAGAACGGAAGGGTA
>JAYVUC010000006.1:0-19801 GCA_043788295.1 Phycisphaerales bacterium
GGCAGGGTTTTTCAGCGGCGTGATCTCCTGAGGCGCGTCAAGGTCCAGAGGGCTCCCGCAGCGAGCGTCGCGGGGGCTGGCACGGGCCGGGTGAGAACACGCAGTTCGGAGAACAGGATGCCGGCGTAGGTGGGGCGAAGGTCGAAGCGGACGGTGTCACCATTGACCCACACGGTGGAGTTGGCGAGGAACATGCCGTAGCTTCGACCCCAACCGGCGGTG
Source organism: Phycisphaerales bacterium (assembly GCA_043788295.1). Taxonomy (GTDB): domain Bacteria; phylum Planctomycetota; class Phycisphaerae; order Phycisphaerales; family UBA1924; genus UBA2396. Next base: position 223 of record JAYVUC010000006.1, read on the forward strand.
TAGTACGTGGTCGCAAGGTTTCCAAAGAGCGGGTCGGAGCCGCCTAGCCACAGACCGCTGTAGATCACGCCCAGAACCTTCCCGGAGAACTTGACGGAGCCGACGCAGGAGAGGATCCCGAGGTTTCCGCGGTCAAAGTGGATCATGTGGGAGTCAAAGGCGGGGCTGAACACCGTGTTGAGCTGCGGGATATACCCCGTGTTCACGCTGGGGTTGATGACGATGTTGGAGGGGATGAGCCCCGCGGGCTGATTCTGCTTCTCGTTCCATGCGTAGGCGTTTGGCCCGGTGAGCACGCCGGGGAATGCGTTGACGGGCGGCGTAACGAGCCAGGTGGTCGAGCCTGTGACGCTGACGATCGAGGCGATGGCGGTATGAGAGGCGAGAAGCGTTGACACGAGCGGGAGGAGTGTTCTGGAGAGATTCATGCCGTGGTCCTTTGGTTGATGGTGGCGGGCAATGCGTTCAGCCCCGTGTGGGCGGCTTGCTCAGCGTCTCGCCCGACGCATCACAGCGAGGCACGCGAATCCGGCGATGGAAATGGTGCCAGGGACGGGCACCTGAGTGAGCACTCGGACCTCAAACATGCGATTGGCACCGGCGAGGGGGACAAACGCAAAGCCAAGCGTGTTACCGGTGACGGTGAGCGTCGAGGCGTTGAGGATGTTGCTGTTGTAGCTGCGGAAGAAATTGCCGGTGTCGTAGATGGTCGTGATCGACCCGAGCAAGCCGTCGGATGCCGTGAGATACTTTTCGTCAAAGATGACCGCGAGGATGTTGCCCGAGAACGTGACCGATCCAAGGGCGAGCGACGGGATTCCAGCCGGGTCAAAGTGGATCATGTGCGAGTCGAACGAGCCCGAGGTGACGGCGGTGAACGGGCTGGGACCTGTGTACGTGCCGTTGGCGACAATGTTGACGAGCAGGGCACTGGAGTTCACCCCTTGCTGTTCATCCCAGGCGTATGCGTTGGGCCCCGTGAGGTTGAACGCCTGGGCGTTGGGCGGATTGACGCCCAGCCAGGTGGTGGTGCCCGAGACACCGGTGATGGAGGCGTTTGAGGCGGCGGTGACGGACGCGGCGAGGAGGAGCGAGAGGGCGGAGAGACGGTTCATTGGAGATTCCTTGAGAGATGGGGTGGGGGTGTGTGGAACTGCGATGTGGAGAGTGAACTTGGTGGGATTCAGCGGGCGCGGCGGCGGACGCAGGCCAGGCCGCCGATACCCATCAGAGCGAACGCGCCGGGAGTGGGAACGGCGTGAGTGAGGACACGCAGTTCGCACATGTAGTTGGCGGGGGAGATCCAGGAATCGAACCGGAGCATGTTGCCGCTGACGAGTACCGAGGATTGGCCCAGGATGAGCGATTCGCTTCGACCGGGGTTGAAGGTCGGGTAGGTGGTTGCGAAGGCACCAAGCGAGCCATCTGTGTTGTCGAGCAGGACGTTGTCGTAGATGACGGCGATGATGTTGCTGGAGAAGAAGACGGTGCCCTGAGCGTTGGCGACGCCCGCCGAGGCATCGAAGTGGATGAAGTGCGAGTCGAAGGAGCCCGAGACCAGGCCGAAGTAGGGCGTGTTACCGGTGAAGAAGCCGTTGGTGTTCATGTTGACCGCGAGGGCGCTGTAGTTGACGTTGGTCTGCTCGTCCCAGCAGTAGGCCGGCGTGCCGGGGAGGGCTCCGGGCAAGGCCGACGCGGGCGGGGTGAGCAGCCAGCTTGCCTGACCGAGCGTGCCTGTGATGGCGGCGTCGGCTGAACCGACGGCGGCGAGAGCGGAGAGGACGGTGAGCGACGCGATGAGGTTCTTCGAGGCCATGGGAAATCCCTTTCTGTGGTGCGATTGCACACAAGACTTTGTTTCGGGCTTTGGCTCCCTCGCACACGCTTGGGTCATCCTTGCCCTGACATCAGAATGAACGGAGGGTGATCCACGAAATCACGCTTGTTTCAAGCGTTTTTTCGATGTTTGCGATATCGTGAAATGTTGTGAGACACACTGCAAGACGCCGCGTTCTCGTGCGAATAGCGGCAATTGTCTGTGGCGAGTGTTGCAAAGAAAAACAGGTCTGATATGCCGATTCACCAGCAACGCACGCATCAAATGAGGCTCTTGAGCTCGCGCCGCATCACCTTGCCCGTGGGGTTGCGTGGCAGGGCGTCAAGGCACCGCACGTCCGTCGGCACCTTGTACCCAGCCAACTTGCCGCGGCAGTGTGCGATGATCGACGCCTTGTCGAACGTGTGCCCCTCGCGCATCTCGACAAACGCCAGCGGCAGCTCGCCCCGCATCGGGTCGCGGATACCCACCACGCCCGAGGCATTGACGCTGGGGTGCGAGTCGAGCACTTCTTCGATCTCGCGCGGGAAGACGTTCTCCCCGCCCACGATGAGCATTTCCTTCAACCGCCCGGTGATGTAGAGGTGCCCGTCGTCGTCGATGCGCCCGATGTCGCCCGTGCGGAAGTAGCCGTCGGGGGTCAGGGCTTTGGCGGTTTCCTCGGGCATGTGGTAATAGCCCTGCATGATGTTGGGGCCCTTGATCCACACCTCGCCGTCGGCGTTTTGGCCGATGTCTTGCAGCGTGTTGAGGTCCACGATCCGCTCCTGGACATCTGGCAGGGGCCGACCGACGGAGTGTGGCCTGTGCTCGTCGGGCCTGCACCAGTTGGTCGCTGGGCTTGTCTCGGTGAGCCCATACCCCTCGTTGATGACCTTGCCGAAGCGTTCGAGAAACCGCGATGCGACGGAATCGGAAAGCGGCTCCCCGCCCGAGACGACGTATCGCAGACTCGTGAAATCTGCAGGCACCGCGTCCTTGACCGACAGCAGTGCGCCGTACATCGACGGGATGGCGATGAAAATCGTCGGCCTGTGCTCTCGGATGAGTTTCACGATGCGGCTAGGCACGAAGCGGGCGGTGTACACCACCTTCATGCCCGCCGCAAGCGGCAGCAGCGTGAGGGCGGTGAGACCGAAGGTGTGGAACTGCGGCAGCACGCCCAGCATGATGTCGCTGGTGGTAAACGGAATGAAGCTCCGCACCTGGCGGATGTTGGAGGAAATGTTGCCGTGGCTCAGCATGACCCCCTTGGGCCTACCGCTTGTGCCGGATGTGTAGAGCAGCAGCGCGAGATCGCTGTCGGCTGGGCGGGCCGGCCACCTGGGCTGGGGGAACCCGCTGAAGTCCAGCTCTTCCATCTTGACGAGTCGATCAACTTTCGGTCCCCCACCCATGAAGTCGAGCATGGCCCCTGCGGACAAAATTGTGTCGGTGCCGCAATCGCCGACGACGTACTGCAACTCTTCCTTCTTCAGGAGATAGTTCAACGGCACGACCGTCTTGCCGATCATCCATGCACCCAGTGCGGCGATGGGGAACGCCGAGCCCGTGGGCAGGAGCACGCCCACCGTCTGCGTCTTGCACGTCGATTCGAGGTACGCGGCGACGTGCAGGGCGGCCACGAGGATCTCGACCGAGCGGCGCGGGCCGCGATCGTCGACCGTCGCTATCCGAGTCGGGTGGGCGAGCAGAGTTCGGATGATCGGCCAGTGAACGCTCAAGAAACCTCCTGCCAGTCGGGTGGTATGCTACTGCCTCCGGGCCCGTCACGCGATGCGAGGCGACGTGGGCGTGCCGGGACCGATCTTTGGCGTGGTCGAGGAGAATTGCCGGATGATGCGAAATATCGCGATCGGGTTTCTGGCCCTCTTGGGGATGTCGGCCCAGCCCGGGGGGTGCGCGGCATCCAGCAGCACCGCCGACGGCGACTATCTCAGGCTTTATGAACGATGCGACTACCCCAAGGCGTTCGATGCCGGGCGGGCCGCATACGCCTCGACCTCGGGAACAGAAAGGGAACGCGCGGCCCTCACGACGGGCCTCGCCGCCGCCGCTCTCGACCACGAGACGGATTCGGAGCGATGGCTCAGGCCGCTCCTGAGCAGCGAGGACGCGAAGATAGCGGGTTCGGCCGGCGCGACCCTGGGCATGTTCGCCCAGCGCAAGAGCAAGCACGCCGAGGCCGTCTCGCTCCTGACAACCGCATCGCAGAAGCTCACTGGCGATGACAAGGCCCGCGCGTCGATGTTCGCGGGCGATTCGCTGCAGGCCCTCAACAAGCCAGCCGACGCCAAGGCGATGTATCAGCAGGCGGCAGCGAATGTGTCGGGCTCGGAGCTGCGTGGGCAGATTTCCGCCCGCTCGGCCGCCATCGCCAAACCCGCCCCGCAGGCCCCCGGGGACACAGGCGCGTTCACCGTACAGCTCGGGTCATACGCGGATTATCAGCGTGCGATGGCGACTGCCGCCCGCATCCAGCCCAAGGCTGCGGCATCGTCGCTCGCGAGCCCCAGGGTCGTGCGCTCGAACAAGGGCAATCAAACGCTCTACGCCGTGCGTATTGGGCGGTTTGCGACGCGGGCCGAGGGTGAGGCGGCCCGGCGAAAGCTCGGAAACGAGGGTCTGGTCATGGTTGCGGCGGGCGAATGAATCTCATGGCCCAATTCGACCGATCAGAACGGGAACCGGGCCCATCCGTGGGCGTCCATAGTGTGTCCAAGCAGACTGCGAACCGAACAAACTCCTTTCGGGGCTCCCGTATGAAACTTCCATGCCGTGCCAGAATCGTGTTTCTGATCCCCGGGTTTGCCCTGATCATGGCGAGCGGATTTGCTCGGACTACGGCCGCCAACGAGCCGCCCGATGCGATCATGAAGCAGGTGGTCGACCCGGAAGACCCCAAACTCCGCGAGTTCAAGGAGTTTCGCAAGAAGCAGCTCGCGCTGGAGAAGGATCTCAAGAAGCTTCGCGGCAAGTACTTCGCCAACACGAACAACGCCGCCCTGCGCAGCGACGGCATCCTCAAGCTCAGGACGTACCGCGACGACTGGATGTACCAGAGCCTCATCGCGGTCTTTCAGGAGCAGGCCGACGACGTGCGCGACGGGCTCCTGGAAATCTTCACGTCTGCCAAGAGCGACGCGGGCGACCGGGGGCTCATGTGGCTCGCGATCGCGCACCCGAAGGCGGCGTGGCGGTCGGCAGCCATCGAATCGCTCTCGCACCGTGTGAACGAGTCGGGCAGACCGACCCGCGCGATGGTCGATGTGGCGAGCAACGCCGTAAACTCGGGCGATCAGGCGGTGATCGCCAGTGCTGGTGAGGCTGGTGCTGCACTCAACATTTTCGAGATTATCCCGCTGCTCATCCAAGCCGGCGGGGGCGGCGGGCCAGGCCCTGGCGGCAGCTACCCCGACACACAGCACAAGCGCCCGCTCGCGTGGATCGCGTTCGCCACGCAGACCGCGTACGTCTCCAACCTGCGCCCTGCGGCCGGTCAGGGCACAATCGGCTTTGACCCGACCATCAGCGTGGTGAACAGCGGCAATCTGCTCGTCATCAACGACGCGGTCGTGTCGCAGGCCCCGCCCAGGATCGTCTACAGGCCGCTGGCGAGCCTTGGCTCAGCGCTCACGGGGCAGCCCGCCGAAGATCTTGCGAAGATGGGCACCGACGCGGCATCGTGGAAGCAGTGGTACGCATCGATCGGCGGACCGGCCCTTGCCAAGCGCGAGGCGGCCTTTGCCAAAGCGGCGGCCGACAAGATTGCGGCGGGAAAGGCGGCCGCGGAGAAAGCCGTGACCGATATGAAGCCCGCACCGGCTCGCGACGCGATGCCGGCACCGAAGTGAGCCGTGATATCGACTGATATTCTGGGATTCACAGCACCGGGTGGGCGAGGAGTTTCGCATGAACGATCGTCGAATTGTCGTCGCTGTTCTCGGTGTGCTGTCGCTGGGTGCCCTCGCATGGGTGCAGCCCGCCGCGACCAAGCCCGCAACGCTCTCCACCCCCACTACCCCCACTACTCCCACTACTCCCACTATTGCCGCCAAGCCAGCGCAGTCTGCGGCGAACGAGACACAGGCGGCGGTCAAGCGGCTGGCGTTTCTCAAGGGCACATGGTCGGGCACGATGGATGGCAGCCCGGTCGAAGAAACCTGGTCGGCGCCGATGGGTGACTCGCTGATCGGGACGTTCAGGTGGCAGGTCGAGAACAAGACGACATTGTGGGAGATGCTGTCGGTGAAGGCCGAGGGCGATGACGCGGTGCTGCGCCTGCGGCACTTCGACAGCAAGTTCGACCCGTGGAAGGGCGAGTGCGACGCTGTGGCGGGGCTCAAAGCGACGACGGTCGAGGCCTCGCGCGTCGTTTTCACGAACCAGTCCGAAGTCGGCGGCCTCGCCTCGTGCGAGTACAACTGCACCGACGCCCAGACGCTCAAGGTCGTCGTCTCGTTCAAGGACAACAAGCGTGAGGCGCTGAGATTTGAGCTGAAGAAAGCCAAGTGACCGGCTGAACCGCGACGGCTGACAACACCAAGACCCTGAGACCGGCCCCGTGATTCCCTGGTGAATCACGGGGCCATTGTGTTTGTCATTTCAAAGTACACGCCCAATATCCAACCCACATGCAAGCCACCGACCACCGGAGGAACCGGTGGTCGGTGGCATGGATCACACTTGAATGGCACGCCTGCTGTCACGCCGCAGGCTTGACGAGGACACGTTCGGTGCCGATCTGGAGGAGGAGCTCGCCTTCGAGTGCGAGGACACCTTCCTGGCCCTCGGCGATGAGCGTGTCGACGAGCTTGTCGAACTCGGGCGTGCCGATGATGACCTCGCGGTCGGGCTTCTCGGTTTCCTTGGCGAGGACGCGGGAGTCGACCCAGCGGTTGTTGCGGTTCATGTAGCTCTGGCTGTTGATGTTCTGCATGCCGACAACGACGGTCTGGGTGACGCCGAACGGAGAGGTACCACCGCCGCTGCCGCCCTTGCCGAAGGCCCTTTGGCCGTCGAATTGCGGTGCCAAGGTGTAGTACACGTTGGCGGTTTGAGCGTTCTTTGCCTCGCCCTTACTCTGCACATCCTTGTCCTGGCTGACGGCGAGGCCGCCCGAGCGGTTGTCGGCGCGGTTGCCCGCTGTGAGCGATTCGCCCGCGAGCCGACGATAAGTGCCCTCGGAATAGCCATCAAGTCCGGGTAACGGAATGTCGCCAAGCAGAGCCATCCGCTGCCCGGGCTCGAGCGCGAGAAACGAGGTGTACTCGGTCATCACACCCCAGCGGGTGCTGAGGCGGACGATCTCGTCGACGACTTCCTTGAACTTCGCGTCGTCGGCGGCGGGCAGGTTGCCGTCGGCGGACTGCTGGCGAAGTGTGTCCACGAGAGACGCGACCTTGCGTGTCGCCCAGATGCGCGGGACAAAGCCCTGTCGCGTCGTCGCGGCATCAAGCTTGAAGTCGAATGTGAACTCGCGGGGCTTGCCGTACCAGTCGCCCGAGAGTTTGAGTTTGAGCGAGGGCTCCGCGCCCGTGTACTGCCCGACGAGCACGACCTGATCGCCCTCGAAGAGGTCGTTCATCTCGGCGGGGAGCATGTCGCGGACGGCCATCGTTGTGGGCTTTGCGTCGCGGTCCAGAGGCGTGAGGGCGGGGGACGCAAGCTGCGGGCCTTGCAGGCGGCGGTAGACCTGCGAGACTTTCATCTCGACATCTTCCTGGGGCTGAACGAACGTGGCCATCGCGCGCGATTGCCGCGAGAGGCCCGAGAGAAGCGGCGTGTTCACGTCGAAGCCCACGCCAAAGGAGAAGATTCGCCGATGCTGCGTGTTGGCAGCCTTCAGACTTTCGCGGATCTTGCCTTCGCTGCGTTCACCGACGGTTGCGAGCCCGTCGGTGAGGAAGAGCACGAGCGGCACGCTGCCAGCCTTGGCGGCGGGACGGAGCGCCTCGAGCATCGCGTCGTTGATGTTGGTGCCGCTGTTGGCGTCGATGCCCTGGATGTATGTCAGGGCTTTGGCGAGGCTGGCCGCGTCCTTGGCGATGGGCTCTTTGCTGAAGCTCTGGATGGAATCGGAGAAGTCGATGATATTGAACGTCTCGCCCTCAGCGAGACCTGAAAGCACATTGGTGGCGGCCTTCTTGGCCTGATCCATTTTCTCGCCGCGCATCGAGCCCGAGCGGTCGATCACGAGCGTGATCTCACGCATCGCCGGCTTCATGTCGGCGGGCCGATCGGCGGGCAGGCTCGCGACAAACAGGAAATATCCGCCTTTGCCGCCCGAGAGCGTCGGGTCGGGATATGCGAACAGCGTGCCCGAGGGCTCGGCCTTGTCATGCTGCACGAGATATGAGAGGCGGAAGGAGCCGGGGCCGGCCGCAGAGTTCGGCGGCACCGTTACCACGAGATCACCCGCGCCCTTGCGGTCGGTGGTCAGATCGTGGCTCGGTGAATACGCGGTGGCGATGGGCCGGGCCGACTTGATGGTGGCCTTGATCGTCCATGGCACCTGCGTGGTGGTGGCGAGCGATTCGCTCTTGGGCAGGATGTAATCGACGCGCCCGCCGTCGGCGGTCAGAAGCTGCTCGAAGGTGATTCGGACTTTCTGCGTGCCGCCGGCGGGGATGGGAAAGGCCGACGTGCGGATGAGGTTGAGACCGGCGAACTCCAGGAGGCCTGGGTCGCGCTGCGAGGTGACGATCGAGTTGTAGATCTGCCGCGCCTGATCCTTCGGCAACAGATTCGCGGTGGGCTCGGGGCCCGTGCCGTCGTATTGGAACGAGCGGATCGTGACGCCCTCGGGCACGGGCAGGAGCATCTCGGCCTGCTGGGCTGCCCCGCTTGGGTTAGAGACTGAAATTTCGAGATTGGTGGTGGCGACCTGATCCTCGATGGTGATCGTGGCGGCGACGGCGGAAACATTGACGACGCGCCATGCAGTAGGCACGCGCCACGTCGTTGGTACGACATAAACGTGATCGGGGGCGAAGGGGTGCGGCGGCGGAAGAGGCGGGCTGTGCGGCGGGTGGGCCGGGGTTGAGACAACCTGCGCCAGGGCGGGGAATGCGGTGCCCGCAGCGAGGGCGAGCGCAATGCAGGCAAACCGGCCGCTTGATTGAATGGTGGCAAAGGCGTGGCGCATGGGGAATCTCCGTGTCGCTGGCGGCAATGGAGAAATGCCGTGCCAGCACGGGTATATACCCTGAGCCTTTGACAAAGTTCACGGAGGGCCGAAATAAGGACGGTGCGGCACCCCTGCCACACCGCCCCCATGAGTGAGTTGCCAGAACCCGGAAAGCCCCGGCACGTGTGCAGTACATGGAATCAAGCGACGGCAGCAAACCCGACCTGCAACGCTCGATCTCGCAATTTCGAGATTGTTCCGAGCCCGGTCAAACCGGCGAAACGTTCCGCCCGCCCCTTGCCTGGAGTATGCTTGTGCCCCGGCGTGATCGTGAGCGTCGGCGACTGTCCGAATCCACCCGTGAGCGAAGCGATGGCCCACCATAAGCCCAGTGATCCCAACATCTTCATCCTCCCCGACTTGGGTGAGGGCGTACACGAGGCCGAACTCATCAAGTGGCGGGTGACACCGGGGCAAACGGTCGCCGAGCACGATATTTTGGCGGAAATGGAGACCGACAAGGCTCTGGTTGAAGTTCCAAGCCCCAGGGCGGGCACGATCAAGGAGTTGCACGGGACCGAGGGTGAGATTTGCCACGTCGGCAACCCGCTGGTGACGTATGAGGGCGGGGCCGCCAACGGCAAGGCTCTGAAAGTCGCCAGCACGAGCGAGGCGGCGACACCCAAGCCTGCAGCCCACGCACCGAAGGATCAGCCCATCGCCGAAGTGAAATTGACCGAAGAGCGCGAGGACGCGGGGACCGTGGTCGGCATGATGCGCAAGGAAGAGGGGCCCGAGGACGGCAAGGCCCTGGCAACTCCCGCAGTCCGGCGGCTCGCCCGCGACCTTGGCGTCGATATCGATCGCGTGAAGGGGACGGGGATCAGCGGGCGCGTGACGGAGAAGGATGTGCGCGGAGCTGGTCAGGCCGGTGGGCAAGGTGCGGCGCCAGCGCGTCCCGCGACCACCGTCGTGCATCACACTCCGGCGGCACCCCTTCGGCACGCTCCGGCGCATCGGGAGATGCCCACGAGCGTCGATTTCTCACGGGCTTCATCGTCTTCGTCGGCCGCGCCGGACGAGACCACACGCGTGCCATTTCGCGGTGTGCGGCGTACGATCGCCAATCGCCTGCGTGAGTCGATGAATCAGGCTGTGCATTTCACGGTGATGGACGAGGCCGACGTTTCGGCGCTCGATGGGCTGCGAAAGAAACTGGCGGCGGCGAGCGGCGAGAAGGTCAGTTTCCTGCCGTTTGTCGCGGCAGCGGTCTGCCGCGTGCTCTCATCTGAGGCGTTCGGGGCGATGAACGCGACGGTTGATGAGAAGCCCGGCGATGCGACTGCCGAGGCATCGATCGTGCAGCACCGCAGCGTGCATCTGGGCATCGCCACCGACACCGACAACGGGCTGATGGTTCCGGTGATCCGCGACGCGGACCGCCTGGGTGTCTTGCAGATTTCCCGGTCGATCGCGGCGATCGCGGAGCAGGCACGGATGCGGACGATCTCGCGCGAGAACCTTTCGGGCGGCACGTTCACGATCAGCAACGTGGGAAGCCACGCGGGCCGGTTTGCCACGCCCGTCATCAACTACCCCGAGGTGGCGATTCTGGCGGTCGGTCGTGCGAGGCCCTCGCCGGTCATCCGTCACGGCGGGATTTTCGTCGGCAATCTGTTGCCCCTGAGCCTGGCGTGCGACCACCGCGTGGTGGACGGTGCGACGGCGGCCCTCGCGCTGGCGGAGATCGTGAAGCTCTTGCAGGAGCAGCCCGACAGCCTGATGGGCCCGGCACGCGGATGACCGCGCGACAAGTGCAAGCAGCACAAAGGAGAGACTCATGAGTTCGATGCGCCACCTTTGTGCCGGTCTGGTGCTCGCGACATCGGGCCTTTGCTTTTCGCCCGCGCTCGCCAGCGGGCCTGACTCGCCCGTCGAAGGGCTCAAGGCGTGGACGCATTCGACGTTGAAGGACCGCCCATCGCTCGAGTCGCAGCCTTTCGCCACCACGCCCCTGTCCAAAGCGCAGGCCGACGAGGCGACCGAGATTCTCTGGAACACGCACGCCGATATCGTGCGAACGACAAACAAGGCCGAGTGGGACTCTAAGGCGATCACAATCGACGGCAAGACGATGAAGTTCGAGTTCAAGGTCTTCGGCGAGAAGCCCAAGACTGGACGAAGCCTCTTCATCACGATGCACGGCGGGGGCGGAGCGCCCAAGGAAGTGAACGACCAGCAGTGGAAGAACCAGATCGGGCTCTACAAGCCCGCCGAGGGCGTGTACGTCGCGCCGCGGGCACCCACCGACAACTGGAACCTGTGGCACGAGGGGCACATCGACGGCCTCTTCGACCGGCTCATCGAGGGCATGGTCGTCTTCGAGGGTGTGGACCCCAACCGCGTCTATCTCATGGGCTATTCGGCGGGTGGCGACGGCGTGTATCAGCTCGGGCCGCGGATGGCCGACCGATGGGCCGCCGCGTCGATGATGGCGGGACACCCCAACGACGCGTCACCGCTGAACCTCCGAAATGTGCCGTTCGCCATCCACTGCGGTGCCGACGACGGTGCGTACGACCGCAACAAGGTTGCCAAGGCGTGGGGCGAGAAGCTCGACGCGCTGCGGAAGGACGATCCCAAGGGGTACGAGCACGTCGCCGAGCTGCACGCGGGGCGGGCACACTGGATGAATCTGGAGGACGCGAAGGCCGTGCCGTGGATGGCCAAGTTCACACGCAACACAACACCTGACCGCGTGGTTTGGCGTCAGGGCGGCCCCGCGCACTCGCGTTCGTACTGGCTCATGGTGAAGGATGCCGACAAGAAGCCCGGCACTCTGGTCGTCGCGACTTTGAAGCCCGGCGAGATCGCCATCGAATCGGCGGAGGGCTTGACGTGCGTGACCGTCCTGCTCTCAGACTCGATGACCAACCTTGAGAAGCCCGTGAAGATCACTCGGGACGGCAAGACACTCTGGGAAGGGACCGCGCTGCGCACCATCGCGTCGCTCTCGGCCTCGCTTCACGAGCGTGCCGACCGCGGCCTGATGTACCCCGCCCGCGTGACGGTCGAGTTCGCCCCCTCAACACCGCCCGCCGCGAAGTGAACCCGAACAAGGCAGCCTCTCGAACACAAATATCAGGAAACGCGCCCTGATCGCTTGGCGAAGCCCGCGCACGTCCACCAAAGGACAAGGGCCGTCAACAGCGAGTAGCCCAGAAAGACGACAAACATCACCCCGGTAAACACGGTGGTGGAGACACTCGCTTCAGTGCCCAGGAAATACCGCTCCCACGAGCCGCCGTTGCTGACTCCTCCTCCTTGGAGTGCGGAGACAAGCATCGCGACCGGGTTCACGGTGATGGTGAAGCCGCCGTATGCGTTGGCAAGATCTTCCCACCATTGCCCGTGAAGTCGCATCGCCTCGATCGTCAGCATCGCAAGGCCCCAAGTGAGTGGCAGCCCGCCCCAGAGGCCAAGCCCAAAGAGGATGTTTCGGGTGCCCGCGGCCGACGCGGACTTGCTCGTGAGGCTGAGCCGCGTGCCCATGGCGGCCAGGAGCATGCAAGGTCCGGCGACGATGACGGCAATATGAACAAGCAGAAGCCCACGGAACGATCCCCAGAGCACACCCAGAATCATCGCGTTGACGAGAAGGACGGCAGGCATGAGCCACAGCGATCGCAGCGCGCCGAAAAACTTACCCATCACGATGTCGCGCGACGTGAGCGTGGTTGCGAGCAGCATCTCCCACGTCTTGGACTCGCGCTCGCCCGCGATGCCGCCCACGGTGAGCGACGCTGCCTGCAGAAGCAGGATAACGCCAAAGACCATGGTCGTTGCCGTGACGGGCATCCGAAGCTCGCCATTGGACGTCGCGAGCATGAGCAGCGAGAACGCGACCACGCCGATGAGCACGAGAACGGCGATCCAGCGCTTGCGAAAGAGCGGCTGATTCAGCTCGCGCCAGAGCACTGGCCGGTCCCCCACCTCGCGGCTTGTTCGCACGCGAAGGCCCGACGCCGCCGCACGCGCCAAAAGGTCGTCCGCGGGTGTGGCCGCCACGATCGCCACGCCTTCCTCGCTGGCCTTTCGCATTGGAACGAACGAACGCTTCACGCGGCCGATCGACACTCGGTCGGGCGATCCGCCCGCAGCCGCCGCGAGCATGACCCTTCGGAGAAAGATCGTGGTGAGCCCGAAGACGCCCATTGTGGCGACGACGTTGTAAATCGTCGTGGTGATCCACATTCGGGTGATGTCGTCCGCACCGAACCCCGGACCCAGGACACCCCCGAGCAACTGCCCGCTGATTGCGAAGAGCGTGGCGGGCGAGCAGCTTGCCATGAGCCACATGAACCAGACCGGGGGTCCGCCTCGCATCCCGCCCGCGCTGGCCACGACCGAAGCGATGATCCCGCCGATCAAGATGGGCCCGCCCACGAGGATCACCTGCATGATGAAGGCGAGGAACGTCGCGGTTGAGGCTTTTTTGCACCACAGTGAGTTGAGCATCGCCAGCGACGCCCCCATGAGCGCGAGCGAGAGGACGACCGCAGTGCTGCCGAGGATGTACTCCACCTCGACGCCGCCCAGCACCCGCACAGCAAGCTGCACGGGAATCGCCGAGAGCGCCAGCAGGCCCAGCGTCAGCATCGCAGCGGTCAGCTTGCCCAGCGCGATCCGCCATGCCGTTACCGGCGTGGTCAAGAGCACGTCGAGTGTCCTGCGACGCCGCTCGTCGGAGAGCGACCCGGCCGTGGTCGATGGCGCGAGAAACACCAGCACCGCCGCCTGGACCCACATGACCGCAACGGCGAGCGAAGGGGCGATGCGCTGGAGATCCTGGATGCGCTCAACGCGCCCGCCCCGATTGCCATGTTCCGCACGGGCCAACGCGTATGCCACCCACACTGCGGCAGTAAGCAAAAGCACATAGACACTCCGACCAATGATGGTCGAGGCCTTCCGCGAGGTTGTCCGGACTTCCTTGGTGAATACCGGCCCGATCCACTCCGCCGGGTCGAGCCAGCCCACGATCCGACGCCACAGCGGCTCGGTTCGTGGCATGGCGAACTGCGGTTCCAGCGACCTTTGGCTCATTGCAGCGCCCCGGTGGTAAGTGTCAGGAACGCGTCCTCCAGCTTGACCTCCTGGGGCGTGAAGCTCTGGATTTTCCCGCCCGCCGCCAGCACCGACTCGATCAGCCCCTGGTGCGTATGCACACCAGTCACCATCTCGACCATGAGCACGTCGGGCTTCTCGACATTCATCAGCACACGAGCGACGCGGCTGTCTTTCTCAACCGACGACTTCACAAGCTCTGGCGCCGCCGACCCCTCGCCCAGCGCGATCTGGATGCGTTCGCCCCCGCGCCCGCGTGTCAGGGCGTCTTTCATCGTGCCCGAGTAGAACAGCTTGCCCCGCTCGATGATCCCGATCGACGTCGACATCTCGCCAAGCTCCGACAGGATGTGCGAGCTGATGATGAGCGTCTTGCCCAGCTTGCCCAGCTCGGTGAGCAGCGATCGCATCTCGATGCGGGCACGCGGATCGAGCCCGCTGGCGGGCTCGTCGAGCAGCAGCACCTTGGGATCGTGGATGAGTACGCGGGCGATGCCAAGACGCTGGGTCATGCCGCGCGAGAGGGACTCGACCATCGCGTTTCGCTTGCCCGTGAGATCGGTGAGCTCGAGCACGCCGTCGATGACCGCCCGCCGGCGACTCCGCGGAATGCTGAATGCAGCGGCGAAGAACTGCAGGTACTCATCGAGCGTCAGATCGTCGTACACACCGATGAAATCGGGCATGTAGCCGATGATGCGACGAATGGCCGCCCCGTCCTTGTGCACGCTGTTCCCGTCTATGAACGCCGTCCCGCCGTCGGGCTTGAGCAGGCACGAGAGGATCTTCATCGTGGTGGTCTTGCCCGCGCCGTTGGGCCCGATGAACCCGTAGATCTCCCCCTTGCCCAGGGAGAGCGAGAGGTTGTCCAGGGCCATGAGCGACCCGTAGCGTTTGGTGAGCCCCTTGATCTCGATCACTGGCGTTTCTCCGTGGAAAGATCGGCCGAGGCGTTCTGCGCCATCGGAACGAGGATGCGATAGGAGACCGTACCCGTGCGTTCAAACTCCGCCGCGAGTGTCTCGTCGGAGAAGAGACCCCCACCCACCTCGGGCCCTGACACTATCACAAAGACCGCGGCCCAGCGACTCGAGGCAAGTCGGGCTTGAGCCGAAGAGGACCGATCTGCGACGCCGGGAAGTGCGTCACCCTCGGTCGTGCCCAGCTTGCTCCGGGCCTTCTTCGTCACGTGCGTGTTGCCATCCGAATCGTTGGACACGGAGAGGGTGGCTGTGCCGCGAAACTCGATCAGCTTGCTTCCCACAATGGATGGCAGGCCCCAATCAATCACATTCGATATCCCGCCCATAACCACGCTCCCGGACGTGGGGATCGTCCCCGCAGGGAACGGGCCGACTCGCACCACGAGGTGATCTCCCTCGACTTCGACGGCGGCCCGCACGGTCGTTCGGATCCGCCCCTCGTCCATGGTCGCGCGGTACGTCCACAGCGAAACACCGAACTCCTGCGGAACGTTCTGTCGCTCGCCACCCTCGGCCGACGCGATCTGAAGCGTGGTCAGGGGAGCGAAAATCTGTCCCCGCCGTGAGGCACGCGAACGCCTCGGGTAGAAATCGTACATGTCATCACCTGTATCGGAGACGCCATGCCACCATGAGCCCTCGACCGCCCCGTCGGGCCGCCGCGAGAACTTTGCCGACCCGAAGACACCCGTGATTCCAGTCATCCACGAACGGCCCTGCGATGCTATCGAGTTGGTCGTCTGCAACGTGTCCACAACCGCGAGGCGGTTGTGCTGCGAGCGGCCCGTGCGAAGATTCGGCGGAATGACCAGGGACGCGATCGTCGCCAGCGAGATCCACAAAAGAGCTGTCGCCCACGAGCGCTGCCTCGCCTCCAGTTTTTTGAGCACCAGCAGATCGACCGGCCCAAGCAGGAGCATGAGCGTGACCAACCCGCCCAGGATCGCGTAGAAAATCGTGTTGTCGGGTTCGGTGACCGTCACGATCTGATTCAGCGCAGCATTGATCGGCGTCTCCGACGCGGTTCGATCGCTCATCGGGCGTTTGATGTATGGTGCGAGTGCGGTCCTGAGCGCATCCCGCCACGCGGTCGCGGTCGCCAGGTTGTCGAGCGTCGCCGGAAGCGACTCGGGCTCGCACCCGATGATCGTGACCCATCCCATGCCCACGGGGCCCTCGGCGATCATGCCCCCCCACCGCGATTTCCAGCCGTCGCGGCGGGCCGCATCAGTCAACGATATCGTGCGGGCCTTCACGCTGGCTCGCGCGGTAAGGGTGCTGTCCACTTCGTCGATGTTGACCTTGGCGTCTTCCTGATAGTACGGGTTATTTCTATCGGTGCTTCGGGTGGCGCTCAGCGACGCGACTTTCTCGCCCAACGCCGCCGCGGCGTCCGCCGACACACCGGTGTCCGCAACATTGCCGATCTCAACCAGCTCCTCGCCGCCAGAGGTGCCAAGCCACGCACGCCACCCCGCCCCATCCTCCGGCACCAAGAGCACAAGTCGCCCGCCCGAATCGACCCACTCCCTCACAGCCGCCACAGCCCGTGCGTCGGGCGCGAGGAGCCGATTAGCCTGAACGACCATCGCATCCAGACCGTCATAGGCCCTGGCCAGGGGCGACAGATTCTCCGGACGAAGATCGGCGCTCCCAAGCTGTTTCCACTTCGCTATTTGCAATTGGCGGGGCTCGCCGTCGATGATACGCGGTTCGATGGTGATCTTGTTGACCGTCAGCGACGAGTCAACCCGCGATGCGTGCGAAAACGCCCGCTCGATCGACGCGGCACCCACGTGAGCGACGAGCCCGCGATTTCCCAGGATCAGCTCGCCTATCCGCTGCGTGTCGCCCGAGGCATACGAGCCGAACGACGCCGACTCATTACTCTCCTGCGATTGAAAGCGAACCGTCACCTCCGGGTCGCTCGGCAGGCAGACCGCAAAATCGACCGCCGAGAGCTTTCCCGGCGTTGTCGAGGCTGGCACGAGGATGCGGGCCGACTGGGTCTTGTCCTGGCGATACTCAACGATGATCATGCCCGACTCAGACTTGTCCCCGCCCGAGAGCCAGACTCGCAAAGGCGTCCACCGACCCGTGGGCACCGCTCCGTCAAATCCAAACTCGACCTTCACCATGACGGGTGGCTTGGGGGCAAACGTCGTGGCCGCCTGGACGCGCGGGACAAGGCACGCGACAACCACCACCGCCGCCCACGCCGTCAGCATCGCTCGCCGATAGTTCCATGCACGCTGCCTCATCAAACATGAACCTTTCTGTTGTACACGAACCATTCCAGCATAACAACCGCCAGCGCCGCAAGGATCATCCAGGGCCAGATCGACCTCACCGCCCGCCCGTTGTCCCCGGGCTTGGCCCCCGCGACCTCGGTCGCGACTTTGATTTGTTCGGCAGCACGGATGTCCGATTCCGCCGGATCGAGCAGATTCACAGCATAATCACGCATCGCACTCGTGCCGTCCTTCGCGTCGCCAGCCGCCGCCGGACCCGTCCACCTTACCTTGTAAATCCCGACCTTGGGCAATGGGCCAAACGACACGGACCCATCGGGACCGGTGCCCACACCCACCTCGATGTTTCCCGGACCGACGCACTTCACATCCGTCGCCGTCTCCGGCAATCGATCGCTGATCGTCAGCCCGGGCTGCGACGAGCGTGCCACCGCCCACCCGCCGCCCGTGCCAAGATAATCCGTCGAGTACGACAAAAAGATCAGAAAGCCGACGTCGAAGGGCCAGTCAGACGCCGTGACATCAAACGGCACCACGATCGCCCGCATGTCCGTCGAGATCAGCTCGACCATCGCGGGCCCGAGCGTCGATTCCACCAGCACCTGCGCCGTGCTCCCCGGCGGCACCTCGATGAGCCTTGACTTGAAAATGTCCAGTGTGTCGAGATTCAGCGACCTCAGCGCAGGATGGTCGCGCGTCCAGTTCACAATCTGCGACGCCGCTCCCTCCCCGCGATCGACCAGCACCGGACCCAGCGGCCTGATGTTGGCGGGGTCCGGCGGCGTGTCCACCGGTGCGACCGCGTTGGGCACGTTGTTGAGCACCAGATACCGCCCCGGCGGCAGTGCGTTCTTCTTGCCCGCCCATTCGATCTGCACGCCATCGAGCACCACCACGTCGTACTGCCCGCTCTTGCCGCTCCTGAGTGACTCCTGAAACTCCGCCGCCGTCATCACCGTCGGCTCGCCCGCCTGGGGCAACGTTGCCATCGCCTGCTTCAGCAGCAGATTGCCCGCAGTCACAATCGCGATCCTGAGCCCCTTCGCGGGTTGGATCACGATCCATCCGCGATCGTCGGTCGCAAAGCTGTCGATGTCGTCGGCAAGCCCGCCGGGCCGCCTGAGCCGCACCTCGATCGTCGCCCCCTCCGGCTTGTTGATCTGAAAGACCACTCCCGCCGCCGCGGGCTTTGCGCCCTCAGCCGCCGGCACAGTCACGCCCCGCACCGCCGCCACCACGCCGTCGATCGAAAGCTGCGCATCGAGCTTCTGGGCAGCAGGTTCGGTGCTCTGGATGCTCGCAAAGATCGTCACCTTCGATGGATCATCAAACTCCCGATCCGCCCGCAGTGCGGTGATCCCGATGTTCTGCGTCGTGGGCTTGCCAAAGCGGTGAAACGTCACAACATCCGAAGGGCCGGGCATCGCACGCTCCGCGTCGGGCAGCTTGCCGTCAGTGAACACATGCAGCGAGATCGGCCAGCGATCCGAGATGCCCTCGATCACCTGCCCGCTCTCCTGCAAGACGAGCTTGGGTGCCTGCGCCCGCGCGAGCCTTACCGCCGGTTCCAATAGTGATGGGCCATCGCTGGGCGTAATCGCTCTGACGGCGTCCGCGAGCTTGCGTTTGTCTCCCGTGAACTGCTGCACCACCGACGCCTCGCGATCAAACGCGATCACCATCGCCGCATCGCCCGTGTCCTTATCGAGAAGCCCCGGCTCGCGAAGGCCCGAGATCAGATCGAGCGCCGACTTCTTCGCAGCTTCCAATCGCGTGATCGTCCCGCCCTTCTCGTCCTCGTCCGTAGCGTTCATGCTCGCCGAACGGTCGATCACGATCACCTGCCGCTCGCCCGTGAGCGAGGCCGAATTGAGTTGAGGCTGCCCCAAGGCCAGAATCGCCGCCGCCAGCGCGAGCAGCTGCAACAACAGCAGGATATTCCGCCGCAGCTTCTGGAACGGCGCGTTGGCCTGCAAGTCCTGGATCGCCTTGCGCCACAAGAGCGTGGACGATATCTCCAGGTTCCGCCGCTTGAGCTTCAGGAAGTACAAAATCACCAGCGAGGGAACCGCGATCGCCCCCGCAATGATCGCGTACATCGGCGTCAGAAACGTCACTTGAGCACCCCCCGCTTGCGCAGATAGTCAAGCATCAGGGTCTCAACCGAGGTCGCGCTGCTCACCAGCATGTACTGTGCCCCACGCCTGCCGCAAAACTCGCGGAGCCGCTCCGCGTACGCCGTCACCGTCTG
>JAYVUC010000007.1:0-28879 GCA_043788295.1 Phycisphaerales bacterium
GCTCCCAGTGCGGCAGCGATTCGCGGCCACGCGAGAGGACGCCGACCTTCGCGAGCATTTCGGCGGTGTACCCGGCATCGCGCAGCACACCCGCGAGCCGCACGGGGTCGGCGAGTTTTGTGGGTTTGAAGGGGCCGGGGAAGGCGGGCATGGAGCCAGTTTACGGCAAGCGGGCGGAACGTGATCCAATTGGGGCCCGACGCACTTTGATGCGAGAGGCTGGTCAGCACCGGTCCTCCGAGAGCCGCCGAGCCATGCCTTTACGATGTGGACACCTCAAAGCCGCACTGCCGCCTCGAATCGTCGAAGTGCATCGACGGTCCAACTAATCAGCTGAGTTGGATCGGCTGATACGAGCTCCTTTTGCATGGGAACGACAATATTGTTTGTCTTGGCGTTTATTCCAGGCTGGAGCCAGACCAAATTCCCCAGTCCGACGGCCTTCTCGATACTTGTCGAGCAGGCCTTAAGCTGGTGATATCTCTCATCTTTGTCAGCGCCAAGGAAGAAAGCCCCTGCGTACATGGGTCGTCGTTGCTGAAACGCGTCCACATAAAGCCCCCTCTCGTGATACCCATCGAGATCGATACGAATCCACGGTCGTGTTGACGGGTCGCAGAGCCTTGCGGCGGCGAGATTAGGGACGCTCTTGGTGATCGCCAACTGAAGACGTTCCCAAAACTCACCCTCGACCAACGGAGATTTCACAGGACTTGGTTCAGGAAGTGCTCTGGTAGTCCCAACTTGTCCACAAAACAGCGAAGCGCTCGCGGTCCCGGCGCTGATAGCCGCGAAGCCGATGTCGGCACCGAGTCCGCGATTGAGAAAGTCGATCACTTGCCGGTGCTTTTCCAGGAACGCCGTGGCAACCCAAATTATGGCGTTGATGTCGGACCTCTCGGAGGCGGCATGAAGAAGCCTGGCGAGTGACGCGTCGTAGCTCTGATACGGCTCCGACTTTACAAATGCACGCACTCCGCCCTCGCGACTGTGCATTTCGCAGTGGTACTTTCCCGCGTCGTAGCGATCTGGAAAGTCTCGCACATGTTGAAACTGCAAGCCGGTGGCTTGACGAAGAGCCTCCGATAGTTGGGTGTGCTCCATTGAAGATGCTCCTGACTACTTTCGGTGAGAACTCTAGTGCGAACAGGATGGTTGGGAATTCAGCACGACTGGTTTCATGGTGCGTTGTCCGAAGAGTTCAAAGCCGTGACGCGGGCAAGTCGCTTTGCGACTTTCGGAGGTCTTGTAGAGGTGTGATGATGGCCAAGCACGAAAAAAACCACTGACCAGAGGGCCCGGAAGCCGCTCCGGGCAACTTGTGGGGGCACGGAATGCTTCGCGGCACACCAACTTTGCTCCAAACCTCGACAGGTTTGCGCCGCAGCCCAACACCTTTGCTCCAAACCACAACAGGTTTGCTCCGGACCACAACACCTTTTCTCCAAACCTGACAGATTTGCTCCATAGGTGTCGAAGTTTGCTCCAAACCTCTACACCTTTGCTCCGAACCTCGACAGGTTTGCTCCGCCGTTGGAGGGTTGGGCACAGGCAATTCTTGCCGAGGGCTGGATTTGGGGTGGCGTAGGGGCTTTTCTCGGACGCGGCAAGAGCACTCATGTGAGAAGCTCGCACGCCTGGCGAATGGCACCGCACACCTCCCGCGGATGTGTCATGCTCGGGACATGCCCAGCCCCGTCGATCCAGACGTCGGGTTGCACGCGGGAGGCGAGGATCATGCCGTCGAGGCGCCCGTGGATGTGGATGACGGGGACGCCGGGGTCCGGGCAGCCGGGCCAACCGAAGATCGCGCGGGCGCACCAGGCGACGAAGCGCATGGGGGTGTCGTCCATCATCTGGGAGAGGAGGAGGCTGTGATGGGGTTCCATGGGGCCAAGGCCGTGGTCGCCGGTGCGAGCCAGGAACTTGAGGTGGTCCAGGAGCGGGGCGGGGATCGGGCGGCAGAGCCATTCGAGCCATGCGAGACGGCGGGGGATTGCAGAGGGGTGGCGGCAACTGCCCATGAGCACGACGGCACGGGGGCGGACGAGCTTTGCGACCTCGAGCGCGACCATGCCGCCGAAGGAGGCGCCGCCGAGGACCAGGTTGGGGTTTGCAACGCCGGGCGTGACGAGGCCGCTGGTTTTCATCTGCTCGGCGACGCGGGCGGCGAAGGCGATGAGCGTGGGGGTGGGGCGATCGTTGATGTGGGGCCAGGGGGGCGTGACGATCTGGGGGAACTCGGTGCGAAGGGCGTCGAACATGCGTGCGTCGGCGCCCATGCCGGGGAAGAGGACGATGGCGGGCTGGTCGGCGTCGCTCAAGGCGACTCCGGGTCGGGCGTGCCCTGGGCACTCGGGCGATTGAGCCCTTCGAGAAAGTCTCGCAGGATGGCGGCGGCGGCGAGGGCGTCGCGGCGTTCTTTTTTCTGCTTGTGGGTCATGCCGCTCTTGGCCATGGACCAGTCGGCGGCGGTGCTGGTGAGGCGTTCATCCTGAAGGTGGACGACGCGGCCCGTTCGTTCGCAGATGCGCCGGGCCCAGTCGCGGACGATCCTGGCGCGCTGGCCTTCGGAGCCGTCCATGTTGATGGGGAGGCCGACGACGAGCTCGCACCTGGCGTGCGGCCCGACGGTGTCATCGATCGCTTTGACCAAGAGGTCGAGCAGGGCCTGGCCCGAGCAGAGGCCCGTGGGGCACTCGACCACGCTCAGCGGCGAGACGATGCGCGTGATGGCGTCGCCGACGGCCAGGCCGGTGCGTGCGTCGCCGAGATCGATGGCGATGTATCTCATGGTCCTGCTTGTCCGGGCTCCATCGCGGAATCGATTTGGATGGGTGTGGCTTCTGGGGCAAGCTGGGCGGCGTTGATGCGCCAGGGCTTGAGCCACCAGAGGCCCAGGGCCGTGGCGACGCTGTAGACCGCGAGCTCGGTGACGAGCATGAAAACGAGGACAACGGCGAATTGATCGGAGGCGGCGGCCTCTCTGAGGCGGGCGACCCAGGTGGTCCCGGCTTCCTGCGAGCCCATCGCGCCCGAGGGGAGCAGGGTCGCGATGGCGAAGCGGATGGCGCCGTAGACGAGTGCCTCGTTGTACGTGACGTGGGCGCCGGCGATCTTGGCGCACAGGTAGAGGCGGCCGCCCAGGAGCAGGAGATCGGCAGCGCGAAGGGCCATTTGCACGAAGAGCCAGCCTGGGTGTGAGAGCATGTCGAAACCGGCGTGGATTTTTTCGAGCGCGGAACCAGCGACGAAGTTTCGCAGGCGGCCCAGCAGCAGGGCGCCGACGACACGCCGGAAGCGGACGAGACCGGCCGGGCCCGCGAATGTGCGGGCAATGGCCAGAACGATCAGATAGGAAACGGCGAGCCCACCGATGACGAACGCGAACCAGCTCGCGTCGATTTCCTTGATGTACCAGGAGGCGAAGAAGATCGGGTTGGTGGCGGCGCTGACGCCCGCGGTAACGGCGACGAACCACGCGGCGATGGTGAGGAGCGGGATGCCGTCGCGGCGATGGTGCATGAAGACGCGGAACACGATGCTGAGCTTGCCGGGCGGATTGGCGAGCAGGGTGCCGACGGCGTTGACGGCCTGCACGTCGATCATGCGAAGGGTCCGCACCGGGCGAATGCAGGCCCAGAAGATACCGCCGTTGATGACGAGCGAGCCCAGGGTCATGGTGAGCAGCAGGGCGATGTCGGCGGATGAGGCGGAGCGGATGCGGCGGATCGCGTCCTGATTTTTCGGGTCCAAGGCCTGACTGACGACCCAGTAGAGCAGGACGAGCCCGGCAAGAAACATGCCGATCTGGATCGCCGGGCGGATCCACCGGCGAGCGGGCCTGGGTGGTGCGGCGGGTGTCATGGCGAGCTCCTGCCGAGCGACGCCAGACCTGTCTTGGCGGGGGCGATGCTGAAGAGCACTTGCGTGGGCGAGGTGTCGGAACCCCAGCTGCGCACGACCGTGGCGCGTGGGAAGAAAAGATCGGCGACGGCCTGCGGAGTGACGGCGGGGTCGTAGTAGTGACTTCGCTGGAGGCGATCGAGCTCGGCGAAGTCGACGAGGACGTGGGTGATGCCCTGGGCGCGAAGAGCGGCGAGTTGTTCGTCAGGAGCAGAGGCTTGCTTCATTGCAGCGGCCAGAGGCGAACGGTCCCAGGTCGTGTTATATATAACACGGCACTGGAAATAGAAGGGCGTCGAGCCGCCGAGGAGATAGACGGTCGAGTCGATGGGCAGACCGAGATTGCAAAAGGCTGCGGGCGAGATGGCCGGGCCCATGAGCAGTTCGATGCGGCGGGCGGGGAACTGTGCGTCGAGCTGCGCGCGGCTACGCACATCGGCGAGGTCGCCGGGCCAGAGCGGGAGGATGGCCGAGGGGCTGCCGCCGGATTCGGTCGCGTAGATACCGAGTGTGAAGGCCGTGCCGACGGCGAGTGTGAGAAAGGTTGCGGCGAGAGAGATCATTTCCCCGCGTTGGCCGCCGCCCCACCGTTCCCACCCTTGGCGAAGGGCGGCGAGTGAGATTGCGACGAGGACAGCGGCCGGAAGCACGAGGGGGATGAGGAACCGCGATTGGATGTGTGTGAGGGAGAGCCAGCCGACGATTGCAATCGCGGTGCCGAGCGCAAGTCTCCACCCCCACTGCCTTGTACGGGGATTGAGGATGCCAGCGAAGGTGGCGGCAAGGGCGAACGGGAGCACGAGGCCCCACTGCGGATGCATGAGGCCGCGGTGTTGCACGAGCCTGCCCAACGCATCTGCGGCGGGCCTTCGAAAGAGCATCGCTACTTTGTTCAAAAGCGGCGCGGTTTCGTGGTGGGCGGCGGAATACCTTGCAAGCTGGTCGGACGACCAGTGGGCGAGGCCGAAGACGTTGCTTGCGTAAGGGAAGATGGGGTTGCCGCAGGCGTGCCAGTTGCGGACGAGCCAGGGGGAGCAGGCGGCGAGGCCGGCGAGGAGGCCGCTCGCGAGCATTGTGAGGAGTTGGCGGAGCGGCGTGGTGGTGAGCATCAGGAGGGCGACGGGGCCACCGAGCATGAAGATGGCGGGGGGTTTGATGCTTGATGCAACGCCGACGAGGAGGCCACAGAGCAGGCCGCGTCGCCAGCCCGAGAGGGCGCGGTCGGCGCCAAGGAGCATGGCGGGGCCGGCGAGGGCGGTGACGCCGAGGTCGTTGTAGGGGAGAGAGCCACAGACGACGACCCAAGGCACGATGAGAACAAAGGCACCGGCGGCGCTGGCCCCGTGCCGGGCGGTGCGATCGTCGTAGCCGGACTCGATGAGTACTCGCTGCGCGAGTCGTGCGGCACCGAGGGCGGTGAGGATCGCAAGGCCGGTTTGCAGGTATTGGCAGGAGAGAGTGCGCCAGCCATCGCCCGCGAGGAGGCCCATGGCGTCGTGGGACGTGGCTGCGCTTGGAGCGGCGGTCAGTGCGGCGAGGTGCAGGAACGCGGCTTCCATGTAAGAAGGGAGGTAGGAGTAGAGGTTGTGTGTGACGGGCGCGAGGCGGCCCGAGGTGAGCCATTCCTGGGGCAGTTGCAGGTGATAGGAGAGAGCGTCGAAGCCGCCGAACTCAGATGACCAGAGAAAGCCGGGCGGGATGGACGCGGCGACGAGCATGACCGTGAGGCCGATGGCTGCGGGGACGAACCAGGGGATGAATGACCACGCGGGCTCGGTGGGATGCGAGAGCGAACGGCCAAATGCGGCGAGATCGGCTGAGTGGCCCCTGAGCTGGACTGCGAGAAGCACGAGGCCAACGCACACGGGGGCGACGCCGGTGATGAGGCCCGTGGTACCGTGCAGAAGCCCGAGCTGGCCCAGGATGTGGGAGAGGCTGAGCATGAGGGCGAGGCCACAGGCGATCTGGGCGGCGAGCGGGTCGGCAGTGCCGGCGTACAGGGGTTTGGCGAGCCTGCCCAGGCCGATGGCGGCGACAAGATAGAGGATGGCGGGCCACGAATCGGTGAAGGCTTTGGTGAGGGCGAATGAGGTGGCAGTGAGCGGGTCGAGGTTGCCGGCGGTGGAGCTTGCGATGAGCGCGATGGCGGCGAGAAGGATGCCGCCCAGCAGCAGCGGCCTCTTGGGCAGGCCCGCGGAATCGGCGGCGCGAGATGGATCGGTGGCATGGGGCAAGGCACTAGGATACGTTCATGGCGACCCAGTCAGCAGCACCTCCCGCGCGTCCGTCGGACCTCACGATCGTGGAGCCGCTGTGCGCGATCTTTCGGCGGGCGATCAAGGCGTCGGGTCAGAAGTACACACCCGAGCGGGCGCAGATTCTGGACCTGATTGTTCGCAAGGAGGGGCTCTTTGAGGCTGACGAGCTGATCGAGAAGCTTCGGGGTGGGTCGTTTCGCGTCTCGAAGGCGACGGTGTATCGCACGATCAAACTGCTGGTGGATGCGGGGATCATCCGGCGCGTGCTGGTGAGCAAAGAGCAGGCGCACTATCAGTTGGTGTATGGCACGTCGCCCAACGATCTGCTGGTGGTGGTGGACACGGGCGAGGTTATTGCGATTGACGTGCCGGAGCTCGGGGCGATCCGCGAGCGGATATGCCGTGAGCATGGGCTGACGCCTCAGGGGCATAATCTTCAGATCTTCGCGCTGCGGAAGGCGGCGAGGCGGGTCTAGCGGTCTTTGGCGGGGGCCACGCCCACGCGGGTGATGCCAGCCTTGGCGCAGGCCTCGTGGACGCGCACCACGGACTCGTATGAGACAATTGGGCTGGGCGAGAGGCTGACGGCGAGCTTGTCAGCGCCGTGTAATTTGGCGCGGGCTGCGAGGGTTTGTTCGATCAGGCTGATCGGGACTTCCTGCGTTTGCCGCTGATTTCCGAGGCCAACGGTGAGTTTGACGGTGACCGCATTGTCGGCACTGGCGTTCGTGTTGGCTTCGAGCGATACGAGCACTGGAACGAGGTCAGCGAGTGCGGCCGAACCGGCGGCTTTGGCTGAGAGCAGGGCGGTGCGGAGGAGCCACTCGGGGCCCATGAGTGCGGCGCTGGCCATGAAAAAGATGAGAATGACCATGACAACGTCGACCATGGGCGTCATGTTGGGTCCGATGTGGGCGTCGTGAATGGCGATGGCGGAGCGACTTCGGAAGGGCTTTCTCATTTGGCGGCTCCCTTCTCGGTGACAAGCTTGACGCCCGCGAGCCCGGCCGCACGGCACGCCTCGACGACGGGCTGCACGCTTGCCCACGGAAGGTTGCGGTCGGCGCGGATGGCAAGTTCGCCCCTGGGTGGTTCGCCCAGTCTGGTCCTGAGCTGTCCCGCAAGCTCGCCGAGTGTGATGGGCTGCTCGCCGAGCGAGAGCACGACACCCTTGCCGTCGCCATCGGGTCTTGCGACGTTGAGGACGAGGCGGGGCTTGGATTCGGCATCGCCCACCCCGGTGGATGGGAGCGAGATTGGGCGCGCGTGCTGGGTTGCGAGGCGACCAACGATGAGGTAGAAGACGATGAGGCACATGACCACGTCGATGAGCGGGGTCACGTTGATGTGGCCCGAGCTCTGGTGGCGGTGATGGAGGCGTCGGATTCGCATCGGTGTGGACCGGGGTTCATGCGCCAGCGGCGATTGTCTCAAGCTCGTGTGCGGTGCTGGCAATCTCGCCGGGGTGCTGCTCGATGACCTTGGCGGCAACGACCATGGCGCGGGTGCAGTGGCGGTCGATGACCGAGCGGTAGATGCCGTAGGCGAAGAGGCAGGGGATGGCGAGGCAGAGGCCCAGGAGCGTGTGGAAGAGGGCCTTGGAGATGCCCAATGAGAGGTCGGTGGGGCCGGCCTGTCCACCGACTTCACCCAGCGCGGTGAAAGCGAGGATCATGCCCCAGACGGTGCCGGCAAGCCCGACGAGCGGGCCGAGGTTTCCGATGACATTGAGGAGCTCGATCTTGCGGAACCACCGGGCGGATTCTTCGGAGGCGGCGAGTTCGGCGAGTTCTCGCATCGCCGATTTGTCGTAGCTGCGGCGCGAGAGGGCCTGACGGAGAATCCGCGAGGGCATGGATTCGTCGGACGCGACAAAGCCGCGGAGCTCGTCCCAGCGGCCTGCGTCGGCGGCGTCGGCGATGACGCGAAGGGGTCTTGCGGGCACGATCGCGGATTCCCGAACCTCGACAACGGTACGGACCACCCACGCCAGGCCCATCACCGAGCCGAAGAGCAGGACGACGGTGAAGGCGTCGAAGGATTGAGTGAAGAGGCCCCAGAGGCCGCCCGTCGCGGAGGAAGCGGTGTCGGCTGGCAACAGCATTGCGAGTGTGGATTCCATCGGTCGATGGTACCGGGCTCGAACGCATCGGGCGTTTGACGCCGCACGCTCAGGGCGCGCCTTCCTCGAAGTCGGCGGGCTGGGCGTCGCGGCTCACGGAGTATCCGCCGCTGAGCCATTGATTCAAATCGGCAAGCTTGGCCCGCTCGTCAAAGAAGGGGTAGGTGGGCGAGGTCGGCGCGACGGGTCTGCCCATGATTCGGCAGATCGTCGGCACGTTGGCGATGAATCGGGCCATGGGCTCACGCTGGGTCCAGTCGTCAGGCGCAGCCAGGACGATCTCACGCGATTCTTCGCTTGTGACGTTCAGAGTCACGCTTGCGCATGTGGCCGGGTCACCCAGTGCACCGGGCGCGTGGCTTGGCCACTCGACAACGACGACTGCGGATGGATGGACGAGTCGATCCCAGCCCAGGGCGTCGAGGTCGCTGTCGCCGGTGAGACGGAAGAAGTCGGCGTGAACGAGTTCGGTCGGCGAGGTCGCCAAGGTAGCTTGCAGCGGATAGACGTTGACCGTTACGAAGGTCGGGCTCGAGACAAGACGAGGGTCGCCGCCCAGGCCCGCCGCAAGTGCACGAACGAGGGTGGTCTTGCCGGCCCCCATCTCGCCGGTGAGCGCAACGCGATCGCCTGCGCGGAGGAGGGCTGCAAGCCCGAGCGCGAGGGCTTGGGTGTGGAGCACGGACTCGCAGTGTCGCGCGACCTCGATCATGGAAGAACGATAGGGACGGGCGGATCGGCGGCGGCGAACCTAGCGTGTGGTGCGATGGACCCCGACGACCATGTCTGCCTGTGCTTTCACGTCTCGCTGAGGAAGATCCAGCATTTTTTGTCGCGCGAGAATCCGCCGGTGGCATCGTTGATCTCGGATTGCCTGTCGGCGGGCACTGGGTGCCAGTGGTGCGTGCCGTTTCTCAAGCATCTGCACGCGATGCATCAGAGGGGAGAGACGCCGGACCTGAAGGTGAGCCCGGAGCAGTACATCAACGCTCGCGCGTCGTACAAGCAATCGGGCACGCGTGACGCGGGGATTGTGTCGCGGGCGACCGATCCCTCTGATGCCGCACCGAACGATGGTCCTTAATACATGAACCACAGAGGTCACGAAGAGCACACTCAACTGACACGCTTTGCTCTCTCTGTGTCCTCTGTGGTGCTTCCTTGCCTTCTTGACTCTTGGCGAACTCAGGCCTCGAGAATGCGCAGGGCCAGCCCGTTGACCAAAAGCTGCTCGCGGACTTCCTTGAGGCTTGTCGCGCCGAAGTTTTTGACGCCCATGAGTTCGGCCTCGGTGTGGCTTGCGAGGTCGCCCAGCGTCTGGATGTTGAGCATCTGGAGCGCTTTGCGGGCCCGGACCGAGAGATTGAGCTCGCTCACGAGCTTGCCGAGCGACACTTCCTTGTTGGTGCCCTTGTACTGCTCGGAGAGTGCCCGGCGAGCGGCGCGGTGGGCGTCTTCGAGCCCCTGCCCGAGCTTGAGCCCGCGGACAGTGAGCATCTTCTTGATCTCGACGAGGCTGTTCTCGCCGAAGTTCTTGTAGCTCATCAGCTCCGCCTCGGTGATGCGGAGCAGATCACCCAGGGTGCGGATGGTCATCTTCTTCAGGCACGTGCGAGCCCGGACTGAAAGCTCAAAGTCGGTCACGGGGGTGTCGAGCAGGGCCTTGCGCTTGAAGTGGTCGCGGTCGGGCTCTTCCTCGATGATCATGTCCTTGGCGGCCATCACATCCTTCATGTAGAGGCCCGCGCGGGGGTGGTTGGGGTTGGTGTCGAGCACCTGGCGCAGGCATCGCTCGGCGCGGAGGAAATCGCCGCGATCCTCGTACATGATGGCGAGGTTGACGAGCGAGTTGATGTTGGCCGGAGGGGTCTCGATGGATCGCTCGTAGAGCGAGAGTGCCTCGTCCTCTTCACCCAGAAGGTCAAGGTGGTACGCAAGACGGAACATGACGTAGGCGTTGCTCTGGTCGGCCGAGGATGCCTTGCGATATTCGGATACGGCCAAGGCACGGTCGCCGGTTTTCTCGGCGGCCTGTGCGGCCTGAACATGCTTTGCGGACGCTGCGGGATCCCGCTTGGCCGACTCAGAAACACCGATCACCGTGTCTAGCGGATCGTGAGGCATCAATCGCTCCCTTGAAATAGTTCCACGCTCCCAGCGGAGGGAGCTTCATTTCACTCTAGCGCAAAGTTCGTGAGGATCAAGCCGCGCTCCGGTTGAAACCCGAACAGAACGGGTGGGGTTTGAAAATAATTTTCGGCCCGCCTTCCCAGCTTCTCAGAGGCCGTCGGTGGTGCTGGCGGCTGCCTGGGTTGGTTCTGCGGGGGTGCGGTCCAGGAGTTTGATCTTCCTCCATTTACCGGTGAGGAATCGGCCAACGAGGAGGACGCAGAGTGAGAAGATATAGGTGGCGGCGGCAATCCAGGGGCTGATGGATTCGAGGGAGGGGAACTGCCGGATCATGAAGAGGCCCCCCAGAACGATGATTCCCCAGGAAGCAATGACGGTGGCAACGCCGGGGAAGAAGGTGTCGCCCGCGCCGCGGAGCGCGCCACTGGTGACCATTGCCCCGGCGTCGAAGAGCTGGAAGGCGGCGGTGGCGATGAGCATCATGGAACCCAGGCGGACGATCTCACTGGCGGCGGCAGGCGGGGTGCCGTCCTCGATGAAGAGTCCGATGAGCGGGCCGCGAAAGACGACGAAGACGATGCCGCAGAGCCCCATGTAACCGGCTGCGAACTTGAGGGAGAGCCAGAAGCGGTGCTCGGCCAGGTCGTGGCGCCCCATGCCGATGTACTTGCCCACGAGCGCAGTGGTGGCGACGGAGATTCCGACGGCGGGCATGAACGAAAGCGACATGTATTGGTGGGCGATCCAACCGGCGGAGGCGTGCGCCTTGCCAAAGTGGCTCACGAGATAGACCATGAAGAAGCCCCAGCAGACCATCTCGTTGGCGAACATCGCGCCGCCGTGCCAGCCAAGCCTGACGATGTCGCGGATGTGTGACCACGACCACGAGCAGGCGTGCCGCGTGGCGTACTGGGCGTTGATTTTGGGCGAGAGGAAGACGACGAGCGGGATCGCGAGCTCGACCAGAGTGGCGATGACGGTTCCCCAGGCGGACCCCACGATGCCCATCGGGGCGATATTGGTCCAGTGGCCGAGGGCGCCGACGACGCGGCCGAACATGCCAAGGCCTTCGGGGATCGGGCCGTTGCCAAAGACGAGCACGGCGGCGAGGAAGAGGTTGACGACGTTGGCGATGATGCCGGCAGCCATGACGACGCGGGCCTGATGGGTGCCATAGAAAAACTGGGAGAGGGCCCTGGTCGCCATGTTGAGCCCACAGCCATAGATCAGCACGCGGCCATACTGCGCGGCAAGAATGGACTGACGCGCGTCGACCTCTGCGAGGGCGAAGATCTTCGGGAGGAGGAGCGCGTAGGGCTGGAGCAGGAGGGAGTAGATGATGGCGAGCCAGATGCCGTTCCAGACGTAGGCGGCCGCGCGATCGCGGCGGCCCGCGCCCATGTTCTGCGAGACGTAGGTGTTGATGATCTGGAGCGTGCCGTACATCATCGCCTGGGGAGCCCAGGCCGCGAGCCCGCCGTTGCCCTGTGCGCCGACGAACACGGGGCCCAGGCGGCTCACGAGCCACTTGTCGGTGAAGGTCATGAGCGTGTACGACGCCATCGTGGCAACGGTGGGGCCTGCGATGGCGAGCAACTCGGCCAGGGGCGAGGCGGCGGGCACCATGGGCGTGAGGCCGGGCGAGTTGTCAGACTGATTGGACAAGGGCCGATGGTAGGGAAGACGCCCGACAGCCCCGTGAGGGACCACTACGATGGGTGTGATGCGGCTCGCACTTGCCCAGATCAATCCGACCATCGGCGACCTCGAAGGCAATGCCGAACTGATCCTGCGCTTTGCTGCGCTGGCGGCGGAAGGTGGAGCAGAGCTGGTGGTGTTCCCCGAGCTTGCGATGTGTGGGTATCCGCCCAAGGACCTGCTGCTGCAAGAGGGATTCATCGAGGCGTGCGGGCTGGCGGCGCGGCGGGTTGCCTCGGGTGCGCCCCAGGGCCTGTGGATCGTGATGGGATGTCCGATGCCGGTGCGCGAGCCGCACGTTCGCGGTGGGCCTGTTACCAACTCGCTGGTGGTGTGCCATCGCGGATCGATTGAGGCTCGCTATGACAAGCGTCTTCTGCCGACGTACGACGTTTTCGACGAGGACCGATATTTCACGCCCGGTGACGCTCCGTGCGTTATCGACGTTGAGTCACAAAGTGGCAAGGCGCGTATCGGGCTCTCGATCTGCGAGGATTTATGGAAGGGCGAAGATGCGGGGTTTGCACAGCAGTATCTCGACAAGGCTGATCCGGTCACGGAGCTTGTGAAAGCCGGTGCAACGATGATCGTGAATCCATCGGCGAGCCCGTTTGTGCTTGGCAAGGGGGCCAGGCACCGCGCAATTCTTCGCACGCACGCGGCACGTCACGGGATCGTTGTGGCCGCGGTGAATCAGGTGGGCGGGAATGATGATTTGATCTTCGATGGGCACGCGGCGGTGTATGACTCGCGGGGCGAGCTTGTCGCAGCGGGGCCGGGGTTCGAAGAGGCGTTGACACTTGTGGATGTTCCGGTTGATCGTCCGCACGCGCAGGTTGTGGCACACGACCCGTTGCTGTGCGCGGGCGAAGAGTCGCTCGCGTACCGCGCGCTGGTGCTTGGCGTGAGGGATTACTGCCGCAAGACTGGTTTCAACAAGGCGATCCTGGGGCTTTCGGGCGGGATCGACTCGGCCCTCACCGTCGCGCTCGCGGCGGGGGCACTCGGAGCGAAGAATGTGCTGGGCGTCGCTATGCCGGGGCCTTATTCGTCGGATCACGCCCTTCGCGATGCGCGGGAGAGCGCGACCCGTTTGGGGACGCAGTTCATGGTCGTCCCGATCGAGGGGCCCATGGGCAGCTTTCGCGGTATTCTCGATCCGGCGTTCAAGGGCGCGGGGTTTGACGCGCTGGGGGAGAGGCTTCCAGACCTCACCGAAGAGAACATTCAATCGCGGCTGCGCGGCACGGCTCTGATGGCACTGAGCAACCGCACGGGCGCGATCGTGCTGACCACCGGCAACAAGAGCGAGCTTGCGGTCGGGTATTGCACCCTCTATGGCGACATGAACGGCGGGTTGGCGGTGCTTTCGGACGTGAGCAAAAACCTCGTGTATCGGCTGGCGCGGTGGATCAACGAGTCGCACGGCGTGCTCGGGCTTTCGAGCCCACCGATTCCCGTATCGTCGATCGACAAGGCTCCGTCGGCGGAGCTTCGGCCGAACCAGACGGACCAGGACAGCTTGCCGCCGTACGACGTGCTGGACCGCATCATCGAGTTGTGTGTTGAGAAGCACCACAGCCCGGCCGCGATTGCCGCCGTGACTGGCTTTGACGCCCCGACCGTGAATCGTTGCTGTCGCCTCATTGATCTTTCGGAGTACAAGCGCAAGCAGTCGGCGGTCGGGCTCAAGCTCACGACGGTTGCGTTTGGATCGGGACGGCGGATGCCGATCGCGCAGCGGTGGCGGCCTTGGGCCTGAGTGTCCTCAGGACTGTCCCAGCTTCTTCAGCAATGCCTCCCGGACCATCTTTGCATCCGCCATTGCCCCGGCTTTTTTCATGACCTCGCCCACGAGGCGTCCGACCGCTTGGATTTTGCCTGATTGCACATCCCCGGTCGGCCCGGGGTTGTCCCTAATCGCGGCGTCGCACCATCCATCCATCGCCGCGTCGTCACGGACGATCAGCATTCCTCTTGATCGCGCGACGTCTCGCGCTGGGGCCCCGGCATGCGCGGGCTCGCAGAGCAGGCCGAAAAGTTCATCGGCCGACGCGGCACTGATCGATCCCTCCACGCGGAGCGCGCCGATCTGAGCGATGGCACTCGCCGAGATGCCAAGCTCGTCGATGCGGATCTGTCGCTCGTTGGCTCGCTTCCCGCCCGATTGCAGCAACAGGTTGGCCGCCACTCGGCCCGCGCGGCTTCCAGGCACGCCCTGCGCGACCAGCTCCTGGGTCGCCGCCTCGTAGAGCCCGCACGTTCCGGGCTCCTCCACCATCGCGGCCGCCTCCTTCGCGTCGAGATCGTACTGCGCCACATAACGGCGAAGCCTCATCAGTGGCAACTCGGGGAGACTCGCCAGCACCCGCTCGCGCCATTCGTCGCTCACAATCACCGGCGGCAGATCGGGATCGGGAAAGTACCGGTAGTCGTGGGCATCTTCCTTCTCGCGCTGCACAAACGTGACACACTGATCGTCGTCCCACCCTCGCGTCACCTTCATGCCCTTGCCCATCTGCTTGCGATCCTGGAGCCATCGGCGGGGCTGATCTGCAAGCTCGAACTCCACCGCGCCCTTGAGCGACTTGAAGCTGTTGAGGTTCTTGACCTCGACAATGGGGGTCTTGATGGTGTGGCCCCCTTTGAGCGTGATGATCGTGTTGATGTTGGGCTCAAATCGCATGTGCCCGCGCTGCATGACACCCTGCGTCACGCCCAGAAACCGGCAGATGTCGCGAAGCATGCGGGCGAAGACCACGCACTGATCGGCCGAGCGGAAATCGGGCTGGGTGACGATCTCCAGCAGCGGCGTGCCCGCGCGGTTGTAGTCCACGATCGAAAAGTCGATCGGGCTACCGCCTGGAGCCTCGTGCAGCAGCTTTCCGGCGTCCTCTTCGAGATGCGCCCGGATGATGCCAACGCGCGTGGTTTCTTTCGACAGGTCGATGGCTCCCCGTTCGCCGACGGCGGGCACGTCAATCGCGCCGTCGAAGCACAGCGGCAGGTCGTACTGGCTGATCTGGTACGCCTTGGGCATGTCGGGATAGAAGTAGCTCTTGCGGTCCCATTTGGTCCGCCCGGCGATCGAGCAGCCCAGGGCCAGGCCCACCATGATCGACCGCTCCACCGCCTCGCGGTTCATCACCGGGAGCGCGCCGGGCAGGCCAAGCACCGTGGGGTCGATGAGCGTGTTGGGTGCGCCCTCGCCTGTGGCCGCGTGTGCGGGGCTTGGGGCACGGCTGAACATCTTGGTGCGCGTCGAGAGCTCGACATGCACTTCCATGCCGACGATCAACTGGACGGACTCGATGTCGTGTGCGGTAGGCAGCGGCATGCGGGTCATGGTATCGGGGCGAGGCTCATGGCGGTGCTTTCTTCACGAGTCGTTCGATTTCGATCGCGGCTCGCCGGGCTCCGTCTTCTCCTGCCATTTGCCTCGCTACCTGCTCGGCCCGCTCGCTCACACGCGGATCGCCCAGCACGCCCGCGAGAGCGGCGGCCAGACGCTTGGCGGTCACCTTGGGGCGTGCCAGTGTCGCCGAAACGCCAAGACGCACGAGACGAGCCGCGTTGTCGAACTGATCGTGCGCGTGGGGGATGACGACCGTGGGCCGCCCGGCGCGAAGGCCCTGCCCCGTGCTGCCGATGCCGCCATGATGCACGTTCGCGGCGCAGCGGGGCATGACTCGCGAGAACGGAACGTACTCGAACGCGCGGGTGCCCACGGGCATTCGTGTGGGCACGGGCCTGCCCGGACCGACGAGAAGCAGCCCGCGCTGGCCGAGTATGTCGCACGCGGCTGCTGCGCACTGGTAGAAGTCGCCCGCGACGTGGACTGCCGCGGTGCCGAGCGTGAACAGAATCGGCGGATCGCCCTCGGCGATGAATCGCTCAACATCGCCCGCGCGTGATTCTTGTTCGTCGTGGCGGTCGTGCCAGGGAAAGCCGCACACGACGCTGGTGGCCGGATCGCCCCCCCGCGTGCCGAAATGCTCGCGCAGCGCGGGTGACCACATACCAAGGTTCAAGTCGCCGCCGAACGTGGAGGAGGCATAAAGGTCCTTTGCGGGCGGCAGTCCAAGCTCGCGCCGTGCGATGTGCAGGGGCGGATCGATGAGCCTTCGAGTCATTGGCCGGGCGGCTTTGGAGAAGATCCATCGCAGAAGCGGGCCTGGCCGGGTAGGGGTCCACGACCAGGGGCAGGCCGAGTCGGCGTGGGCCATCCAGATCATCGGCGCGAGGACGGTGGAGACCCGAGACACGCCGAGTTTCTCCGCCGCCCACACCGCTCCGAGGCAGATGTGGTGATGCACGATGATGTCGGGCATCCAGCCCGTGACCGCCATCGCGTTTATGGCCTTGAACGCGTCTAGGGCGGCGAGGCTCATCATCTCGACGACTGCTCTGAGGCCGCGGCGTGGGTGCATGATGTCGGGATGCGTCTCGTGGAGGCGTTTGAGGTCGAGCCACTCGCCCATGGGCGCAAATCGCGGGCCGGGCTGCTCGGCCTCCTCGATCTGCCGCTGGTAGTACGGGTTTGCCATTAGCACCGCGTCGTGCCCACGAGCTGCGAGCGCGCGGCCAATCGCGATGAACGGATTGATGTCGCCGTGGCTTCCCACAGTGACCAGCAGAACTCGCATGGGCCACGATACGCGAGCCGAATACGCTTCACCACGGATCGAGCAGCGGCGGTCCCGGTGGCGGGTCCATCACCGCGGTCAGGCTTTGCGCTTCGACGAGCGATCGTTCCTGGGCTGAACCCGCGGTGCGGGGCCTTGCCAGTGGCGCGCTAAACGAGTGGCTCAGGCGGTTGAACGCGGCGGTGGGCATGTGGACGGTGCGCCATCGCAGGCTGCGGACCTTCATGGCGGTGACGTAGTCCGCCAGTGTGATGGCCCGAAGTGCGTACCACTTGCCGCGATGCTCAAAGATCTCCTCGAAAAGCGCATCGGGAGGCTGCTCGTCGCACCAGTAGACAAACACGAAGGCGGCCGTGAACTCGGGCCCGAACAAATGGCCCCAGGCTGTCAGCGATTCGATGTCGTCGAGTGTCACCCAGGATTCAAGGCGACCCGTCCCCATTCCGCGGCCAACTGAGCCTAGTCCCTCGCGGCGTGGGAACACTGGCGGCATCGAGAGCGTTCGCCGCCCGATCCGCCTTCCCTTGACCTCGATCAGGAAATTGGTCCCCTGCCCATAGATCACAAAGTCGAACGACTTGAGGGCTGCCTCGCGGGCTTCGCCTTTGGGCTCGGCCTGGGTGTGCCCGGCCACCCTCATCGACTCGCCCTCGGGAATGAGAGCTTTCCTCGCCTCATCGACAGCCACATAGGGCACACGCCGGTCGCGGAGATACGACTCGAACGCGTGCTCATAATGGTGCCGACGCTGTGCCATCTGTGGGCAGCATATCACGCCGGACAGTTTCCGTCCGGTGCCGAGTCAAACAGCGTTCAGGCCGGGCTGGCCGGGCCCACGGGGGTCAGGGGCGTCGCGGCGTGGTTGTACGCCATGCGGCACTTGGCGGGCGACGCCCCGTGCTCGTCGAAAATCATCACCTCGTTCTCGCCCACGCGAAGCCACGACGGAGGAATGTAATACCGCGTCTGGCCCGGCAGGGATTTGCCACCCAGGCCCGCGACAAAGTAACGGCAGAGATGCCGCCCGTTGATGTAGAGCTGTCCCTTGGTGAGGCCGCTGGCGTCGAAGAACAGTGGCGATGGCGACTTTGCTGGCTTGAAGCGTGCACGCCACCAGGCCGGAGCGTGACCCTTGGACGCCTTGGGAGCCTTGAACGCTGTGGCGGCGGGGCTCTCCCACTTGGCAAACGACCACTCCGCCTTTGCGGTGAGGTTGGTCACCGCGTCGTGGAACGTCACCTTCTCGCCAATCTCTTCGAGCAGCTCGGGCGTCACAGTGTCGCCGTCGCCGATCACGGCGATCTGGATGGATGTGGACGCTTTGGTGAACTTCTCGGCGTCGAGCATGATCATGCTCGGGCCAGCCGCGTCGACATACGCGATGGGCTTCTGATCGACGAGCAGGAGCCCGCGCACGGGGATCTCGCCGATCTGGACAATCACGGGGGTTTTCTTGCGATGGTTGAGGTTCCAGGTCACACGGCCCGGCTCGGTCGCGTCGCCAGGTCGAACTTCCATCAACAGTGCACGGAACCCCAGTACGTCGATGGGCTCGCCCTCGACGAGCTTGGGCTTGCCCGGCTTGATCGATTCAACCTCGTACAAGTGACCAAAGAGTCCTTTGCCCTCGCCGATGTGTGCTCCACCGGCGAACCGGCCCATGTTGTCGGCCATCACGACCAGATTGTGCTGTCCCTTGCGCCAAGGTACCGAGAGCTCGCTGGCCGCCCCAGGTCCGACGCCCAAAATACCCACCGGGTCGCCGTCGGCGAAGAAGTGCAGGCGATCTCCCGCGAAGGGGGCCATCATATGGACCTTCACCGACGCCGCAGGCTTGATGCTCAGGCGATACCACCCGTATCCGAACGGTGCGCCAAGGGTGGAAAGTTCGGCAGGCCCGGCGATCGAGGCGTACCGGGGGCTGGTGCCTGCGGCGTACTCCTCAGCAGGCGCGATCGTCCACTCCGAGAGTGGGGCACGATCGCCCGAGGAACCAGTCGCCGCCGCCAACGAGATCGCCCTGGTCGTGTTCGCTGGCTTGCTCGTCATCACACCGTCGCCGGCGACGTGCACGTACGACTTGGCGTTGTCGTCCACGATCGGCCTGCCGTCGGCGGCGATCCCGAGCACGCCTAGGTACACCGCGTCGTCGGTCAGGTACGCCATGTCGACCTGCTCTTCGTTGAGAACAAGAAGCTGGACACCTTCGTGCTCGAGCACCGAGGCGGCCGCGCCGCTTGCGGGAACCTGGGTCTCAACGACCGACCCGTTGATAGAGACGATGCCGGTGGACTTTGCGGGTCCGAAGCACACGAAGACCTTACCGACCATCGCCATCGCGTTGAGATTGGTGAAGTCCAGGTGGGCTCGTGTGTTGAGGTTTGTGTCGAACAGGCACCACGCGACCGCCTGGCTTCCCATCGCGACCGGCAGCGTCGTGCCCTCGGGGAGCAACAGGGTCGCGGGAGCGTGCGGGTGTTCCGTCGTAGCCTCGCCGAAAACAAACACCACAGCGCCTTGCTGCCCCATCGCGTGAACGATCACATACGCGTCGCCTGTAGCGTGCGCATCGCTCTTTTTCGCAACGGCCTGCCTGCCCGTGCCCGGGTGGAGGGTGATGGGCTGGTAGCCGGGGTCGAAACCCGCGAAGACACGCCCGAACCTGCTCGCAAAAGTTGCGATCCGTCGCACCATGTTCCACGACTTGCCACGCGCACCCGATTCACCGATGGGCGCGTCGCCGTCGGCGGTCGCCGTCGCAAACTGTGATTGGCCGTTGGGTGAGCGGCCACCCCAGAAACCGAAGTTTGTGCCGCCGCTGAACGGGTCAAGATTGAACTGCCCGCCGCCCGCGAGGACTTCGGCCAGTCTTCGCTGCACCGACCAGGGTTCCGCCGCGATAGGCGTCTCGTTCGTCCAGTCGGCCGACTCGCCCGTGGCGAAGCTGACCACCACGCGCGGCTGATCGGCCCGCACGCACGAGAGCTGCCGCATCGTCGCAAGTATGTCCTCGTCCGCCGAGGCGTGCCAGCCGTCGATCTGCCCTTCCACCGTCTGCCACAGGTTGTTGCTGTTGAGCAGGGGGACCGAGAGCCCCGCCTCACGCACGTACCGGTTGAGCTCGCCAAGATAGTTGCGCGCGAGCGTGTCGTCGCCGCATGTCCAGCCGCTCTCGCACTGCACCGCGACCACGGGTCCGCCGCGGCCCGGGCTCGTGACCTGCAGATCGCGTATCTGCTCAACCGCTGCCGTCAGAAACTTCGAGCACGCCTCGAGGTACACATTGTTGGCGGTGCGAAGCTTCGCGTTGGCCAGATCGTGGAGCCACGCGGGAAGGCCGCCCATGTCGCAGTCCATCCCGACAAACGGCCCGATGCGCAGCACGCAGTACATGCCCGCTGCGTGCACGAGCTTTACAAAGTGCCGCAGGTCGTTGTCGCCGGTGAAATCGAGCTTGGATTGGCGTGGCTCGTGACGATTCCAGAAGACCGGCGTCTCGATGGTGTTGAGACCGGCCTGCTTGGCCGAATGGATCCGATCGGCCCAGGATTCGCGGCTGACGCGACCGATGGGGATTGACCCCGCGACCAGCCAGATGCGCCGACCGTCGAGCATAAAACTGCGGCCGTCATAGGTAACCGTGGGCATGATCCAAAGCTCCGTCTCGCTAAAATGTTCACTGCGTACAGAAATAGAACAAAACAAAGACATACGTGCTACACGGCGGCGTCTTGCCGGGCGAAATCCCTCCGTGTTCTGCTTCAGAACGTTGTATGAAAGGGTTTCGTTTGTACCATGAGGCCCGGCGGCGACAAGACAGAACGATAGGAGCACCCTAAGCGAATCGCAACATTTTTGGTCTCAATCGGGTTAGATGGAGCAAGTCCTTCTCAACTTTCAGCCGCTGCAATTCTATGAAGAAACGAGACCCTGTTTTTTTCCTAACACACAAGCGAAGCGCGAGGCTGCTGTACGCGACCGGCGGGGCCGCGATTGGACTTGTGGCCTTGTTGTCGGGTTGCTCGGCGTCGCTCGAATCGACCGACGACGAGATCGCCGCACTCATCCAGCGTCGCACCGAGAACGTGGGCGGCAACCAGGTGCACACGCCCCGGCGCGCGGGCCTGCGGGATGTTGAGCGACCGTTGACGCCGCAGCGACCGACGCTCAATCCGTCGCCCAACGATCTTCGGTTCACCCCGGCGGCCGAGGCGCGCGATGTTGCGACGCGGCTTGAGGGCTACACCGCGACGGCACTGGGGGCAGACTCCGCGGCGACGCCGCTCGCGCTCGATCTTGAGGGCGCGTTTCGCACGGCCCAGCTCTCCGCACGCGACTATCTCAACCGCGAAGAGGATTCGATTATCGCGGCCATCAGCCTCCTGCTCGAACGTCACCAGTGGTCGCCGCGATTTTTCAACGACACAGCGGCTCAGTTCGCGGGTCAGGGAACACAAGGCCGATTCGAGCACGCGCTGTCGATCATCAACACGCTTCGAGCGACCAAGAAGCTGCCGTATGGCGGCACGGTCGAGGCCCAGTGGGTTACCGCAGCCACACAGCAGCTTCGAGATCAGACCACGGGGCGGTACGTGCAGTCGTCGCGGCTCTCGCTCGCCACAAACGTGCCGTTGCTTCAGGGCAGCGGAGACACCGCCCGCGAGTCGCTGGTGCAGGCCGAGCGCGAGCTGATCTACGACGCGCGATCGTTCGAGCGATTCCGCCGCCAGTTTCTCGTGCAGATCGCCACCGAATACTTCGGCCTGCTCCAGGCGCGTGAGCAGATCGTGAACCAGGAGCGGCAGCTCACGAGCCTCAAGAAGTTCGCCGAGGGAAGTGCGGCACGTGTCGCGGCGGGGCGCATCTCCGAGTTTGAGCGGGCGATCGCCGACAACCAGGTGCTTTCGGCGACTGCTGCGCTCGCGAGCCTGCGCGAATCGTACATTCTCGCGCTGGACAGGTACAAGATTCGACTCGGCCTGCCGCTCGGTCGGCCCATCAGCATCCTGCCACTGGCATTTGATATCGCGGAGCCCTCGATCGATCTCGACGAGGCCTCTCGCCTGGGGCTTGAGTATCGCCTCGACCTCCAGAACTCGCGCGACCGCGTCGAGGATGCCCAGCGAGGCGTCGCCAACGCCCGCAACTTGCTACTGCCGAGGCTCGACCTCACGGCATCGGCGGGTGTCCCCACGCCGCCAAACGAGCGTGTGGGCGGTGTCTCGTTCAGCCCCGAAGACCTGAATTACTCCGCAGGCCTGCTTTTCAGCCTCCCGCTGGATCGTAAGTCCGAGGCCCTCGCACTTCGCACCGCGATGATCCGTCTCGAGCAATCGCGGCGATCGCACGACAAGGCGAAGGATGACGCGGTCGTCGAGATTCGCGGCTCGCTCCGCAGCATCGACCTGGCCCGCTTCCGCCTCACCCTTGCCGAAAGAGCAGTCGAGATCAACCAGCGGCGGCTCGAAGAGCAGAAGCTCAAGATCGACAAGGTGACGCCTCAGTCGGTGATCGACTCGGAGAACGAGTTGCTCAACGCCGAGAACGCCCGCGACCGCAACCGCACCGACCTCCGCGTGGCGATCCTGAACTACCTGCTGGCGACCGACCAGCTCCGCGTCGCCCCCGACGGCGCGTTCGTGCAGTTGCCGGGCATGGAGCGGGCAAATGCCCCCACCCTCGCACCCACCCCCACCACTCCTCCCTGATAGGCCGCCCGATATGCTGCACCCATGATGCCCGCCGACATGGTCCGCCAGGGAGTCCGCGCGTACAACGCGGAGTTCACACTGCGAGCGTGGGCCGCCCTCGCCGTCGGGGCAGTCACGTCACTCTTCACGTATGCGGCTGTGATGCTCGTGAGCATGCTGGTCTTCTATGGCAGCCCGGTGCCGTGGACGCTGATCGGCACGGCGATCTTCGCGGTCTTCATGGGCGCGGCGTGGTGGGCCGCCCGGCGCGGGTCCGACCCGATGGGCGAGGCGACGGAGATGGACGAGGGGGACATTGGCGGCATGAAAGTCGCTGCGCTCTTCACCGGCATCCGCGTCAGCCCCCGGCACACCGTCGCCGTGCTCGCCGGGCTCTTCATCCATGGTCCCGCGAGCATCATCGAGGCCCGATCGATGCTCAGCAGCCGCCTGCCCGTCGATGCCGCGACGCTGCACGCCGCGGCCGCGGTGCTCGAACGCCTGCTAAAGGAACAAGACGTCGCGTTCGCGGAAATCGAGCCCAAGACGGCCGCGCTGGTCCTGGTCCGCGTCGGCCTCGCGAAACCCGACGCGAAGGGCAGCCTCGCGAACCTTGTGGCGACGGTGAAGGCGCGGGAGGAAGCGGGGCATTGAACCTGCCCTTTCGGCGTCCGGCACGCCACCGGGCCGACGTCTTGGGAACACTCGTGACTGGGCGATTGTCGTTGCGTACTACGTCACCCCTCACCACGTCTCGCCGCGCACTCCACAACCTCGGTGCCCGATCCCTGTCAACCTCGCTCGCCTGCCCGAGCCAGATACGATGGCCCACCGGAGGTCTGTGCCTTGAATGAAGATGTCGATGTGCTCGCAAGCGCGGCCAAACTTGCCCAGGTCGGCGCGCCCTTCGTGCTCATCACGGTTATCGCCGCCAAGGGCAGCACGCCCCGCAACCCCGGCGCGAGAATGCTCTGGCAGCCAGGCACCATTGGCCACGCTGGCAACGGCTGCATCGGCACCGTTGGCGGCGGGCAGTTCGAGCACCTCGTCATCGCCGACGCCGAGAAACACCTCGCGGCCCGCTCCAGCGGAGTCGAACGCTACGTGCTCGGCGCCGACGCCGACCAGTGCTGCGGCGGCGTCATGGAAGTCTTCATCGAATCCTTAGGCCCCAGGCAACGCATCGTCGTCTTCGGGGCCGGTCACGTCGCCCACGCACTCATCGACCTCCTCACTGCTGCCCCGCTCAAAACCGTGGTGGTCGACGATCGGCCCGACTGGAACTCGGCCGAAAGATTCCCCGTCTCCTGCCGCGTGGGCACATGGGCCGAAGGCGTCGTCGCCGCGTGCAAGCAGCCCGAATCAACCCTCGCGTGCGTGATGACCTGCTCGCACGACACCGACTTTGAGTTGCTGCGTGGGCTGCTGAAGAGCCCGCCTGCGTTCACGGGGCTGATCGGGAGCCGCAGCAAACGCGTGTGTCTGTTCGGGCGGCTCGTGGCGTCGGGAATCGCACCGGAAGTGGTCGGGAGAGTCCATTGCCCTATCGGCGTGGGCGACACAGGCAAGGAACCCAGGCTCGTGGCGATCTCGATGGCGGCGCAACTCCTCATAGAGGCAGCGAAGCTTGCCCGGCTGTGACGAAACATGCGCGATCGTGCTCGCGGCCGGGCGCGGGCGGCGGATGGGCGGGCCCAAGGCCCTGATGGATGTCGGTGGCCTTGCGTGGTGGCGGATTCAGGCGGCACGGCTTGCCGGGGCGGGAATCAGGTCGGCGTGGGTCGTCTCGCCTGAGGTGGCCGAAGCATTTGGGTGCGAGGCGGGTGCGCCGGCGGCGCTCGTGATTGCCGATGCGGACGCGCCGATGTTTGCGAGCGTGATGGCGGGGCTGGAATTGCTCGCCAGGGATCCGCCGCGGGCGGCGTTCCTGCTGCCGATTGATGTACCGGCGGCGGGTGCGGGAGTGTGGCGAGAGCTGGCGGAGCAAGGTAGGCCCTGCATTCCGTGCTTCGAGGGTCGCCACGGGCATCCGCTGTATCTGCCGTGGAACTGGATCGAACAGAACCTGCTCAACGCGCGTCACGAATTGGCAACGACGCGACTCGATGATCTCGTTCGGCCTGAGCTTGCGCACGCCGACGTCACGGACAATTCGGTCGTGATGAACCTCAACACGCCCGCCGACGTCGCCGCGTGGGTGAGCCGTGTGTAAG
The DNA here is from genome assembly GCA_043788295.1 of Phycisphaerales bacterium. Classification (GTDB taxonomy): domain Bacteria; phylum Planctomycetota; class Phycisphaerae; order Phycisphaerales; family UBA1924; genus UBA2396. The sequence goes on from JAYVUC010000007.1 coordinate 24,664, forward strand.
GGCTCACGTCTTAGGCTTGGTGCTATTGCAGTAGCACGCGCGGCTCGGATCGCACTTCTTGGGCTCGACGGGCTCGTTGTCGGGTCCGAGCGAGTCGTGGGTGTGCGTGCAGAAGAAGATGCGGGTGTCGGAGGTGTCGTCCACCATGCCCGGCGTGTTCTGCCGCTCGTCCACGTACATCATTTTGTGACGCAGGTTGAGGCAGGTGGGCTTGAGCTGGAGGGGTTGGTCGTAGTTCATGCGGCGGCCTCGGGTTCGGGGTTCTTGCCCGCCGCGCGAAGGAGGGCACGCTTCACAGCGACGGGAAGGAGTTTGAGTTTGTACGCGTTCTCGCTCATGGACTTGGCGCCCGCTGCGGCCTTGGCGCACGCGGCCTTGAGTGCGGCTTCGTCGGTGATGGTCACTCCCTTGAGGGCTTCGGCGACGGCGGGGAGAGGCCACGGGGTCGGGGCAACGGCACCAGCGCAGACGCGCGCGGAGACGATCTTGTCGCCGTTCATTTCGAGTGAAACGACGGCAAAGACGAGGGGCCAATCGAACGACTGCTTCTCTTTGATCGCGTAGAAGCCACTTTGGGCGGCGGGTTTGAGGGTGATGTGCGTGATGACCTCGCCGGGTTCGAGGTTGTGCTCGCTCTTGACGCCCTTGTCGGGCATGTGGTAGAGGGACTCGATGGCGATTGTGTCGCGTTTGCCGCCGATGACGTGGATGACGCCGCTGCAGACCATGAGAGCGGGGGCCAGGTTGGACGGGTGAACGATGTGGCAGGGGCCGTCGCCGAAGATGGCGTGGTATTTGTTCTCGCCCTCGACGGCGTAGCAGGTCGAGCCGCCTTTTTTGAGGCACTCAATCGCGTGATTGCGGTAGTACCAGCAGCGCGGGCGCTGGAGGAGGTTTCCTGCGGCGGTGGCGACGTTGCGGACCTGCGGGGTGGCGGCGCTAAAGACGGTCTGAGCGACGACGGGCACCTGGGCGGTGATGATCGCGGACTCGGCGATGTCGGCGAGCGTGGCACCGGCTTCGATGCGGATCTCACCCTTGGATTCGCTGACAGGATTCTTGAAGCCGTCCGCGCGGACGCGCTTCAGGTTGATCAAGAGGTCGGGCTCGATCAGACCTTCTTTCAAGTGATCGAGAAGGTCAATGCCGCCGCCCTTGAGCATGGGCAGCGAGAACTTTTTGGCGACCAGGGCGGCTGCGGCGTCGTTGTGGGTGGCGGGTGTCATCACGGCAAACTTGTTCACGAGACGCCTCCTTCCATGGCCGCGAGGACTTTGTCGGGGGTCATCGGCAGGTCTCGCACGGGTTTGCCGATGGCGTTGAAGACGGCACAGGCGATCGCGCCCATTGTGGGGATGTGCGGCGGTTCACCCAGGGCCTTGATGCCCTTTTGGCCTCGGGTCCAGAGGACCGGCTCGATGTGGGGCATGTCGGCGGGGCCGGCGATTTTGTACCACTCGAGATTGGCGTTGAGCATGGTGCCGACGTTGCGGTCGAGGACGCGCTGCTCGAAGAGGGCCGAGGAGACGCCCTGGATCACGCCGCCGATGATCTGGCTCTCGGCAGCCTTGCGGACAACGGCTTGCCCGCACGATTGATACGCGAGGATGCGCTTGCAGCGGATGATGCCCGTCTCGGTATCGACCTCGACCTCGGCGAACTGGATGCCCGAACTGTGCCCGCCGCCGGTACCCGATTTGGCGCGGCCTGCGGGCCTGCCCACGATCGAGTCGCCGATCTTGGCGCAGGCGTCCTTCCAGGACAAGACGGCTTTGTCGCCTTTCCTGATCTCGCCATCGGCGATCGTGTACTCGCCGGGATCACCGCCAGCCTGATTGGCGACGAGCGTGAGCAGTTTCTCGCGTGCGGCGAGCGCGGCGTCCATCATCGCCGGTGCGGTGTTGGCGGTGGTACCCGAGCCGCCCGAGCCGGGGCCGGGCGGGAGCGTGGAGCGGCCGATGCGGACGGTGACGAACTCGAGAGGGATGCCAAGCTTGAGAGCGGCACAGACGCCCATGCTGGTGCGCTGGCCCGTGCCGATGTCCTGCGAGCCGGTGCGGGCCTCGACGGTGCCGTCGCGGTTGATGACGCACTCGGCGCTGTCGCCGGGGCCGCCGCTGCCCCAGGTGCCGCCACCGATGCCCATGCCTCGTCGCATGACGCCCTTCTGCGAGCCGGTCGCGGGGCGGTTTTTCCAGCCGAACATCTCCGCGCCCCACTTCATCATGTCGCGGCGGTCGTTGTCGGTTTCCAACCTCATTTTATATTCGAGTGGATCGACGCCCGCGATCGCGGCGATCTCGTCGAGCATGAGTTCTTCGACGAACGCGGCAGTGGGACAGCCCGGTGCGCGGAAGGGGCGTGGGCTGCCGCCGTTGGACATCGTGTCCTCGTGGGCGGTCTTGATGCCGGAGAACTTGTATCGCCCGCTGGGGAGGCGAACGCCGCCGCCGCGACCACCAACGCCCGCACCGCCCCAGGTTTTGATGAGCCCGCCGACGATCTCGCCGGTCTTGGTGAAGCCGATTTTCACGGATGCGCGAAGGCTTGGGCGATTGCCGGTGTCGGTCTGGTCCTCGGCGCGATTGATGAAGCAGTAGGCCGGGCGTTTGTATTTGGCGGCGATGCGAGCGGCGAGTGTGCCTTCTTTGCCTGCGCCGTTGAGTTTGCTTCCAAACCCGCCGCCGATGTACTCGCAGACGACTTCGAGCTTGGCACCTTCGAGCCCGGTGATTTTTTCGAGGCCGTCGCGAGCGGAGGAGGTGCCCTGCGTTGATGCGTAGAGGATCGCGCCGTCGTCCTTCCAGTCCATGCTGCCGCCATGGGTTTCCATGCAGGCGTGGATGTGGACGGGCGTTGAGTATGTCGCTTCGAGGGTGTGGTCGGCCTTTGCGATCGCCTGGACCGTGGCGTCGTCGGGCTCGATCTTGGCCTTGGGGTCCATGCTGTCTTCGATGCGGGTCTTGCAGGGCTTGCGTTTCCAGACGGGGGCGAGGGCCCTGAGCCCGCGTTTCATGGTGAGGGGCGTTTCAGCGACGATGTGGCCGACGTTTTGCCCGTGGTACTTGCCTTCCTTGCCGCTCAAGTCGACTTCGAGGACGCCGGCGACCTTCTTCGCGGCCTCGATGTCGCTCGATTCGAGATCGGCCGCGCCGTAGGGACAGCGGACGAAGGCGACGTAGACGCCATTGGCGAAGTACATGTCGCGGCCATATTTGGCCTTTCCGGTGACTTTCATCGGACCATCAAGGCGCGAGGCGTCGTCGTTGAGCGAGGCACCCTTGTTCTGCGGCCGATTGGTCGTCGGCATGTTGGTGGGTGTGTGGGGGGGCAGGATGCTGGTGGTGGGGGTCGGCATGACTACTCCTTGGCTCGTGCGGCGGTGGGCAGGTCTGTGTCCATGATCACCGGCTGGCCGGAGGCTTCGAGGCACGCGTTGAACATGTTGGTGTAGCACCCGCAGCGGCAGATGTTGCCCGAGAGGTCGTGCTTGATCTGGTCGAGCGTGGGCTTGGGGGTCTTGTTGAACATGGCCCGGGCAGCCATGACAAAGCCGGGGATGCAGTACCCGCACTGCATCGCGTCGTGCTTGATGAAGTGTTCCTGAATCGTGTCGAGCATCCCACCCCCAACCCCCTTGGCAAGCCCTTCGATGGTGGTGATCTCCGAGCCGACGGCGTCGATGGCGAGCATCATGCACGAGGCGGCGAGCTTGCCGTCGATGTGGACCGAGCACGCGCCGCACGCGCCGCGGTCGCAGCCTTCTTTGGAGCCGGTGTGGCCGAGGTTGATGCGGAGGCACTCGAGCAACGTGGTCGCGGGATCGATGGTGGCCTTGAGATTGGCACCGTTGACCCTGAGCGTGATGTCGATGGGGCCGGGGCCTTGGGTGGCGTCATCGGCGGCGTTGCTTGTGGTGTTGCCAGCTTTGAGAGCGGCGGCGGCCCCTTGTGCGCTGGCGGCAAGGGCCGTGCCGGCGGCGGAAACGCCCACGGTCTTGATGAACGAGCGGCGAGAAACGCCGGGATCGCCCCGGGATTCGAGATCGTGCGGCATGGCGGAAGCTCCGTGGTCGGGGCGCAGTATACGACAAGGGGGAGAAGAGGATGCCGGCAGGGCGGCACTGCGCCTCTCCCCGTGCCACCTCTATGAGGACTTGCCGGAAGTCAAGCGCGGCCTCGGGGTTTCCCGCTCGTCTATCCGAGCACTTTCGCGG
>JAYVUC010000008.1:0-9281 GCA_043788295.1 Phycisphaerales bacterium
CAGCTTCCATTGCTCGTCCGTGACATCTGTTGGATAGGAACTCCGTTCCATGCCCTATTCTTCGGCTGAATCGACACTTCTCACACAGGCTCTAAGAGAACGTTGAAGTGGCAAAGTGCATGACCTGCTGTGGGCAGTCTCAGCCATGCTCCTTCGTTGTCCCACTCGGCCTCTTCTTCTCCTCTTCATTTCTTCTCTGTGTCTCTGTGCTACTGTGGTGAACTCTTCATGGCTTCACTCCAGATAACTCATCGCGCTCGCTGGTAATATCCAGCCTCGCCGGCCCCATGATGAGCCGAGCATCGCGCGAGAAGAGCAGCCAGTTCCACATCCAACTGAGCGCGACGATGATCCGGCTGCGGTAGTTGACCAGGAACATGACGTGGAGCCCGCCCCAGAAGAGCCACGCGAGGAACCCGGTGATCTTGAAGCCGTTCACAAGGCCCACGGCGCGCGAGCGGCCGATTGTCGCCAGAATGCCCTTGTTCTTGTACACGAACGGCTTTCGCGGCGCGGGCGTGCTGCTGCGGGTCCTCGTTTCGTTCGCAATCACTCGCCCCACGTAATCGCCCATCTGGATGCCGCCCTGTGCGACGCCGGGAACCGGTTCCTTCTCGCCTGTGCACACGACGTGCGCAAGGTCGCCCGTGACGAACACGCGAGGGTGGCCCGGCACCGAAAGGTCGGTTCCGACGATCACACGCCCTGCACGATCTATCGGCACGCCCAGCGACGCCCCGAGCGGGCTGGCCATCACGCCCGCAGCCCACAGCACATTTCGCACGGGCAGGAAATCGCACGCAGGCTTCGCCGCGTCGGTGATATGCAACCCGTCCGCGTTGATGTCGGTCACGCGGGCGTTCAATCGCACCTCGACGTGCATGGCTTCCAGGTCTCGCTTCGCACGCTCGCTCAATTCCGGTGGAAACGCCGGGAGCAACCGATTGCCGCCCTCGAAGAGCACGACGCGGGTGGTGGTGGTGTCGATGTTGCGAAAGTCGGCGGGGATGGTCTTGGCCGCGATCTCGCTGATCGCCCCCGCGAGTTCGACGCCGGTTGGGCCGCCGCCCACGATGGCGAACGTGAGGGCGGCCCTTCGTCGCTTGTCGCTCCCTTCGTACTCGGCATTCTCGAACGCGAGCAGGATGCGTTTGCGAATCTCCGTTGCGTCCTCGAGCGTCTTGAGCCCCGGGGCGAACTTCGCCCACTCGGGCTTCCCGAAATACGAGTGCGTCGCGCCGGCCGCCAGAATGAGCCAATCAAACTCCGCAACGCCGGGCGAGCCGCTGCCCTGGTCAAAGCGAATCTCGCGGCGTTCCAGATCGACCGCCGTGATCTCCGCGAGCACGACGTGGCAGTTGCGCTGGCGTCGCAGGATGTGACGGATCGGGGCCGCGATGTCGGCGGGCGAGAGGGCGGCGGTCGCAACCTGATAGAGCAGCGGCTGAAAGACGTGGTGGTTCCGCCGATCAAAGAGCGTGACTGCGACGGGCGATTTGGCAAGGGCCCGGGCAACCGCCAGCCCGGCGAACCCGCCGCCGACGATCAGAACACGCGGCACCGAAGGAGATTGCATGGGCGAGTCTAGGTTCTGGCTCTTGCGTGCCCTTGGTGGCACTGCTCTGGAGAGCAGTGGTTTCGGGGCGTCTACAGAAAGCACCGGCATGGAGACCGGTGCCACCACGAACCTGCGGCCCGCTTGGAAGGTGGTCGGGGTGCGTACTTTGTTGGGTCGGCGCGCGATTGGCCGATGGAGACCCCCACGATGCCAGGCGCACACCTCGAAGTCCCTCTCAGCCGCCCCGATATTGGTCCGTTGGAAGAGGAGCTTGTTCTGGCCGCCCTGCGGTCGGGGCGGCTCTCGATGGGGCCGTTTGTCGGTGAGTTTGAGTCGCTGGTCGCCGCAAGAACCAACACGCAGCACGGGATCGCCGTCAACAGCGGGACGAGCGGGCTTCACCTGGTGCTCAAGGCGCTCAACGTGGGGCCGGGCGATGAGGTCATCACCACGCCATTTTCCTTTGTCGCGTCGTCAAACTGCATTTTGTTCGTGGGTGCCAAGCCCGTGTTCGTGGATATCTGTCCGCGAACCTTGAACATGGACCCGTCGAAGATTGAGGCGGCCATCACGCCAAAGACCAAGGCAATCCTCGCGGTTGAGACGTTCGGCAATCCCGCGTACATGGATCAGTACGCGTCGATCGCGGCACGTCACGAGATTCCGCTGATCGAGGACTGCTGCGAGGCGCTGGGCACGACATATAAGGGCCGCCAGTGCGGGTCGTTCGGTCGGGCCGGCGTCTTTGGATTTTATCCCAACAAGCAGATTACCACGGGCGAGGGCGGGATGATCGTGACCGACGACGCCCGGCTCGCCGAGATGTGCCGAAGCCTGCGAAATCAGGGTCGCCCCATGGGCTGGAGGCCGACCGAGCGCGTCGCGCCGACGGGCGCGGGCGGTGCGGCGACGGGCTCGTGGCTTCGTCACGAGCGGCTGGGGTACAACTACCGGTTGTCGGAGATCAACGCCGCGCTGGGTGTCGCGCAGATGAGGCGGCTCGATCAGATCCTCAAGAAACGGCACGAGTCGGCCGAGTCGTACTTCAATCGCCTGGGCGACCATCCAGACCTGATGCTCCCCACAATCGACAAGGACGCGCTGCTGAGCTGGTTCGTCTTTGTCGTGCGGCTATCAACGCGGTACACGGGTGAGGAGCGAGACAGGATCGTCGAGGGGCTGCGCCGGCACGACATCGGGGCTGGCGACTATTTCCCGTGCATCCATCTGCAGCCGTTCTATCAGGAGCAGTTCGGGTTCACCAAGGGGATGTTCCCGATCGCCGAGAGCGTGAGCCAGCGGACGATCGCGCTCCCGTTCTTCGGGAGCCTGACGGACAATGAGGTGGACCTCGTGACGCAGACGCTCAACATGATGCTGTCGCGCGAGAACATCAAGCGGACGTGATCGGTGGTCCGCTTCTCTGGTGGTCCGGCTTTCTGGTGGTCCGGTTCGCCGAACCGGATCTGTGTATTTACATCTTGCAGTCGGCCCGAGCCCGGTTCGGAGAACTGGGCCACCAAAGCAAACTGGCCACCACAACAAACTGGGCTACCGGACTACTGCATCGCCTTGACCTCGCTGGTCGAGACGACCTGGGCGAGCGAGGGCATGATGTAGTTGTGCCCCGCGTAGATCATCACGCGCCCGCTGACGAGCACCTGCAAGCCTTCGCCGCGTGTGAGGGTGAGCTCTTCGAGCCTCTGTGACATCCTGCAGCGCAGGAGCACCATGGCGGCCGGTGCCGGGGTGTTCGAGTCGCCGTCGAACGACATGGCGAGCTGGCCGCCGGGCGTGCGGACGAGCCTTGCCCGACGATTGAAGAGGACGGTCCCCTCGGACGTGACGCCCACCTTGTCGTCGGGCTGCGAGGCAACGCCGGCAGGGGCCGAATCGGTCTTGGCGTCCTTCGCGTCCGCGCTGGGCGTCTTTCCCACCTTGGCGTCGGGATTGAGCTTGGGCGCAAGCTCGATCGCTTTCGCCGAGCCACGCTTGCCCTCAATATCCTTGATCAGGTCCGCAACAGATGGGTCTGCGGCGTCTGCCGCAGCAGGCACTTTGACCGGTGATTTTGGATCGGTTGGCTGGTTGGTCGGCGCGGCTTTGGGCGCAGCGGCCGGGGTCTCGGCCCCCGAGCGGTCCACTGAGTATGCGGACGGCAGCATGTACTGCCGGTCAAAGTAGACGAAAATCTGCCCGGAAAGGACGACCGAGTTGGGCTGCTCGAACGCGTCGGGCGTCGCCTCGAGTCGTGCGAGGTTTTGGCACGGAAGCACAACCATGGGCTGCTCACCCTTGCCCTTGGCGTCCCGCTCGGGGATAAAAACAACATCGCTGGTCGAAATCTTGATGAGCTTTCCGCGCCGACGATCCAGAAACGTCCCCTCGGGATAGAACCGGCGAGCCGGTAAGCCTGCGGCCTCTGCGGGCAGCCCGGGGATCGACGCCATGGTGACCACCGGCTGGGGTTTCATGCCGTCGGCGCTGGGCGGTGTCAGAGACTTGGCAGCTGCAAGCGTCGGGCGCACGGGCTGGGCCATGGGCCTGGAACGTTGGCCTGCGGCGACGTCGGGCAGGCTCGTATCGGTAAGGGCGGGGTCTTTGGCCGGGTTGCTTGCGGGTTCCCGCGCCGGGGGTGTCGCCGGCTCTGCGGCGGGCTGGTGGGCGACGCACACCGATCCCGCACCGGCGAACATAACCAATACGGCGATCCGGTGCGTTGAGTGGATAATAATTGCGGGCAAGGACATGGCGGGCTCCAAAACGTCAACCATCGTATCGGCCGGGCGAACCCCATGAAGAGTGGGGCATGCTCTCGCAGGCGGCTGGGCGTCCCAACGACGCAAGTCTACTCGGACCAAGACACTCAGGAGGTTGACGTTTGGGCTTTTGAGGGTTAGTCTCCGTGTCACTTTGGGCGGATGCCAGAGTGGACAAATGGAGCGGATTGCAAATCCGCTGCGCAAGCTTCGTGGGTTCGAATCCCACTCCGCCCTTTGGCCGCCGCGACTTTCTGGTCGCGGCGGCTGTCGTTTTGGGACCTTCGGCGACGCGCGCGACGGGCCGATACAGACAACGAGAGATTCTGGACGGCGAATTGTGCCGTGCGGGTCCACTTTGTCCAGGGCTGGAGAACGTTGTGCCAGAACAGAACAACAGACGCGGGCTGTGGTCGCGGCTCGTGCGCGGAGAATCCGACGTGGCGGCGGCGGGCCTCTCCGTGGCGGCGGTGCTGCTGGCGGCGATGGGCGCGTCGGCGTGGTGGGTGGTGCGCGCCCAGCACGAGGCGGTGGACGATGCTCGCCGAGAACAGATCAGGACGCTCACGCAGCTTGTCGCTCAGACGGCACAGGGAATGATGGCCGAGGGCGGGGCACGGGCGAGCCCGGAGTTGAGGTCGCTCGTGATCAACACGGCGGTGATCAACGGGCTGGACCGCTGCCGGATCAGGCTCGCCGACGGCACGGTGATCGCCGATTCGCTGGCCAAGTCCGACGCGAAAGAGAGCCAGGCGGGTCGCGGAATGCCCGAACAAGCCGAGTCTGTTGCAGAGTCGAACGGGCGAATCGTCGCATCGGCACCGATCGGCGGCACACCTCGGGGTGACACGGGAACCATTGCGGGGGCGGTGGAGATCGAGGCCACGCCGCCGGCGACGATGACCACAACTGGCGTGGCCGAGCGAGGAATCGGCGCGATCGGCGCGTGTGGGATGGTCGGCATGCTTCTGGCCTATCGCGGGATGCGTAGGCGGCTTGGCCCGCTGGGCGCGATCCGCGAGGCTCTGCGGGCGGCATCGGCGGGTGAGAACTCGTCGGGCGCGCTCGCCGTCGCGGCCGACATGGGGCCCGAGGCCCAGACGTGGAACAGGCTTCTGGACCTTCGCGACAAAGCGGACGTTCAGCGTGTGCTCGATCAGACCACGCAGCGTCGTGCGGGCGGCGATCGGGACGCGAGTGGCCCGGGCGGAGCCGAAGCACTCGACTCACTCTGGCAAGGCGTGCTGCTGCTCGATGAGCGGATGAGCATCTCGTACGCGAACGGCGCGGCGGCGGTGTGCCTGAAAGCACGCCGCGAGGACCTGATCGGCAGGCCTTTCGCGGAAGTGGTGGGAGGGCCCGAGGCCGCCTCGGCGACCGAGTCGATCCGGACGGGCACGGTCAAGCATCGCGTGAACTTTGAGCTGAGCCGAATGCCCGACGGAAAGCCGGCTCCGGTGAGCAGCGGGGGCGCGGGAGCGTCGGTGCTTCGTGTGGGCATCAAGCCGGCGCGCAAGGGCGACCCGATGACGGCGATTGTGGTGATTGAGGATGGGACACAGCAGCGCGTCGCGGACCAGAGCCGAAACGCGCTGGTCGCGCAGGCGTCGCACGAGCTGCGCACGCCCCTCACCAACATCAGGCTCTATGCCGAGGCGTTGCTCGACGACGGGGGCGAGAATGCGGCGGCCCGTCAGACCGCCATCAACGTCATCAATCAGGAGTCCAGGCGGCTGGAGCGCATAGTCGCCGACATGCTCAGCGTGTCGGAGATCGAGGCGGGCTCGTTCAAGCTTCGGCAGGACGACGTGAATATGGGCGCGGTGATCGAGGAGCTGAAAAACGATTTCACACCCCAGGCGGCGGACAAAGAGATCACGCTGGTCTTCGACATGCCGCCCAAGATGCCCACGGTACACGCCGACCGCGACAAGATCACCATGGCGATCCAGAACCTTGTGGGCAACGCGCTGAAATACACGCCCGCTGGCGGCACGGTGACAGTACGGATCAGTGACGTGAACTCGGGCACCCCCGGCGAGCGGCTTGTCGTCGATGTGAGCGACAGCGGGATCGGCATCAAGGACGAAGAGCACGAGCTGATCTTCGACCGGTTCTACCGCGCCAAGGACCGGCGGATCTCAGGAATCACGGGAACGGGCCTTGGGCTCACACTCTCGCGGCAGATCGCGCGGGCCCACGGGGGCGACGTGACGGTGACCTCCCAGATCGACAAGGGAAGCACGTTCACACTCACGATGCCGGTGGGCGAATCGCCCTCGGCGGGGCTCAGGGCGGCATAGCGGTTGGTAGCGGTCATACAGGAGCAGGCAAGAGGTGGACATTCTCGAACAACGCGAAGGAGCGGTCACCGTGGTGAAACCCATGGGCCCGATCCTGTTGGGCGAGGCTGAGCAGCTCAAGGCCAAGCTTGCTGACGTCATGGGCAGGAGCCTGGGCCGGTTTGTCGTGGATGCGTCGGGCGTGGCATACGTCGACAGTCGCGGGCTTGAGGTGCTGGTCGAAGCCTGTGAGGCCCTGGGCGACGGTGGTCAGGTGATGCGTCTGTGCGGGGCGAACGAGACGATCCGCGAGGTGCTGGACCTTACTGGGCTCGCGGGCCACTTCGAGCACTTCAGCGACGTGCACACCGCGGTCAGGAGCTTTTTGTGAGCACCACGTCGCCCTCCGATCCCAACAAGCCTGTGCCTCCCGAACCATCGGCGAGCAAGGACGCAAGTGCGAAGCCTGTCGCGCGGTTTCAGTCGCGGAGGCCCCGCGTGGGCGACGCGTTGATCGAGGATGGAGCGATCACGCAGGCGCAGCTCGATCGTGCGCTGGCCGAGCAGCGCACGGGCAGTCGTCGGCTTGGCGAGCTGCTCGTTGATCAGGGCACGATCAACTCGGCAACGCTGGTGCGAGCACTGGGCCGGACGCTGGGCGTGAAGGGATGCCAGCTCCGGCACGGGCTAGTCGATCCCGCGCTGCTCAAGCTGCTGCCTGAAGAAGAATGGACGCGGCTGTGCGCGATCCCGATGTTCAATGTGAAGGGAACGCTCACGGTCGCTATGGCCGAGCCGCAGAGCCTGCCCTCGATCGATCGGCTGCGGCAGATGACGGGCCTGAAGGTGCGGGCGGTGCTCGCGCTCGAGGCCAACATTGTCGAATACATCAAGAAATACTCGGGCGGCAATGTCGATGTCGATGCCTTTCTGACGAGTCTGAGCGATTCCAACGTCGAGGTCATCGACCGAGAGCAGGTGGACGAGCGGCAGTCGACCGACCTGGATCGGATGATCCAGGGCAGCCCGATCGTGAACTTGGTGAATGTCACGTTCCTGCAGGCGGTGCGGGACAAGGCGAGCGACATCCACATCGAGCCCGACAAACGCGGCACGCGCATCCGCTATCGCATCGACGGCGTGCTGCGAGATCTGATGAAGCCACCGCCGGGACTTCACGCGGCGATCGCCAGCCGTGTGAAGGTGATCGGGAAGATGGACATCGCCGAGAAGCGGATGCCGCAGGAGGGCCGCGTGCGGATCGTGGCCGAGGGGCGTGAGATCGACCTGCGCGTGTCGAGCATCCCGACGCTGCTGGGCGAGAAGATCGTGGTGCGTGTGCTCGACAAGAGCAATCTGCGGGTGCGGATGGAGGAGCTGGGTTTCCGCCCCAAGGCTTTGGAAGCGCTCAAACGATCGCTCGAGCAGAGCCACGGCCTGTGCCTGGTGACGGGGCCGACGGGCAGCGGCAAGACGACGACGCTGTATTCCGCGCTGGAGTTGCTGCGCGGGCCCGATGTCAACATCGTGACCGTCGAGGATCCGGTGGAGTATCAGCTCGACCTGGTGAACCAGATCCAGGTGAACGAGCAGTGCGGATTGTCGTTCGCCAAGGCTCTGCGGAGCATTCTGCGGCAGGACCCCGACATCATCATGGTGGGTGAGATCCGCGACCACGAAACAGCTCGCGTCGCGGTGCAGGCTGCGCTGACGGGGCACCTTGTGCTTGCCACGCTCCACACCAACGACGCCCCCAGCGCGACGGCTCGCCTTGCCGACATGGGGATCGAGCCCTACCTGCTCTCGGCCGCCCTCAACGGCGTTGTGGCGCAGCGGCTCACGCGGACGAACTGTTCCAACTGCGAGACCAAGTACTATCCGGCGGAGCACTACCTTACCGACGCGGGCATCGCCGACAACACGGGTATGGTCTTCAAGAAGGGCGTGGGGTGCAACCACTGCCACAACAGCGGCTTTCAGGGTCGCATGGGCGTGTATGAGGTGATGGAAGTGACGCCGCAGCTTCGGCGGATGATCCACAAGGCAAGGCCGGTGCACGAGCTGCGCGAGGAGGCCAATCGCGGCGGGGCGTTGACGCTTCGGCAAGAGGCTGTGCTGGTGGCGATCTCGGGCAGGACGAGCCTCGAAGAAGTCCTGCGAATCACGCAGGTGGACGAGGACATTCCTGTGGTCGCCGCCCCTGCGGCGGCTGCGGGGGTGGTACCAACCGTGCCGGCGGATGACCGCAAGGAGGCCGCGTGAAGTACCACTACGAAGGCCTCGACAAGACGGGCGCGACCGACTCGGGCGTGGTCGAAGCGTCCAGCGAGCACGAGGCACAGGAGTCGCTCAGGCGGCGGGGTATCTTCGTGCGCACGATTGCTGCGGCGCGTGAGGGCGGAGAGGCCGGCGAACGTCGGCGCTCGCTGGGCGGGGGCAAGATCAAGACGCTCGCGCATTTCTTCAAGCAGCTTTCGGTGCTGGTCTCGACGGGCACGCCCGTGGTGGAAGCGATCGGCGCCCTGGAGCGGCAGTGCGAAGCGGGAAACTGGAAAGCGACGCTCAGCGACGTGCGGCGGCGGGTCGAGGAAGGGGCCGCCCTCTCGGAGGCGATGCACGCCCATCCGCGCGAGTTTGATCCCGTGTGCCGGAGCTTGATCGGCGCGGGCGAGGCGGGTGGCA
>JAYVUC010000009.1:0-18227 GCA_043788295.1 Phycisphaerales bacterium
GGCCCAGGCATGGCAGCAACTCACGCCCGAGCTGCTCCGCACCGTCTGCGCCTGCCCCCACCGCTCGCACGAGATTCAGGCGTGATCCGTATAAGCGAAGGATCGCAAGCGCATCGAACCACCAAAGGGGCACAGCATTGAGCTGTGCCCTCTTTCATAGGACGAAAGCTGTTTGGACGGTGCGACCTATACCCGGAACATCGACCCCATCTTCTTGCCGAGCAGGCTCGACGCTGCAAAGAGGGTCACCGCGAGCAGGCAGAGCCCCCACAGGCCCATCGCACTGGCGATGGATGAGCCGTCGGCGAGCCGCTCGGTGAACGCGAAAATCGCCCGCGTGAAGGGGAAGTGCTGGGGCTGCTGGGCCAGGATCATCGAGTCGCTCACCTCGAGCATCGAGAAGCTGAAGACCAGAAGCCCGCCCGCGATCAGATTCGCCAGGATGAGCGGCACGATGACCCGCCTCACCGCAGTGAAACGCGATGCCCCCAGATTCACAGCCGCCTCTTCAAGCTCGCCCGAGGTCTGTTCGAGCCCCGCGACCGTCGATCGCACGATGTACGGCAGCCGCCGAACGCTGTACGCGATAATCAGCAGGAGAAACGGATTTGGGTCGGCGGCCATGACGGACACGACCCCCTCCAGTGGCCCGCCCTTGCCAAAGGGCCACCGCATCGTCATCGCCACATAGCCGAACGCCATCACGAGCCCGGGCACCGCGAGCGGCAACATGCAGAGCGCGTCGAGCAGACCCCGCCCGCGAATCTTCGTGCGCACGAGTAAATACCCGATCACCACGCCCAGCCCAATATCCAGCACTGTCGCGGCCGTTGCAAGCTTGAGGCTGTTGACGATCGACCCGAAGGAATCGGGTGCCGAGAGTGCTTGGCGGATGTGCGCCCCAGTGAATGCCCGCGGCAGCACCGACTTGTACCACTGCCCCGGTGCCGACACGCTGGTCAGGATCACACCCAGATGCGGCGTCGCCGCCATGAGTCCAACAGACAGAAACGCTCCGGTCGCAACCCAGCGGCCCACCTGCGACATCTCTTTTTCGCCCCCTGCGCGGGACGCCTTGGAGTACATCGCGTGGGCCCGCCCGCCAAAGAGCACTTTCCCCACCATATATACACCCATGGCGGCGGTGAGCAAGACCATGGTGAGCGCATAAGGCTCGGCCGACGTCTCGACCTCCTTGAGCCCCCAGAAAATCTGCACGGGAGTCACGGTGTAGTAGTCGAACATCAGCGGCGTGCCGAGTTCCGTGAAGCTCCAGATAAAGACGATCGTGCCGCCCGCGAAGAGCCCAGGGCGGATCAACGGAAGCGTGATGGTGAAGAAACGTCGCGCCCACGACGCGCCCAAGCCTTCCGCCGCCTCGTCGAGCGCGGGATCGAGGTTGGCTAGTGCAGCCGTCGCGTTCAGGTACATGATTGGATAGAGGGAGAATGCCTGCACGAGCACCACTCCCCAGAACTTGGCATCCCCGAGAATGTCGAGATTCATCCCAAGTACCGAATTGAGCGCACCGTATCGTCCCAGAATCGCCCGGATGCCAATCGCCCCGACGAACGGCGGCAGGATCATCGGCACCAGCACCGCCGCGTTGAAGAACGACTTGCCGGGAAACTTGTACCCAGCCGAGAGCACCGCCAGCGGCAGCGCGATCAGCGTCGTGAGCAATGTGGTGCATGTCGCGAGCTTCACCGAGTTCCAGAGCCCCATGACCAGCGTGGGGTCCGCAAAGACAGCCGCGATATGCCGCAGGGTGAACCCGCGCCCGGTTGCGACGTCCTGCGCGAAACCGCCCCGCACAGTGAGCGCGATCGGATACACCAGGAAAACCAGCAACAGCAGCAGCACGCTCCAGAGCGTGACGTGCTGCCAGATGTTGCGAAACAAACTCTTGAAGGACCGGGACGCCATGACGCCCAGTGTACGAACCCCGCCCGGGCCACGCGCCCGTTCGCCTCAGGCCTCTGCGGGCGGGACGAGCACCGATGGCCCAACCGTCTGGATCGTCATTCGCCCGAGCGTGCGCCGGGACAAATAGGCGTTCACCTGGTCCAGCGTGACCCTATCGATCTCGGCCGCCAGCTCTACAAGGCTTCGCGATCGGCCCAGGCGGTGCCAATCGGTCGCCAGCGCACCGGCCCTCGCCGCCGTCGATTCGCCGCTGAAGACCAGTCGGCTCTTCATCCCCACCACCGCCCGCCCGAACTCAGCCTCGGTCAACTTCCCGGCCGGCGAGTTGATCCGCCCAAGTTCCGCCACAAGCACGTCGAGCGACTCCTGCGCCCGCTCGGGCGTCGTGCCCACATACGCCGAGACCGCGCCGGTATCGCGCTCACCCCTGTAACCGGCGTTGACCGAGTAGCACAAGGCCCGCTTCTCCCGAACCTCGGTGAAGAGCCGCCCCGCCATTCCACCCGACAGCACAGACACCACGATCTTCTCAAGCAAGCTGTCGGGGCTCACCTCTGTGGGTGCATCGTGAAGCAGCACGATCTGCACCTGATTGCTCTGGTCCACTTCATGGTCGTACCCGCGCGCGGGTGTCCCGACTGGCCTGGGCTCAACCGATCCGCCCTTCCACCCATCGAACAGCGCATCGAGCTGATCGCGTAGCTTCTCGGCATGGACATCGCCCGCCGCAGCGAAGATCGACCGCGATGGCCCGGCTGCCGTCACCCACTGCGTCGCAAGTTCTTTCCGTGTGAGGGCTTGGAGCCCTTCGAGCGTCCCCATGCCCGACCGATTGATCGGCGACGGGTAGTGCCGCCGTCGCGCCGCGAGCATCGCCCGCTCCTGCGGATCGTCCTTGAGCGACTCGATCGCCTGCATCGCAAGGTCTCGTGAGGGCTCGATCGCTTCCTCGGCCATCAAGGGCTCACGCACCATCGACGCGAGCAGGGGCAAGGCATCGGAAAGTCGCTCACCGAGCATGGTGGCGGCGACTCGCATGAAAAACCCGCCAACATCTGCCGAACGTCCGCAGCCCAGGCGATCGAAGGCGTCGGCCTGCTCGCGCGAGCCGAGCTTTCCCGCCCCGCGCATCAGCAACTCGGACCACATCGCCGCCCGGCCCAGGCGATCTTCCGGGTCTTCCGCCGACCCACCGGGGATCATCCACTGCAATGCTGCCGATCGCATCCCGTCGAGCCGCTCGACGATCAGGGGAACCCCGCATTTCAGCCTCAGCGTCTGAATCTCGCTCATGTCAGCCCGTCTCCATGTCCCACACCCCGACCTGAGTCTATGTGGTTTCCGGTCCTCACACCCCGCACACCCGTCACGCCAACCCTTAGCGATCGATCCTTTCCTCATCTCATTGGGTGCGACACCACCGACATGCCGACAACACGTCGTGTGTGATCCCTCTCCCGATTCCCGGACGACCTCGATGAAACTCCTCGTCAACCTGGCCGCTCTCGCGTGCGTCTGCACCCTGGGCGGCTACATGGCGTGGCAGTCGTACCGGCATCAGGCCATCGGTGAGGGCGAACGCCAGTGCACCCAGTCGCTGGCGCGGATCCGTCAGGAGGTCAAAGCCAGGGCGGCGCTGGAGGGCAGCGAACTCTCCCCCCGCGGGTGGCCGATGACACTCCAAAGCGACTGGTTTGGGGCCGAAAACCCGACAAATCCGCTCGTGCCCATCGGCAAGGAGTGGGTCGAGATTGCTTCCGTTTCCGAGGCGATGCTGACCAACCCGCCCGTGCGTTGCGACATGACCAGAACGCTCAGCGGGCTTTGGTACAACCCGTACATCGGGGTCGTCAGGGCACGAGTGCCGTTCCTCGACACCGAGTACGACACGATCCAGCTCTACAACCGCCTCAACCGATCGAACATCACGGCACTCAACGTCGCACCCGAGCCGGTCGACTCGACATCGAAGGCCCGCATCAACGCGGGAGTCATCGAGAGCGACTCGAACGACTGATCCGCGCACTGATCTTGAAATAAAATCAAGAACTTCGCGCGATGGTTGTGGAAAACTCACGAAACGCGCACGCGAATGCCGAACCATGCTGTACATTGATGGAGCGTGAACGGTGAGTCGCGTGTCGCGACGCTTCCCCGAACCTCACGCATCTACTCAGGAGTTCACTCATGGCGAAGAAAGCAAAGAAGAAGACCAAGAAAAAGGCAGCAAAGAAAGCCGGCAAGAAGAAATCCAAGAAGAAGGCCGCCAGGCGAAAAACAGCCACAGCCGCTCCCGCTAGCACGGGCATGTCCATGTGATCTGAGCGGGACGATGGCTCCAGGGCCAATGCCCAGAGCCTTCCGACCGCTCAAACGTTCCTTCACCCGTCTTCCTCGTCCGGTCCGCTCGAGGCCGCTCAATGTGAGTGCCCCGGATTTCTTGGACGAGCCAGACATCGGTGGGAACCGTTCCGGAAGATCGACGGCCCTGACGCATCTGCCACACCGAGCCAGCCGCAGCACTGCGGCACGCCGAGCCGGGAGCAAACGTCAGGAACAAACCGAGGCCCAAAGCTGAGGCCTCCCCCGTCGCTCACCTTTCCGCGAGCAGGCCCGCCGACGATCCAGATGACCATTCGCGACCGATAGACGCGGGGTCGGCCTCCATAGGCCGACCCCGCCGTCGTTTTGCCCTTGCGCTTTGCCCTTGATTGCTGCTCTCTGAATGTTCTGTAACCTATGCGATAAAAAAAGACTTACGCAGTCGAGAGCCGTCTCACTTCTTGCCGGTCTCGGGCGGCTTGGCCGTGGGCGCTTTCACCTCTGGTTGCTTCTCGGCTACCTTCGTTTCTTGCTTCTTCCCCTCGGCCTTGCTCCCAAACACACCCGGCGTGAACAGCTTGCTCTTGTCGCCAAGTGTCGAAGAATCAGCAAACGCTTCCGCCGCCGCCATTCGCTCCACACTCCCGCGCGGGCTCGCGGGCGTCTCGTCCTTGTGCGTTGCATCAGTCGGCACCGCCCGGTCGGGCTTGCCCCAACTCACCACCTCGATCAGCACGCCTTCGGGCGTGACGAGGGCAACCCAGTCGCCGTCGTTGCCGAAGGAGGCTTTGGCGGACTTCACCTCTGCACTGAACACCAAGGCCCCACCGAAGTGCGCGCCCTTGGCGGCGGCCTTCTCGTGGGTGCCGAATGGGCCGGGCTTGCCATCGGTGTGGTTGTAGCCGTTGAAGACGACGGCACACTGCCCCGCCGCCAGCGAGCACTCGGGGAAAACGAAGATGAAGTCCTTGCCGTCGGCCTTGTATCGCCGCAGGTCGAGCGTCTTCTTGCCTTCTTCGGTGCGGAACCACCAGGCGTCAGAGTCGATCAGGGCGTAGCCCCTGAGGTCGATCGCCGAGGCCGATGTGTTGCAGAGTTCGACGAACTCATCGCCCGTGGCGTTCCGGGTGCCATCCTGGTCCGCATCGCCCAGTTCCTTCTGGGGCACATCGTAGAGGACTTCGGTGATGGTCGGGGCAGCCTCTTTCGCCGCGGCGGGCTTCGCGGGCTCAGACTTTGCGGGCTTGGTAATGTCGGGCTTGTCCGCAGGCTTGGCGGGCTTCGTCGGCGGCTTTCCGGGTTGGAACGCGGCCAGGGCGATGAACGAGGCGAGGAAAATCGGGTGCATGGCGGGATGATACCGGATCACCACCAGTGGCTGCGTGATGGGCATCTCCCGAGCCCGAAGGGCTCATCGTCAATAGCCGGGGGCGCAGTCAGTGTGTCATGGACCACGAAGGGGTCCGCCGTGACGGGACAACACGGCCGCCCTTACGGGGTCGCGGATGGTGGGGCGGCCCGACCGGGGGCGATGCCCCCGGCTATTGACGGCCAGCCCTTCGGGCTGAAAGGCCAGGTCACAATACCCGCCGATGTGGGGACACCTCGTGATGCCGTGACGGCGAGAATGGAAACCTCGCATACTGACCCGATACGTCGCTACCACACGCCGAAGCAGCGAGTGGCGTCACACCTATGGGCCGAACCATGCCTACCGCCCATGAGCCCGGAAGTCGCCCGAGCAACTTCCGAATGCATGGACCTTCGGGCTTCCGAGCCACCTGCCCATCTGAATATCATCGATGATGTCTTGAAGTCGTTACGAGGCCGGTCTCGTCGAAGAGAAGCATGTCTATCCAGCCACCTATTCCTTGCCATCGTGACACTCCTTGGCCCCGCCAGTTGTAGCAGGGGCCGGGTTGTGTCAACGGAACGTGGGACGGGTCAGTCACTTTTCCCATGCTGAGATACCACACTTCAAACGATCATTCCAGAAGACTTTCTGAACTGCGCTCGGCGTGACAAATTTCTTACCGTCAGCTCTTGTTGTCGTTATGGCAGAATCGCCGACCATGATGACACCAAGAGGGGTAAGCCAAGAGAGAATCAGTGTCATCGACGCGTCTCCAAGACAGAAATGCCGTTCGGGCCGTAGGCTTTCTGCTTTGACTCCAACATTGCGAGCAGAAGCGATGGTTGCTCAGAGGTAGGGTGGCGTTCCCGGCGATTCGCCGAAGCCGGGCATGCATCCCTAAGCGCTTGCCAGTGTTGGCGCAGAGTGTTTCAGTTGTTGCACAAGTGTCCGGAGCTTGGCCGGAGAAAGCTTTGTCCGCAGTGCCCTGGCGATCTCCGCGACTGAGATCGGCGAATGGGCATCAATGACAAGGTGCTTCAGGGCCACATCGAGCGGTAGCCTCGATCGGGTCGAGCGGGTCATCTCCGGGCGACCGGCGAGTAGGCCGTCGGCCGACAGATCGAGGTCGAGATCAGGCCAGTGGACGCCGTCGCCCTTGCCGATGAGCCGCCAGTTCTTCCGCCGGGCGGGTGCCGCGTCGAGCAGCGTGGGAAAGATTGTCAAGGGAAGCGCGAACACGCGTCCATCGGCGAACCGAACGCGCAGCCACTGCTGGCCGCCCGATCGGCCGAAAGTCAGGTCTGCGACGCTGACGTCAGATGCCGAAGTATGTGTTCCACGCATCGAGTATTTCCTTTCGCCTGGCATGAATCACCTTCTCAATCCGACGCAGCTCAGCGGTTGAAAATCCTTTGTTTCGAGCAAGAGATACTGTAGGAGCGACCCACCATTTGCCCTTGGGCCCGCCTTCGCCCTGTTCAACATGCACATGCGGGGGCTCTCGACCATCGCCGGAGTAGAAGAAATACCGATATGGCCCATCACGAAATACGGTTGGCATCGTCCTCCCCGCAGCATGCCGAAGTCAGTCCTCCCTACAAGTTCCCCCGCTTCTCCTGCTCAAGTTCCAGTGCCTCAAACAGTGCCTTGAAGTTCCCCTTGCCAAAGCTCTGGCTTCCCCGGCGGCAGATGATCTCGAAGAAAAGCGTTGGCCTGTCCTGCAGCGGCTTGGTGAACAGTTGCAGCAGGTACCCCTCGTCGTCGGAATCCACGAGGATGCCAAGGTCGCGGACCTTCTGGTGGTCTTCCTTCACCGCCTGGTGGCCATGGCTTGTGAGCATCGTGTTCACGCGGTCCCAGACTTTGTCGTAGTACGCCTGTGGCAGCGACAGGAAATCGACGCCTCGGGCTCTCAGGGCGGCGATCGAGTACAGCTCGTCGTCGGTCCGCAGGGCAAGGTGCTGCACGCCGGGCGTGTTGCAGTGCCAGTCAAGGTATTCCTGGACTTGGCTCTTTTTCTTGCCCTCGGCGGGCTCGTTGATGGGCATTTTGATGAGGTTGTTGCCGCTGGCCATCACTTTGGACATCAGGGCGGAGAAGTCCGTCGAGATGTCCTTGTCGTCGAAGTGCTTGAACATGGTGAACTCCAGGACGTTCTCGTAGAACGCGACCCAGTGGTTCATCTTGCCCATCTCAACGTTGCCGACGAGGTGGTCGACGTACTTGAGCCCGCAGGGGTTCTTCTTGTTGTAGTCGTTCACGGCGAGGATGCTGCCGCCGACGCCGGATTGCGGCCCGCAGCCGACGGCTGGGGCACAGCCTGAGCCCCCGTCGAGTCGCCGGAACCTTGGCATGAACGTCCCGCCCTGCTTGACCTTGGTCAGTTCGTACGCCCCGGAGCGGCTCACGAACGAGTGCACCGTGCGGCCATAGGTGCGGATCGTCGCCACCGTGACGGTGCCGTGGTCGTCGCGGTAGGTTCGCGGCTCGCCGCCCGTGGCTGCCGTGGCCCCGTTCTTTATCGCCCGATCGAACGCCTTCTCGGCGTCGAAGACCGTGAACGCCACGTCCTTGACCCCGTCGCCGTACATCGCCACTTCGAGCGATGCCGGATGCTCGGCCGTCAACCCGCTGGTCAGCAGGAACCGGATGTTCCCCTGCGTCAGGAGATAATTGGCGGCGTCGCGGCTCCCGGTGGTCAGATCGCAAACCTGCTCGATCTGAAACCCGAAGCAGTGGGCGTAGAAAAACGCGGCCTGCTTGGCGTTGCCGACGTGGAACCGCACATGGTCAACGTCGATGAGCAGCAGCGGGTCGGTCGATGGTTTGATCTCGGTGGCGGTGGAGGGCGTGAGAGTTGTCATGGCGGATGTCTCCTGAGGACTATCCATTATAGAAGCTGCCCCCGGCCCATCACCCGCTCGCTCCCGCATCCGTATGCTGCCATCCCACATGGCTAAACCCGCTCCAAAGCCAACCCCGATCGCCTGGATCGTCGTCATCCTGGGGCTGGGCGCGTGCGCCACACCCTGGGCCTCGCCGGGCATCATGCTGGCCGTCGGCATGGCGGTCGCGCTGCCGGGACTCGCCGATCAATCCACGATGCCGTGGACCAAGCGTGCCTCGCGGCTCATCCTGCAGTCGTGCGTCGTGCTGCTGGGGCTGGGCATGAACCTCGCCGAGCTTGCCCGGGCGGGCGGCACCGGCATCCTCTTCGCTGCCGGCACGATCGCTCTCACATTCGCCGCGGGCCTTGCTCTCTCTCGCCTGCTCAAAACCTCTCCCAAGCTCACGATCCTGCTCTCCTCGGGCACCGCGATCTGCGGCGGGTCGGCCATCGCCGCCGTCAGCACCGTCATCGCCGCGTCGGCCACCGAGGTCTCCGTCGCCATCGGCACTGTGTTCCTTCTCAACGCCGCGGGGCTTTACCTGCTTCCAGAGATCGGCACCGCGTTGCACATGTCGCAGGAGCAGTTCGGCGTCTGGGCCGCCGTCTCGATCCACGATGTCTCGAGCGTTGTCGGGGCCGCCAGAAAGTTCGGGGAGCAGTCGCTCCAGATCGCAACCGCCGTCAAGCTTTCACGGGCATTGTGGATCGTCCCGATCGCCTTTCTCGCGGGCGTTTGGTACCGCCGCACTTCAGTCTCCGAAGGCACCACCAAGAAGCCTGCCGCGTTCGTGTTTCCCATCCCCCTCTTCATCATCTTTTTTGTCATCGCCTCAACCATCCGCACCTACATGCCCGACATCGGTCCCTTGCACGAGAACTACCTGAAACCCATCGCGACGCACGGCATGGCCGCCGCACTCTTCCTGATCGGCCTGGGTCTCACGAAAAAAGCTCTGGCCGCCGTCGGCTGGCGGGCCCTCACGCTGGGTGTCATGCTGTGGGTTCTCATCTCGGTCACGAGCCTCTTCGTGGTGCGGCAGACCATCGAATGATCACCGACGCCAAAGACCCCGCCCTCGCCGACTACGCCGACCTTCGCGACGCAACGCTGCGACACGCCGCGAGCGGGCACTTCGTGGCCGAGGGCGAGCTCGTCGTCCGCCAGCTGCTCAAATCCCGATATCGCACGCGATCGGTCCTGGTGACACCCACACGCCTCGATGCCATCCGCGACGCGCTCACGCCGGGCGTCGAGGTTCTTGTCGCTGCTCCAGAGGTTGTCGAGGCCGCCGCGGGCTTCGCCTTTCATCGCGGCATCATGGCTGTCGGCGAACGCGGGCCCGCCGCCGACCCGTTTGCCGTCGCGGCCAGCGCATCCTCCCTCGTCATCGCCGAAGACCTCACCAACGTCGACAACCTGGGCAGCCTGTTCCGCGGCGTGAGCGCGCTCGCCCCAGCCGGCACGGCCGTGCTGCTCAGCCCTCGCTGCTGCGATCCGTTCTACCGCAAGGCGATTCGCGTCTCGATGGGCCACGTCCTCAACGTGCCCTGGGCTCGCTTTGCCGACGACCCTGCCGATTGGACAGCGGCACTTGTAAAGCTCCGTCGGGACGACTGGCGAATCATCGCGCTCGCATCAGGCGGGGAGTTCGAGCTGCGGGAATTGCCCAGAACGACAAGGTCCACTGCCCTCCTCGTCGGGTCCGAAGGCCCAGGCCTGAGCACTGCTGCTCTCAACGCCGCCCATGTGCGCGTCCGCATCGACATGCGCCCCGGCGTGGACTCGCTCAACGTCGTCATCGCCGCCGCCATCGCTATTCGAGAGTTGCATTCGCCGGTGGATGCGGATCCCTGAGTGCGCTTTCCACCTCGCGTCTTTGCGCGCGGTCCTCCGTACACTTTGCCCACATGGACCAGGTTTTCGACCAGCGCCGTTACCTGATCCCCTTCCGCTCGGGACTCTTGCCGCAGATCTTCACCGACACACTGGTTATCGGAGGAGGCGTCGCCGGTTGCCGCGCCGCCATCGCCGCCGCACACCATGGCGAGACGATCCTGCTCGCAAAGGGCGATCTCAAGAACACCAACACCGCCTGGGCCCAGGGCGGCGTCGCGGGTGTCATGCACGCACCCGACACCGTCGAATCGCACATCGAGGACACGCTCGTCGCAGGAGCGGGCCTGTGCGATCGCGGCGCCGTTGAGCTTGTCTGCCATCAGGCACGAGCACGCCTCGACGAACTTATCTCCTGGGGCGCAAAGTTCGATCACATGCCCGACGGCTCATTGAGCCTCGGACGCGAGGGCGGGCACTCCGCAGCGCGCATTCTGCATGCCCAGGGTGATGCCACAGGCCGCGAGATTCAGCGGGTGATTCTCGCCAAGGCCCGGGCGTGCGAGGGACTTCGGGTGTTCGAGAACTGCTTCAGCCTCGACCTCATCACGCCGAGCCGCGAGATCGGTTCGCCCGTCATGGGCGCGATCACGCACCACCCGAAATACGGCCTGCAGGTGATCTGGGCCAAGGCGACGATTCTTGCGACGGGCGGCGCGGGCGTCGTGTACCGCGAGACCACAAATCCGCCGCTCGCCACAGCCGACGGGCTCGCCATGGCGTATCGCGCGGGCGCAGCCCTCGCCGACATGGCGTTCAACCAGTTCCATCCCACGACCCTGTATCTGCCCGGTGCCTCGCGTTCGCTCATCTCCGAGGCGGTCCGCGGCGAGGGTGCGTTCCTGCTCGATGCCTCGGGCTACCGCTTCATGCGGGACATCCACCCGCTCGCCGAACTCGCCCCGCGCGACATCGTCGCCTCGGCCATCGTTCGCCAGATCGCCAAACAGGGAGGCTCGAGCGTCTGGCTCGATTGCCGTCACATCCCCGAGTTCACCGCACGCTTCCCCAGCATCGCGGCACTCCTCCGCCGATTCGACCTTGATCCCCGCAACGACCTCATTCCCGTCCACCCCGCCTCTCACTACATGGTCGGCGGCGTCCGCACCGATCTCTTCGCCCGCACCACCGTGCCGGGGCTCTACGCCGTTGGCGAGGCCGCAAGCTGCGGACTCCACGGCGCGAACCGCCTCGCCAGCAACTCGCTCCTCGAAGGGCTTGTCATGGGCGAAATCGCGGGCCGCCAGGCGGCCGAGATGAAGTCACCCGCCCCAAGCGCGACCAACGGCCAGAGTGGCTGGGGCGCGATCGGGCGCACCGCACCGATTCCCATCGTCAGCGACATCCCGCCCAGCGATCACGGCGAGCTCGACCTCGCCGACGTTCGCTCGAGCCTCCGTTCGGCCATGTGGAAGAACGTGGGGCTCGAGCGCACGGGCTCAAAGCTCCGTGATGTCGCCCACATGCTCGATTTCTGGGCCCGGTATACCCTCGACAAGGTCTTTGACGACACCGATGGCTGGGAGGTCCAGAACATGCTCCTCGTCGGCTCGCTCATCGCCCGCTCCGCCCTCTGGCGTGAGGAATCCCGCGGCGGCCACGCTCGCGCCGATCATCCAGACGCCGTCAACGCCTTTGCCGTCCACGACCTTTGGCGCAAGGGCCGCCCAGTGCCCGAGAGAGTCGCGGTCGCCTGAGGCACAGGAGTTCGCCCATGCGATGGACATGCTCGCTCGCCATTCTCCTGCTTGGCGGCTGCACCGAGACTCGGATCCTCACACCCCCACTCATGTCCAGAATCCCGGGCGCGGTCACCTCCGGCCCAACCGATGACGGGCAAGTCGTTGGCGACGAGCAAGTCATGGCCGCGCCAGAGCCGTCGCTCATCGAGAATCCCGACGGCACCAAAACCATGATCTCCCGCAACGGCCGCCAGCTCATGCTCAACATGATCAAGTGCTTCGACGACGAGCTTCCCGACCTTTTCGTCAAGGACGTGCTCTGCACCGTCACCCGGGCCGAGTATGCCGAGCGAGGACTCGACCCCGTTCAGGCCTACCACACGCTGCGCAAGAGGCGAGAGGACATCATGCTCTTGCTCGAACGCATCCCAGGAGTCGAACGCACGCCCGGCGTACTCGTCAAGACTGTCGGGCGCAACATCTTTCGTATCGAGATCACTGGCTCGTTCGCCCGCGGCCTGGCTTATACGGGTGTCGACATCATGTTCGAGGGCGGCAACTACAGACTCCGCTGGTTCCTGGGAAAGTAGGCCCGCCCGCCTGCCGATTGAATCTGGCGCGCTCGTGCCGGGTACTATCCACGCAATGTCCAAGAGCCTCTTCAAGTGGGTCGATTCCCTCATCGCATTCTTCGTGGTGGGCCCGCTCGCAGGCCTGGTGATCGGCTCGCTGCGGTCGGCCGATGGCGACACCGGCACCACGCCCCTCACCAGCGCGACGCCGCTGCGCGGTGCGCTCTTTCTCCTCATCGCCGCCCTGGCCGCCGCCGTTTGCGGGCTTCTGGGAGGCCGCATCTTCGGCCGCGGCCGCGGCTACACACTCGCGGGAATCATCTTCGGGTGGGTTGCCTGGCGCACGGGCAACGCCCGCATCATCCTGGGTGACCTCGACGGCAATGCCAACACCCTGCTTCTCGCGGCCGAGGGTGCTCTCGCGGGCTTCCTCGTCCTGGCGACGGCTCTCACGATCGAACGATTCAGCCACCTCACCGCCGACGACCAGGGACGCCCCGGGCACGCCGAGTTGCCACCTCCCTCGTGGTCGCAGCTCCTGGCGCCAGCACCCATCCCGACGATGGTCATGGCCATTGCCGCAGCCACACTCACCGCAGCTTTGCTTGCCGGCCTCTTCGCCTACTCGGTCGTGAAGGGCCAGTGCCTTCTCGCCGCAGCCGTGTCGGGGATTGGTGCCGGTGTCGTATGCCAGCTCATTCTCGCGCCCAAGGTTCCTGATCGGCCCGCTCCGATTTGGATCCCGCTTGCCGCGATCGTTCTCGTTTCGGTCGGCAGCTTTGTCGCCGCCCGATTCATGATTGGAGCTGATATCATCACCGCAGCCCGGGCAACCGGCTCCAGCAGTGCTCACCAGCTCTGGCCCTTGGTCCGCATCCTACCGCTGGACTGGATCGCCGGCGGCCTGATCGGAAGTCGAATGGGCACAGAGTGGGCAGCCTCCATGCTCGAACGCGGAACCCACCACGTCGATGGATCGCACGCACGCTCCGCCTCGTGATGCGTTCTCTTGTAAAGTAACCGTTCCGGATCACTGTCCGGCGTGGTAAGATGCCCATATGGCGACGGCACAGATCAAACCAGGCTGCGATGGCCCCACCGCGTGCGCACGGTTTCCCAAGCTCGCTGAGCTGATCCGTTACCTAAATGGCCTCTCGGGCCGGGCCGACCTCGCGGTCTTGTCCGACATGCTCACACGAGCCGCAGTCACACGCGACGACGTCGCCGATGTGTGTGTGTTTGGGCAATGTTCGTATCGCCGCAACACAATCGCCTCATCGCCCTTCTTCGAGCTTCTCGTGCTGTGTTGGCGTAGTGGGCACTGCACGCCCATTCACGATCATCACGGGTCGTCCTGTGCCTTCAAGGTTGTCGAGGGCGTTGGAACTGAGATTCGTTTCGTGAAGACAGCGAGCGGGCATGTCTGCCCCACGCAAACCACTGCTATGCATCCGGGGTATATTTGTGCAGCCGAGGACGCGGACATCCATCAGGTCGCCAACTTTGAGGCGAGCGGCCAGGATCTGATCACGCTCCACATCTATTCTACACCGATTCTGGCGATGCACACCTATTCCGCACTCTGCTCACCCGGGGCTGAACAGTCACCCTGAATGGGTATACGACTGATTTTCATCCAAGTTGTGATCCGATTGACCCATCCGGCAGCCCGCACGGCCCGTTGTCGTTTTTCCACCAAGTGGCACGGGGGTTGGTGCGCGTTGTTACAACCGTATCGGAATATTCGTACAAAGAACGGTATTTGATTGGGAATGCGAGAATAAGGAGCTGCTCGAAGGAGGCGTACAAAGACCAATTTTGTCGTCAAAGGCGAAAAAATCGGAATAATCCCGAACTTTGGTGGCAAATCCGTGGATTTGAGGCATGTTTCCCTTTGTCAGGAGCGAAGTGTTCGTTCTCCACAGATTTTTGGTTTCTGGTCACCCAAGTGAAAGCGTGAGGGATCATTTTATGAAGAATGCTGTAGCAGTTCTTGTAGTCGTGTCAGGTATCGCGGCCACCGCGAGTGCTCAGTCGGCCAGCATGACGCTCAAGGTCCGCAACGCGGGCGACGCTGCGTGGTCGAGCTCGGTCAATCTCGCCAGCGGCGTGGTCGAGTGCGCGATGTTCATCGGCTTTGACTTCCCGGGTGCGGTTGGCCTGGCCGGAGCGGTGTACAACATTCAGGGCTTGGGCATCACCAACGACACAGTTGATATCGCGTCGGCTGGCCTTGATCGCCAGAGCACCTTCAACTTCGGTGCGTCCAACCGCGCGATCTTCATGACCGGCAACTCGTTCCGGATCGATGACGCGACGGACGCGGCCAACAGCGTCGATCTGGGCATTTCGAGCTCGCAGAACACGCCCAGCGCTCTGGGTGCAGCGTTCAACGGCAGCAACCCGGCCCTTGTCTATCGCTTCAACATCACCGTGGGCGGTGGTGCAAATCATGTGATCGACCTCACCGCTCCGCTCGCCCAGCTCAAGCGCAGCCTGATCGGTATCTACAGCAGCGCGGGAGCGAGCCGCTCTACCAGCATCACGACCGGGCTCACCACGACCGGCGCGACGATCAACGTTCAGGTTCCGGCCCCGGCAAGCCTTGCGATGGTCGGCCTGGGCGGCCTCCTCGCCAGCCGCCGCCGCACTCGCTAATTCCACTCGACGGGCATGTGCCCGGCCGAGGGAGGATGACGGATCTTGGCTGCCCGATCGCTTATCGCGGTCGGGCAGTTCTTTTTTTCGTTCGACATGGTGATACGTGGCGAGTGCAGACGAGTTGGTAGTGGTCACCCGCCGAAGGGATCGGTTTCCAAGGCCCCTCGGTCCATCGGCATCTCGAATCGGTCCCTTGTCGTGCAATAAGAAAGCCCGCCGAGCCTGCCGACAAGGTCGAGTTTGGCCGGATCGGAATGCAGCCTTTCGTTCGCTATCCCATCGGCGAGGTGGACATGAATCACCTCACCCAGCACCACATTGCCGCCACCCTTGCCGCCCGGATTCGTGCGGAGAATCTGGAGGGTCCGGCACTCGAAGCAGGCCGGGCTCTGGGCCACCCGCGGGGCTTTGACCTTGGCGGAGGGGGCCATCTCGAGCCCGGCAAGTGTGAACTCGCTCTCGCCATATGGCAGCGGCTCTGCGCACGCGGCCATTTGCCGCGAGAGTGCGCACGAGACGACGTTCACAACGAACTCGCCGGTTCCCCCTTCGGCGACGGGTTTGGCATTCCGCAGCGTGTCTTTTTCCTCGCCCTGGGGTGTGTTGGCGGGGCAAAAGAGCAGCGTCATGGGGTTGCTGCCAACGCCCGCGAAAAACGAGAAGGGCGCGAGGTTTGGACGCCCGTCGGGCGAGAGTGTCGATACCCACGCGATGGGCCTGGGTGCGACGCAGCCGATGAGGAGCTTGTAGCGGTCGGGTTGAGTCAGCGTCGCGGGATCGAGTTCCATGCCCGACTGTAGAGGCGAGCTTTCAGCGACTCTGAGGGTGCGGCTGCGGGGTGCTTCACGCCCGGGTGATATCGCTTTCGATGAGCCCATCGCGAAGTCGCACGGTTCGCCGCGCTCGCTCGCCAACCGCCGGGTCGTGGGTGACGAGAATGACCGTCATGCCCTTGGCGTGCAGATCGTCGAACAAGGCGAGAATCGCCTGACCAGTCGCCGAGTCGAGATTGCCCGTGGGCTCGTCGGCGAGAAGGATGGTCGGGCTTGTGATCAACGCGCGGGCAATGGCGGTCCGCTGCTGCTGCCCTCCCGAGAGTTGAGCGGGCCTGTGGTCACCGCGATCGTCCAGACCCACGAGCCGCAGCATCTCGGCGGCCCTGGCGTGGCGCTCGGCCGGAGCGACGCCCTGATAGAAGAGAGGGACGGCGGCGTTTTCCAGGATCGTGTGCTGGGCGATCAGGTTGAACGACTGGAAGACAAAGCCCACGGTCCTTCCACGAAATCGGGAGAGCTCCTCGTCGTTCATGGTGCGAACGTCGCGGCCACCCATGTAGAAGCGGCCCTGGGTCGGGCGGTCGAGGCATCCCAGGATGGAAAGCAGTGTTGATTTGCCCGAGCCACTGGGGCCCATGATGGCGATGTACTCGCCCCTGGCGATCGAGAGGTCGATCCCGCGAAGGGCCTCGGCCATCACCGTGCCATCTGGCTTGTAGTAGATCTTGCGAAGCTCACGGATATCGACAACGGGTGGCTCAACGGCACTTTGGGCTGGGAGCGGCATGTCTGCGAGGGCGGTCATCGTGAAATTGATACCCGCAGCAGTGGGCTCGGATGCACGGTTCGACGGGGACGGCTTGAGGAATCAGGTCGCCTTCTCGTCGGCGATTTGCAGGCTCGCCAGTGCGGTCATGGGATCGGGCGCGAAGCGAAAGACCTTGTCGAGCCCGGTGACCATGAAGACAGACGAAACGTCCTCGGAAAGGGCGCAGAGCTTGAGCTGGCGGCCATTTTCGGCCATGTACTTGCGCAGCTTCAGAAGCTGGGCAAGATTGGAGCTGTTGACGTACGAGACGGCGGCGAAATTGAGGACAACGTGCGGGGTCTTGCCTGCCTTGGCCTTGCGCACGGCCTCGAAGACGCTGTTGAGCTCATCGGAGAGCGCCGGCTCGTCGGTCAGGTCGGTGATGCTGATAGTGTCGGACCAGTTCGATGCCATGGCTCCATTCTATCGTCTTTGGGCCCAGGCTGCCCGACCGTGCCACGCGGGCGGTTGGGGGGGCGGGTACACTCGTTCATGCCACAACTGGGCGTCAATATCGACCACGTCGCCACACTCCGCCAGGCCCGCCGGGGCGATGAGCCAGACCCTGTCCGCGCCGCTCACGAGGCGGAGCTGGGCGGAGCTGACGGGATCACGGTTCACCTGCGCGAGGACCGCCGCCATATCCAGGACCGCGACGTGCTGCTGCTCAGGCAGCTCGTGAAGGTGAAGTTCAACCTGGAGATGGCGGCGACGGGCGAGATGGTGAAGATCGCGCGAAACCTTTGCCCGACGACGTGCATGTTGGTTCCCGAGGGAAGGCTTGAAGTAACGACCGAGGGCGGGCTTGATGTGGCAGGACAGGCCAAGCGGCTCAGGGGTGTTGTAAGCAAGTTGAAAGAAGCCGGTTGCATTCTTTCGGCCTTCATCGACGCGAACGCGGCACAAGTGAGTGCAGCGGCGAAGGCCGGATTTGACGTGTGTGAGATTCACACGGGCCCATATGCCGCGCTGTGGGCCAAGCACGGAGGCGACTTTCTCAAGAAGCCGCTGGCCGTGGAGTTGCAGCGCATTGATGCGGCTGGGCGGCAGATCCGCGAGCTTGGGATGCGCTTCAACGCGGGACACGCGCTCAATTATCACAACGTGGGGCCCGTTGCTGCGTTGCCGGGGCTTGCTGAACTGCACATCGGGCACGCAATTGTGAGCCGGGCTGTGTATGTGGGGCTTCGGCGAGCGGTGGGAGAGATGAAGGAACTGCTGATGGGAACGGCGCCGCGGTAGTGCCGCTGCGCTCAAACCCGAATCCTGATCCAGTCTGAGTGAGACATTTCGGCGAAGAATCCGGCCTCTGCAAGGAGGTCAGGAACGATGAAGAAGAGCA
>JAYVUC010000010.1:0-11519 GCA_043788295.1 Phycisphaerales bacterium
GGCGGCGCGTCAATATAGACATCGACCTGTTGCCCCACGTAGACCGGGAAGTCGGGCTTTGCGAGCGCGAAGAGGAGTTGCAGCACGCGCGTGTCCACACGCTCGGAGCTCTCGCCCGTGAGAGACTTCTTGGGCACCACCAGCGGCTCGAACCGCACGAATGTCAGATCGGCCTTGAACCGCGTGTTGCCGCGAAGGAATGCCACCGCGTGGCTTCCGGCCTTCACACGCCACGCCTCGTTCTCGTCCACATCGACGCGAACATAGAGCGGATCGACGCCGCCCATGATGATGAGGGGCGTCTGGGATGCGCTGGCGCCGCCGGCGGCGGCGTACTCGCCGGGCTTGGCGTTCACCTGGAGCACGCGGCCATCGATCGACGATCGCACGATCCGCCGGTCGAGCTCAACGCGTGCGGCGTCGGCGTCGGCGCGAGCGGCCTGCAGATCGGCCTTCACCGACGCCACCTGGGCGTCGGCAGCGGCGATCTCTGGGGCGAACGTGCCGGCCTTGGTGAGCGAAAGATCGGCCTGGGCGGCTGCGAGTCGCGTTTGCCACGTCACCACCGCGAAACGCTTTTGCGTCACGATGTCGTCCGAAACGGCTCGCTTGTCGGTGATTGCCTCGTACTTACGGAGCTGATCCATCGCGTCGGCGAGCTGTGACTTGATCTCGGCGACCTTTGCCTCGGCGGGCGGCACCGTTTCGGGGCGCGGATAGGCCCGGAGCTGGTCGAGCTTGCGGCTTGCAACCTCGACCAATGCCTGTTTCACCGCCACCATCGACTCGCGCTGAGCGAGCAGCGCCTGGATCTCGCGGGCGTCGATCGTGAAGAGCGGGTCGCCAACTTTCACCATGTCGCCGGCCTTCACCGCCACATCCTTGACCACGCCCGCGACGGCGGTGCCGACCACGATGTTCTGCGTGTTGGTCTCGATGACCCCCGAGCCCGCGACGGCGGATGCGAAGGGCGTCTTGGCTGGCTCAACCACCAGCGGAGTGATTTCCTTGGGTCGCGATGTCTGGATCACGGTGAAGGCCGCCATGGCGACGCCCGCGATGGCGATCAGCGGGACCGTGTAGACCTTCAACGCTCCGACGAATGTTCCCAGAATGCTCATGCTGAAATCTCCGGTCGATCGAGTTTGAGGCTCGTCATTCTCACAGTGACTTGGGGTCGTCCACCATCCGCACCACCTGCCCGTCGTCCATCATTGCGATCCGATCCGCGTAGGCGTAGATGCGGCTGTCGTGCGTCACGACGATCAGGCTCTTGCCGTTGCCGACGGCGGCCTCGCGCATGAGATTCATGACCTTCTCGCCCGTCGCGTGGTCGAGGGCACTGGTGGGCTCGTCGCAGACGATGAGCCGCGGGCCGTGGATGATCGCGCGGCAGATGGCGACGCGCTGCTGCTGCCCGCCCGAGAGCTTCGACGGGCTCTCGCGCCAGCGTTCGGCCAGCCCGACCTTGCCCAGAACCTCGCGGGCACGATCGATTGCCTCGCGCCGTTTCACGCCCGCAAGCAGCAGCGGGACGGCGATGTTCTCGGCGATGGTGAGCGTCGGGATGAGGTTGAACGACTGGAAGACAAAGCCGATCGTTTTGCCGCGGAAACGCACGCGGGCACCCGACGAAAGGGCGCTGAAATCCTCTCCAAAGACGGTGCAGTCGCCGTCGTCGCGGTCGAGAACACCCGCGATGATCGATATGAGCGTTGTTTTGCCGCAGCCCGAAGGGCCCACGAGCATCATCAGCTCGTCCTGATAGACGTCGAGGTCGATGCCCTGGAGCGCGCGGACGATTGACTGCCCGCTGCCATAGTTCTTTGTCACGCCCCGGCAGCGGACCGCGACGGCGCGGCTGCCCTGGCCCGGGGTTGTTGCTGAAGATTGAAGTGTCGCAATGCTCATGGCTTCATTCATCCCTTGAAGACGACCGCAGGCTCGAGCTTGATGACCTTGCGGCACGAGAGCATGGACGAGAGCATGCAGATCGCGATGATCGCGCACCCGGCGACCATGAGCAGTTGCCACGTGAGATAGAACGCGATGGGGGCGTTGGTCACGAGCTTGCCGAAGAGCCCCGTGAATCCGATTCCGATCCCATACCCCAGCACGCCCACCACCAGCGACTGGAGGATGATCATCCACAGGAGCGTGCCGTCGGACGCGCCCATGGCCTTGAATGTCGCGAAGTAGCGGAGGTTGTCGAGCGTGAAGTTGTAGAACATGAACCCGGTGATCACCGTTCCCACGAGAAAGCCCAGCGCGACCGAGAGTCCGAAGTTGATGGGGATGCCGGTGTACTTCAGGAAGTAATCGACTGTCTTCCACTTGAACGCCGCGGACGACCGCGCGGTGAGGCCCGTGTCGCGCTGGATGCGGTCGCACAGATCATTGATGTCGGCCTTGTTCCTGGCCTTGACCAGCACGAACGAGAGCGTGCGACGTTCCTTGGGCGCGAAGGTGATCGCGCGTGAGTACGTGGTGTAGATCGTCGGCAGATTCTGGAACGACCGCGTGATGCGGCAGATTCCCACAACCAGAGCCCGATGGTCGTTGAGTTCCAGCGTGTCGCCTACCACGAGCGGGGTTGTCGGGCCGTTGGGCACGAGCGAGGGCTTGGCGAGCAGGCCGCTCGCCGCCACCTCGTCGACGATCACCCCGTCGCTTGTGAAGAGGTCCTCGACGCGGCCAAAGACCATCTCGCCCGGCGCGCCCACGAGCGTGGCGTCGTCAACCCCGAGCATGCCGCAATTCTGCGTCTGCCCGTTGGAGAGCCGGGCACGGATGTTGTTCTTGTAGAGCGGCATCGCCCACTCGATTCCCTCGACGCCGCGTACCGCCGGAAGCTGTGTGACCTGGAGGGGCTTTACGTCCTCGATGTAGCGGACGTTGGGGTCCATGACCCAGATGTCGACCTGGGGCATCTCGTGGATGACCGCGCACCCGCGCCACATGATGCCCACGAAGATCGACCCCTGCTGGGTGATGACCAGCGAGGCCAGCATGACGCCCATGAGGATGCCAAAGAACTTGGCCCGGTCGTTGAAAAGCATCCGCAGCGCGAGGGTGGTCATGTGCCGTCTCCATTCACGGTTGCTGCGGTTGCTCCGGCCATCCCTCGCAAAGCCCAGAGCGAGAACTCGGTGATGTGGGCGGCGATTTCTTGCGTGATCGCGGGGCGGTCGTAGAAGCCCGGATGGAGGCGTTCGGTGACGGCTCTCGCGTGGTGGTAGTGCAGGCACTGCCCGATGATGCTCGCGGCACACATGTACGCTGCGGGCAACTCGGGGGGTGTGTGCAAGATCTCGGCGACGATTCCAACCAGGAGTTCGAGCTGCGGGCGGATCGACCGCGCGACCATGGTGTCGAGGGAGGCCGACGGCTCGATCATCTCGCGAGACATCAGCTTGGTGTGCCAGGAGGGCCGCCCCTTGTCCAGCAGCTTACGAACGAACGCCGCGATGAACGAACGGAGTCTCTCTTCGGCGGACGCGTTCGAGTTGGCCTTGACCTCAGCCCAGAACGATTCTTCGGAGAAGCAGCGGGCCTGCTCGAGAACCTGGGTGTAGAGCCGCTCTTTGTCGCCGAAGTGGTAATTGATCGCCGCGACATTGGCACCGGCCCGATGGCAGATGTCGCGGACGGTGGCAGCGCGGAACCCCACCTCCGCGAAAACCTCGCCCGCGCTGGTGAGAATCCGTTCACGGGTTGCAAGCGGGTCCGACTGTGAATCGGGCCCGGGCGATGGATTGGAGAAAGTCGCACTCATACGTGTGTTTGAAACTGTTGTTCAATTGCACGTTGAAGTCAAGGAATCGGGATAAAACAAATGTTTGAACCTGAAAAACAGCAGCTCAGGGTTTGGAAAACTCGGCGAGCCGCCGCTGAGCTCCGGCGAGCAAGGGAGCCGCATAGGAGCCTGCGGCCGCGAGGCCGTCACGGGCCGATTTCATAAGGGCGAGCCCTTCATCGAGCTTGCCCGCCTTTGCGAGGGCGTAGCCGAGGAATGACTGGGCCTCGTATTTGGGCATGGGATCGGGTTCCGCGGTGTTGTGCATGATGGCGACTTCGCGGAAGAGATCCTGGGCCTCGCTGTTCTGGCCGGCGGCGAGTCTTGCCTTTCCGGCGGTGAGCAGGAACTCGGCCATGACAAGCGGCGAGGCCCCCAGCTCGCGCGTCTGGGCCAGGATGGTTCGTGCGGCGGAGTCGGCCTCGGTGGCCTGATTCGATCCCACAAGCGCCTCGACAATCCAGCGATCGATGACGAGCGTCTGGAGGCGTTCGATGTTCAGCTTGATCGCCAGGGCGCGGGCTTGGGTGAAGAGAGCGTGTGCGTCGGCGGGGTCGTCGCGCCGCAGGCGAGTCTGTCCAAGAAACACGAGTGACCAGACAGGATCGGTGATGCTGAAGGCGGAATGATCACGGATGATGGGCCACGCCTCGCGCTGCAGGCGTTCGCCCTCTTCCATCGCTCCAAGAGCACACCTAGCGCGTCCGATATTCCGCTTTGCGATGGCGCGGGAGATGCCGGAGGGGTCGCTCGAGTCGGTGTGGATGTTGAAGATTCGCTCGAACTCAACCATCGCGTCGCTGGCCTGCCCGCGGCGAAGCAGGAGCCCCGCGTGGCGGTCGATTGCCGCGAGGTGGCCGAAATTACCGCTTGTGTCGGAGGCGTTGCACGCCGCGATCGCTTCGGCCAGAACCTGTTCGGCATCGAGATACCTGGATTCACGCTGGAGTATGGACGAGAGATTGATTGCCGCACGCATGGTCTCGACGTGCCCGGCTGGCATCCGCAGCTTCAGGATCGTCAAGCTGTCCCTGACGCAATGCTCGGCCTTGTCGAGCTGGTTGCGCCGCGTGTGGAGTGCGCCCAGGTCGATCAGGAGCTGTGCGCGTTTGGTGCTGTTTGGGCCAAACGCCTTGACGCTCAGGTCACTTGCCTTGGTCAGGGCCTCGAAGGCCTCATCGAAGTGCCCTCCGGCCGACGTTACACGTCCGAGCGACCAGAGCAACTCCACATCCGAACCATCGGGGCCTGTTTCGCGTTGGGGGACGCTCGCGATGGTCTGGCGACACATCGCGGCGGCCTCGTCGGGCTTTCCGCCGTACAACAGGAGCGGGGCGTAAAGCGCGACGGCGCGGACGCGAAGCCGCCCCCCACGGTCGGGCAATGCATCCAGCTGCTTGCAGAGTATCTCTCCGGCAGCGCTCGCCTCGCTCACCATGCCACAGCAGCTCAGCACGTAGACCTGATCGGTCGCCATCGCCAGCGTGTCGGGCGAGTCCGCCGCGCCGTTCGCGGATTGAAGTTCCATCGCCCGCGTCATGTGAAGGTTTGCGATCTTCGCCAGATTCAGGCTCATGTACGACGTGGACAACGAGTGCCGCACGCCGGCCTCGACCAGAGGCTGTCCCGAGAGTGCCCCCGCATCAAGCTCGCCCGTCACCTGGTCGAGAAGCTGGCGCAGAGTCACGTCCTTGCCCCCGCCTTTCACCGCGTCGGCAGCGTCGATGATCCGACGTAAAAACGTGTTGATCGCCATCGCCCGGTCGGCCTCTTTGCGGGCTGATGCGGCGGCAATCGCTTCCTTGGCCTGAGCCTCGCGGGCCTGAGTGGCCGAGAGGGCCTCGTTGTGCTGGGCTTCCTGGGCGTTGTCTCGCTCGCGCCTCGCGCGGTCGGCGGCGATCGCCTCGTTGACCTGCGCCCCGCGGGCGAGATCGCGCTCGTGCCGCACACGCACGACGGCGTACGCCAGCGATGCCAGACCGGCCATCAGCGACAACGCAACCACGCCCGAGACGCCTATCAGTGCCCGGTGGCGAGAGGCGAACTTCTTGAACTGGTACGCGATCCCCGGCGGACCCGCGAGCACTGGTTGACCGGCGAGGAATCGCCCGATGTCGTCGGCAAGCCCGATGGCGGTTTCGTACCGCCTTGTGCGGTCCTTTTCCAGGCACCGCATGACGATCCAGTCCAGATCGCCCCGCATCGTGCGGGCGAGCGCATGGATCTCGGTGGATCGCGTTCTTGCCACACTGCGCCCTTCCTCGGTCGCTCGGGTCAGGTTTCCGACGCGCGTGCTGGGCCTTGGGGGCTCGTCCTCGCGGATGATCCTGCGCATCTCCTCAAGTGCTGCGCTGCGGAGCGAACGGGCGTCGAATGGGGGCTTGCCCGTCAGAAGCTCGTACAGCAGCACGCCCAGCGAGTACACGTCGCTCCGCGTGTCGATGTCTGATGAGTTTGTGTCGGCCTGCTCGGGGCTCATGTACTCGGGCGTGCCGATGAGCTGGCGGAACTCGGTGAACATGGTCCGCTCGGTCAGCAGCGAGCTGGTGGCCTTGGCGATGCCGAAGTCGATGACCTTGGGCACGGGCTTGCCGTCCACGATCGTGACGAGCACATTTGTCGGCTTGATGTCGCGGTGGATGACGCCCTTGGTGTGGGCGTGTTGCACCGCCCGGCATACTTCCTGGAAGAGCGCGAGCCGTTCGCGCGGAGCCAGCGCGCTCTTGTCGCAGAATGTGGTGATGGGCTCGCCGCGCACCAGTTCCATCACAAAGAAGGGGCGGCCTGCGGGCGTTGAGCCGGCGTCGAAAACGCGGGCAATCCCCGGGTGGTCCATGATCGCCAACGCCTGCCGCTCGGCCTCGAAACGTGAGATCACCGCCCGCGTGTCCATGCCCGCTTTGATGATCTTGAGCGCGACGCGGCGGCGCACGGGATATTCCTGCTCGGCCATGTACACCACGCCGAACCCGCCCTCGCCGATCTTTTCCAGGACGTGATAGGCACCGATCCGCGTGCCGATGAGGTCGGGCTCGATCGACGGAACGCCACCCTCGGGTGAACCGAGCGTGGGCGAGAGTTTTTCCTGAACCCCGCGAATCTCCTCGGCCAGCGAGGCGAAGGGCATCGGCTGATCGTCGCCTGCGAGCAGTCGATCGACTTCGGCGCGAAGGGCCGCATCATCGCCGCACGCGCGCGCGATGTATTCCTCACGCTCGGGTTGTTTCATCCCACGAGCCTTGAGGAACACCTCCGCCGCTTGCCGAAAGCGATCTTGCGTCAATCGGGTTCCTTCATGTTGGTGTACCGGTGGGTGGGGGTGGTGGGGACATTGTGGGCGAGTCGGTGGGCGACATCTCCGCCGCGAGCCATGCCCGGGCGACGGCCCAGTCCTCGGCTGCGGTCGAGCGGGCGATGCCTAGGACTTCGGCAATCTGTTCATTGGTCATTCCAGCAAAGAACTTGAGCTCAACCACGCGGGCCCGGCGAGGATCAAGACGGGCAAGCTTTTCCAGCAGATCGTCGAGCTCGAGCACCTTGATGTCGCGGCGATATTCCGCCGCGTCCGAATCAGTGAGTTCGAGCCTAGCGGCGTCGCCGCCTCGCTTGTCGGCCTTGCGTTTGCGTGCATGATCGACGAGCACCCGGCGCATCGCGACGGCCGCGACCGCCATGAAGTGCGCACGACCCGTCCATACCTGATCGCTTCCGATAAGCCGCACGTACGCCTCATGCACCAGTGCGGTCGCCTGAAGCGTGTGCCCCGAGCGTTCGGAGCCCAGGTAGGACCGGGCAAGGCGGCGCAGCTCCTCGTACACGAGCGGCAGCAATTGCGCGACGGCGTTCTCGTCGCCACGTCCCGCACGCGTCAGGATCTCGGTCACCGAACCAGCCCCGCTCAGCGGCTTGGGCTGACCCGGGCTCGAAGGTGCCATTTTCAACTCCAAGATGGTGTAATTCACAGTGTATCAGGCGCAGGATACCACGGGCGCGCCCGATGGGAATCGGGCACGTTCACAGATTTCTGGATTTGTTGCCAGTTCAGATCTCGATCACCATCGCCACCGAGTTTCCGCCGCCCAGGCACAGAGCGGCGAGGCCGCGTTTGCCGCCGGTGCGGTGGAGCTGGTGGATGAGGGTGGTGAGGACGCGGGCGCCCGAGCCGCCGATGGGGTGGCCAAGGGCGATGCCGCCGCCGCAGATGTTGAGCTTGGACTCAGGGATCTCGTGGCCGAGGGCTTTGAGGCCCTTGAGGTTGCAAAGAACCTGTGCGGCGAAGGCTTCGTTGATCTCGAAGAGGTCGATGTCCTTGGCCGAGCGCTTGGCCTTGGCGAGTACGCCGTCGATGCCGGTGATGGGTGCGGCGAAGATGTCCTTGGGTGCGACGCCGCTGGTGTGGTAGGCGATGATGCGGGCGATGGGCTTGATGCCCAGCTGCTCGGCCTTGGCGGCGCTCGATACGACGAGGGCGGCGGCCCCGTCGGAAATCTGCGAGGCGTTGGCGGCGGTTACGGTGCCATCGGGCGTGAAGGCGGCACGCAGCTTGGCGAGGCCTTCGATGGTGCTGTCGGTGCGGAAGCCCTCATCAGCCGCGACACCCGGCGACTTCTTGTCCAGGCACTGCTCGCCGCTGAGGGCGACGATCTCGTTCTTGAAATGCCCCGCGGCGGTTGCGGCGGCGACCCTTTGGTGGCTCTGCACGGCGAAGCGGTCCTGATCGGCGCGGGTGATCTCGAACTTCTTGGCGATGTGGTCGGCCGAGACGCCCATGACGCACGCCTCGAACGCGCAGCGGAGGCCGTCGTAGGCCATGTGGTCTTCCATGGTGGTGGGGCCGTACTTCACTCCCTCGCGGACGCGGGCGAAGTGGGGGGCCTGGGTCATGTTCTCAAAGCCGCCCGCGATGACGAGGTCGTTGTCGCCCGCTTTGATGGATTGGGCGGCGAGCATGACGGCCTGCAACCCCGAGCCGCAGACCTTGTTGATCGTCTGGGCCGATATGGTGTCGGGGAGCCCCGCGCGAAGGGCGGCCTGACGCGCCGGGTTCTGGCTGAGCCCGGCCTGCAGCACGCAGCCGAAGATGCACTCGTTGATGTGGGACTTGAGCGCGTCGAACCCGCCGACGGCGTCGATGGCGGCCTTGGCGGCGTAGGAGCCGAGCGTGGGCGAGGGAACCTTGGAAAGCCCGCCGAAGAACTTGCCGATGGGCGTGCGTTTGGCGGCGAGGATGACGGGGGAGGGGGATGACATGCGTAGCTCCTGTGGTTCGTGGAGGGAAGGATAGGAGGGAACGCGGAGGGACCAGAGAGGAACGGAGGGACGCAGAAAGGCGAGTGGTGTTCTTGGAGGCACGGCGATGTCTTGGTTATCGTCTGCCGGTCTTCGGCGGTTCCTCAGCCCGCTGAAGCGGGCTGTCGGATGCCAGTGGGGCAGGTGGCCCGGAAGTCCTGTGAATCGTGGCCCGGAGGTCGCCCGAGCGAATTCCGGACTCTTGCGTCAAGGCCGTGTCCGGGATATCACCACGATCGTGTGCCTTCGAGACACCCGCAAGTCGCAAGGCGACTTGTCAGGGCACGGCGATGACTTCCGGGCTACCTGCGGGAAAAAAGTTGGGCGCGGATGAGCCGCAAATGCGAAAGACGGTGCGTCTCTCCTTGGAGCGAGCGCCTTCTAACGCTCGGCGAGCCTTGGGCGAAGTGACTGCGCGCCTTTGGTCGCCTTTCGTCATTCCCGCGGTCCAAAGGAAGTGTCCAATGCAAAGATTCGTTTCTCGTCTGGTCAACATCGTGCTTCTGGTCCTGAGCGTCGCCGCACTGACGGAAACGGCATCCGCCGCGGTTCGTCAGTACTCAGCGGGGGGATCGG
This sequence comes from Phycisphaerales bacterium, assembly GCA_043788295.1. Classification (GTDB taxonomy): domain Bacteria; phylum Planctomycetota; class Phycisphaerae; order Phycisphaerales; family UBA1924; genus UBA2396. The sequence goes on from JAYVUC010000010.1 coordinate 9,662, forward strand.
CGCAGTTCGTCAGCCCCACCAACTTTGTAGGAGCGGGAAACGCGACGCATCTGGGCCGTTACACCGAAGCGGGGACGGTCTCGTTCTCGCCCACAAGCGACCCTGCGGTGCTTCACGTCGAGGGCACGATCATCTACACCGCGGCCAACGGCAGTGAACTGCACGCCGTCATCGCGGGCGAGCTCAACGGCGCGACCGGCCGGGTCTGGGCGACCGTCACCTATGTGGGAGGCACCGGTCGCTTCGGGCATGCAAGCGGCTCGTCAGCCCTTACCGGACAGGTGTCGCCCGGTGGAGCCATTTCGATCACCGTCCGTGGGACCATTGACTACTAAACTTACGCCAGTTAAGGAGCTTTTCCATGTTTTTGTCTTTCCGCAGAGTTCTCATTGTCGCGGCCGCGATCGTCAGCACCATCGCATTGGCCTCATTGGCCCGCGCGGATGGCCGCATCGTCGCGGCCACGTTGATCACGGTCCCGCAGGGCACGTTCAACGGTGTCCACTACGCTCGGTATGAGGCCATGTTCGAGGGCACTACTTCCAATGGGCGGTCTTACCGGGTGCCCTGCCAGATCATCGCCCCGCTCCACCCCGGCGAGGGCAGTGGCCTGCTCCTGTTTGACTGGCTCGTCCGGTCCACGATCTTCACCGCCGTAGGGCAGGAGCAGGCGGATGCTCGGTACACCATGTCGGACGAGTTCCTGTTCGGCATGGGCGTTTCGTATGCGACAGTCCGGTGCGACCCTGCGGGCATCGGAATGCGTTCTCCTGTCAGCATCTCGAACAGGCCTTGGTCTGATGGTCTGCTTGACACATCCAGTGAGTTCATCACGTCAGCCGGCGACGAGTTCGATATCGTGGTGGACTACGTGAAGGCGCTGCGGACGGATCCCGCTGCCCGACAAGCTCTCGGCCAGATCAACCGGACGGCGGCGTTCGGCTATTCCGCGTCGGGCTACCGGCTCCGAGGGCTGTTGCGGCTCCAGATGGGAATGGGTCTGTTCGACTACTCGCTCGTTGGGGGAACTGGCAACGGATACACCCACCCGACAGGGAATGACGTCGGGGATTCATACGCTGAGAAGGCACCTTTCGCCGGGGCGGGACTGGAGATCGACTTCCAATCGGAGGCCGACGTGTTGGCTCTGGGTGCCCACAAGACAAGGCACGAGGAGCCAAACTACCGCGTGTACCAGTTCGCCGGGGCCTCGCACATCCGAAGCATCGACGCTGTTGAGTTCGGTCTTCCCGACTCGCTGGGCGCCAACCCGGCCGACTGGACCCCGTTCTTCCGGGCGCTCTTCGTTGCCGGCAACAGCTGGTGCAACGGGATCGCGCCGCCGCCGAGCATCTGGCTCGGCGCTCGGAACGATCCGCAGATCGCCCGTGACGCCAATGGGAACGCGCTGGTCCGCTACGTCGGAACGCAACCCGTGAACACAACCGCGTACCGGCTGCCCGAGGTTGCCGTGGGCGAGAACCGGTACATCCCGCTCGCCCCGCTCTTCAACGACGGCTCGTTTACCGGCTATCTCCGAATGCTGTCTGGAAGCCACGTCGATCTCACGAACCGATTCACTGACCACGCCGCGTACGTCAATCAGGTGACGATCAACGCGCGCGGGCTCCAGGCGGGGCGTTACCTTCTGGCGGCAGATGCTGACGCGATCATTCTCAAGGCAATCCTTTCCAACATCGGCAGGTAGTTGGCCGTGGGTCAAGGCAGGTGGCCCGGAAGTCCTGTGTGGCCAGTGGCACTGCGCCTCTCCCCGTGCCACCTCTATGAGGACTTGCCGGAAGTCAAGCGCGGCCTCGGGGTTTCCCGCTCGTCTATCCGAGCACTTTCGCGGCCCACG
>JAYVUC010000011.1:0-26705 GCA_043788295.1 Phycisphaerales bacterium
CCCGATCTTGATCAGTGACTCCTCAAGCTGCTCGGGTGTCAGACGATCCGTGAAAACCGCCACAGGAGGCGGCAATCCCTCCGCATCCGCATCCGGGCCCGCCAATTTCAACGCCGATTCAACCGCCGCGTCCTCGGCCTCTCGCAGATTTTCCGCCGTCAACAGCACCTCGATGTATCTGGGCTCCCAGGGCGTGGGTGGCGGCTCCTCGCCATCAGTCTGCGCCTCCGCCGACTCTTCCGACTCCGGCGTTTCGCGTGCGGCGGGCGGAAGTGCTCGCGCTGTTCGCCCGCGCGTCACCAACCCGGATTCGGGGGAGTCGATCTCGCGTGCTGTCGATTCCTCGCTGGCGGTGCTGTTGTGTTGCGGGAGCGCCACTCGAACGCGGCACCACCAGCCGCAGATACCCAGCTCCTTTCCCTCGTCGTCCACGTTCGTGTCGGGATCGATGTTCAAGACAAGCCGCCAGTCGTCGTGGAGTTGCTCCACGATCTCGTCAAAGCTCATCAGTTGCGGGTCGCCTTCGGGGGCCGCCAGGATCGTCCGATGCTCGTGGGCGGCTGCGTCCACGCCCGCCGCGTCCTCGCGGTGCTCCAAATCGAACGCGGCCAGCAGTTTCTCGAATTTTTCCCGCAATGGAGCCTCGGCCCGGATCGTCACGATCTTGTGCTCATCCACAAAAAAGTAGATGAACGGCTCCTGGCTCATCGCCCCGAACCCGCACAGCCCATCCTCGAAAAAGAAGTCTGGCACCTGCCGGATCGCCTCGATCAGCCGATCGAGTCCGACAAGCTCGTACGACACGTAGGGATCGATCTCCCGGAATGCGTCGTGCCCCAGGATGTCGAGTATCGGGTAGACCTTGTTGGGCATGAGCGCCAGGATGGTTCGTACCAGGGCCGGCACCCGCTCGGCCGACAGCACGGCGTCGAACACGTAGCGATCGGGCCATTCCTCCCAGTCTCCTTCGGATTCGTCGCCGTCGCCGGCCTCAAAGTCGAGTGTGTAGCCGGGTTTGGGCGCAAGCTCCTCGACCGGATAGACGCCCAGGGGGAACTTGAACGCCTCGATCTCGTGTCTGGTCAGCGAACTGTCGGATTTGCTTCGCGGCATGTGGGACGCCAAGAGTAGTGCGACTTGCCGCCCCCCGCAGGGCCGCTCGTCCCACGCCTCATCCGCCCACGCCCCAGTCCGCCCCCGTCGCCTTGTCGGACCAGTGTCGCATGTCTTTCATGTCTTCCCAGCCCATCATTTCGGCGTGCGCGTCGAGCATACCCGTGACGGCTTTGTTGAAGTGGCGCAGCGAGACGAAGCCTGAATTGTTGCCGACGCTCTGGGCTGCCGCGTCATACGACACGTCCCATCGAAGTCCTGCAGCCGCAGTGAATCGGGGCGGCTCCACGCGGAAAAACCCCTCGGGCCTGCCAAGTTGCGGGGCGATGTCGAGCTGCTCGCAGCGTGCCGAAGCGAACGCGATGACTTGCGAAGGCCTCGCTGGCTCGTCGAGGCGGGAGATGTACGGCTTGCCGTAGGTGCGCTGGAAAAGCTTGTCCCACCCGCCGAACCGCTCACTCCCACCCACGAACGCGACGTTCATCCCCAGGCTCGGATACAGGCTCACAACGTACTCGTATGAAACGCCCGCCTGAGCCCAGGCGGCCCGGTTGTCGCGAATCTCGGCGAGCAGCTTGTCGTTGCCGTAAAGCCCGCGAAAGTCGTAGTTGAACTGTGACGCCAGCCGCCACGGGTGCCGCTGGGCTTCTTCGTTGAAGAGCCGCTCGCCCACGTCGTTGCTCACGGTAATCGGCCCATTTACCATCGCCCGAGGCGGGTATCCGGGTAAAACCGCGTCCTTGTTGCTGGCGGCGTAGGTGGAGAAGGCGGTCAGCAACTGCTTGGCTCCCGCAAGCTCGACACACTGCCGCCCCATCGCCCGGGCCTTGGCCAACGCCGGCAACGCCAGCGCGATGAGCGTCGCGATGATCGCAATCACCACAAGCAGCTCAATCAACGTGAACGCCGCTGCCGCCCGCACCGCACGCGAGAGCCGCATCACCGGGCACTTCGATGGCACGCATCGCCACGACGCCTCCACCCGCCGAGCCGGTGTGCGAACCAAGAATCTGAAATGTCGGCGTGTTGTTGACATTAAGTCTCAACTGCGATTGATTCTACGTCGAGACAGGATAAAGTCCTGTAGAACTAGAACAATTGCTGCCAGATAATAACTGGTGGGCGGCGTTGGTCGAGTTCGGCATGGAGATTCCTTGATGTCTACGAGATGTTTCGCAGTCGGAATGGTTGCGGTTCTGTCAGGGTCTGCACTCGCGCAAAATGTGCACGTCGCGTTCACCCAGCCGACGCTCGACCGCTGGATGTACCCGTTCAATCAGAACCCGGGGCGGGAAACGGCCGCGCCGTCGTTTGGGGCGATCCTGGTCACGGGGTTTGATGACCGCGACTCGCAGTTCATCGTGGGGTTCAACTCCGCAGCTTCGATCCCCGTCGGTCTGGGCTCCTCCCGGTACCACATCGTGTCGGCCAAGCTCACCGTGGCGGTCGTGAACGACATGCAGGTGACCTATGACCCTTCGTGGGATTCGGTACGGTCGCTTTTTGCCGCGAGCGATCCGCAGTATGTGGCCGACGCCGACGGCGGGCGGCCTATTGAGGTCTATGCCGCTGGATATCGCAACGGTCAGTCGCTCGCCGGATTCACCGAGACGTCGGGCTTCGGCGGTGCGCCGATCAATCAGCCGGCGGAGGGTGCCCGCAATGTCTTCGCCGCGACGATCGACGCGAACGGTGTCGCGACGGATGTTTCGCGGCAGGTGAGGCTGCGGTTTGACGCGATGCCGCTGGCAATCGGCACGACCAGCGATGTGGCTCCGGGCGCGTTGATCCCGGCGGGCACAGTGCTGACGTTCGATCTGTTGCCCTGCAACCCCGAGGTGAGCCGCTATCTCGCATCGTCGCTCAACGCGGGCAAGATCAATCTGGTGGTGACGTCGCTTCAGCCGGCGTCGGGCGGACCCGGAGGCGGCACGGGCAACCCCACGTACCCCGTCTTTTCGACCAAGGAAGGAACGCCCGGCTACGCGCCCACGCTGGTGCTCGACGTGCGGGTGGGCGCGGTGGCCGATTTCAACGGAGACGGCACGGTGGATTTCTTCGACTACGACGACTTTGTCGTGGCGTTTGAGTCGGGCGATCCCTTGGCCGACTTCAATCAGGACTGCGCGATCGACTTCTTCGACTACGACGATTTCGTGGTCGCGTTCATCGGGTGAGAAAGACATTTGCCACAGAGGCACGGAGACACAGAGGTCGGAAGAAGAGGAAGCGAGAGAATAGTGGTGTGTTTCCCGCTATTCGTCGCTGGTCGCTTCTTTCTCTGTGCCTCTTGTGGTGATTCCTCCGATGTGATGTTCGGATCGACAAAGGTTCACGCCGAGGCGCGTTGAACGTCGTTTGTGAGCTTGGCGGCGAGTTCGGCGAGGGTGAGGCCCGCGAACTCGGGTGGAAGGTCTGATCGCGGCGACCCGCCGAGGGCGATCTGCGTTTCAAGGCGTTTGTGCGCCGTGAGAACGGTGGAGTGGTTGCTGCGGCCCATCGCCCGGGCGATCTCGGGGAAGCTGCACGTCGTGAGTTTGCGGCAGACGTAGACCGTCATCTCGCGCCCCAGCACGACGGACTTGTGGCGGCCTTTGCCCAGCAGTTCGCCCTGATCGACGCCCAGCCTTCGGCAGACCTCAGCGAGGATCTGCGCGAGCGGAATGGGGCGGCGGATGCGAAAGGCGTCGGTGCTGCTGCCCATGCCGAGTGCGGCATGAACGAGCGCCAGGCCGATGGAGCCGCGGGGCGCGAGCTCTGGGCGGACAAGCAGCGTGGCCTCGATCTGTGAGAGCATGCCCTCGATCTCGCGGACCGACGCACCGCCCCGGGCCGAGCGGTCGGAGAGAAGTTGCACGGCGGCGTCCTCGAGGATCATCCCACGGCGCGACGCGACCTGACGCACGATCTTGCCGCGAAGGATCGGCTCGGGTGGATCGACCCTGACGACGGCTCCCGAGACAAATCGTGAGACGAGCTGCTGCGAGAGCTTGCGGATGTCGCGCGGATGCTCGTCGGAGACCAGCGCAACGCGTGCGCCGCCGATCCCGATGGCGTCGAAGGTGTGGAGCAGCTCGCGCTGGGTGGCGTCCTTGTTGGAGAGAAAGTGGACGTCGTCGATGCACAGGAGATCGACGCCGCGATAGATTCGGCGGAACGCGTCGACGCTCGACGTGCGGACGCTGGTGATGAACTCGTTGGTGAAGGCCTCGGCGGTCGTGTAGCGGACGACGGCGCGCGGGCGCAGTTCAAGGAACCGAACGGCGGCGGCCTGGAGAAGATGGGTCTTGCCCAGCCCGCACGAGCCGTGGATGAACACCGGGCCCGTGAGCGAGAGATCTTCCCCTTCGGCGAGGCGGCGTGCGGCGGCGTGGGCGAGCTTGTTGGACTCCCCGACGATGAAATCCTCGAAGCGGTGGCGCAGCGCGTGGTCGTTCTTGCGGCGTGGGGTTTGGCCCGGTGATCGAGCTGGAGCGACTGAAGAATCGCCCGGCCTTGATGCAGCCTTTGGCGCGGGCGGGCTTGCCGCGGGTGCGGTGGAGCCAAATGCGCCGCCATCGACGTGGAACTGGAGATCGACCTTGGTGGGATCGCTCTCGCCGAGTGTTGCGCCGGCGGCGCGGCGGAGGCTGTCGCCAAAGCGGCGTCCCAGGAGGTCGGCGAGAAAGCCGGTGGGGACGGTGACGTCGACGCGCCCGCCGTGCATCTCGACGCGCGTCTGGCGGTCGAAGAACTTGCGGAAGCGTTCCTCGCCCACCTCGGCTGAAACGCGGGCGAGCAGCGCGCCCGAGCGGTCGTCGGACGATCTGTCGGCGCGATGTGGCGACGCGCTCTGGGGTGCGTCAAAGTTTGAGGTCTGGTCGCGGGCTGGCGATTCAGCGACGGGTTGAAGGATGTCCAAGCGAACACAACCTCTCGCGACCTTGCGCGTCAATCAGGCCCGACGAATGGCGTCGGCGACCACGTTGACCGTCCCTGGCTGCCTTCCGCTCTGCCGCCCGAACCCCGCGCGCGTCAGACCATTCGTGCGGTCCGTAGTCGAACCGCCGCCGAACGGAATGAGTTTTCGAAGGGTCCGGTCGCCAGAGCGGCCGGTGGTCGTGTCCTTGACCTTGAACGGCGAATGACTCGCCACCCGGGACAAATTTACGGCGCGTGAGGCGACGGAGCAATCACGATTCGCTCGTGTCACTTTTGGCGCGGGACGTTCGATCCGCATTTGCAGCACCTTAGCGCAGCGCAAAAATAGTTTCCCACCATCAGGGTGGGAGCCTGAACAACTTGTGCAAAACCGCTTGCCACTTGCTCTCAACGTCTTTGTGCGTCAATGGATAAGGTCGTTCATGCCTGTGTGCGGAGCAACGCCGAGTGCGCCCAATGACCTCTCGACTCACGGGGTTGGTGGATCACGAAACGGCCCTGTGGGCAGGCAGGAATCAAACTTGTTTGGTGTCCAGGGAAAACACCAGGGCGATCCGTTCAGCGAAAGGTCTGAAGCCCGCACGCTGATAGACGTGCAGTGCAGGCTCGTTCTGGCGGTCGACCGCGCACAGAAGCCAGTCGTAGCCCGATTGCGGCATCGCCCGCAGACCCAGATCGAGAAGTGATCGGCCAAGTCCCATACCCCGGAGCTGGGGTGCAAGGCCCAGGTAGACGAGTTCGACCGCTCGCTGATCGGGAAGACGGGTCAGCAACATGCAGCCTAGCGGGGTGCCGTCCTTGAAAGCCATGAACCAAAGCGCGGGGTCGAAATCTCCGACTGCGAGATGGGAGTCAAGAACGTCGCTGGTGGATCGCAGGCCACAGAGGGCGGGGCAGTCGAGGGTCGCCTCATAGCTGCGTTCGAGGGCGAGCCCGAGGGCCTCGCGGTGGCCTTGGATCGACCCGCCGAGTGCGGCGAGGCTTGCGACGCGGATGTCCTTGGGCCAGGCGGGCACGGGCGGGGGGCGGAGGAGCCCTGCGGCGTTTCGGCGGATCGACCGCTGCATGTAAAGCAGCTCGCCGACTTGCACGAAACCAGCGGAACGAAGTGCCGCGAGCACAGCGGTGTCGGTGGGGGTGGGCAAGGCCTGGAGCATCTGGACTGGGGCGAGGCCGACGTTTGAGTTGGCGTGGGCGAGATGGTCACAGATGGCGTGGATGACCGCGACGCGTTCGGCGTGGGCCACATCAGTGCCACCGGGGTCTCCCCCTGGGAGAGGCTCGGAAAGAAAGAGCCCTGCGGTTCGGCCCGCTGCGGGGACCGCCATGGCCGCCTGCCGCACGCCCTGGGAGCCGTCTGGAAGGGGCCCGAAAGTGCCGAAGAGGAGCGAAAGGTCGAACTTTCCGTCCGCGGAGGCGTCGAGGAGCCTCACGGCAGCCTGGGCCGTGTCTTGTCCGGTCTGGGCGACGAGTCGCTTGGCGGCGGAAAGATGCAGTTCGGGCCCGAGCTTGCGGGCCGCGATGGGGCCTGAGATAGGTGTCGTGGTCGCCATCTGGGAAGAAAGTGGAACTTCTCGGGTTGCCGGGACGGATCGTCAAGTCGCAAACCCGCCGGACCGTTTGACCGACGGACGGGATGCTGTAGACTAGGGGCCCCCTTTGTCCGAGGAGTCCGCATGAGCCATATGACCAGCCTGGTTTCGAGAATGTTCGGTCGATCGATCACCCTTGTTGCGCTGGGGCTTTTGCCCTTGGCGGGGGCGTCGGCGATGCTTTGTGCGCCCGAGCCCGACGCGATTCCGCGGCGTTGGCAGGTGGACGTGAAGATGGGCGAGCTTCGCCTGGCGCAGTTCCCGCAGGCCGACGGGTCGGTGAAATCGTACTTTTATCTCACGTATCGCGTGACGAATCACACGGGCGAGGACATTTTGTTCGCCCCGGGGTTTGAGCTTGCCAACGGCGAGGGCGAGGTGATCCGCTCGGGCCGGGGCGTCTCGATCGAGGCGGCCAACACGATTCAGAAGAACCTCCAGAACACGTATCTGGAGGACCAGATCAGTGTGCTGGGCATGCTGCTGCAAGGGGACGAGAACGCCAAGGACGGGATCGTGATCTGGCCTGCGAATCAGATGCACCTGAGCGAGGTGACGGTCTACGCGGCGGGATTCAGCGGCGAGGTGAAGGTTCAGCCCGCCAAGGACCCCAAAACCGGCGAGACGGTCGCCTATCCGCTCTACAAGACGATGATGGTGCGGTACAAGCTGCCCGGTGACCTTGGGCCGCACGGGTCGGAGCCGTTTGGACCTGACGAGACCAAGTGGATCATGCGTTAAGGGTGGCGGTAAGACGCCGGATCGGCGGAATCGTGTGACTGTCGAGGGTCTGGACGGCTGCCGATGGGCCTCCTATCCTTCCCTCCCCCCGGCTGACGGGGTGTTTCGATTTGAATCCCCGGCCAGTGCGGCCGATACAGAAGGCTACTCGTCATGGCACATAAAAAGGGACAGGGCTCAACCAAGAACGGCCGCGATTCGAACCCACAATTTCGCGGGGTGAAGCTCTACGGCGGCGAGGTGGCTCAGCCCGGTTCGATCATCATCCGGCAGGTCGGCACGCCTTTCATGGCGGGCTTCAACGTGCGGCGTGCGAAGGACGATTCGCTCTTCGCGGTGGCCGACGGTCGCGTGATGTTCCGCGGTCGCAAGGTGCATGTGGTGCCCGACGACAAGGCGGCCCCGTGCCCCGTGTGGCTGCGGAACTGAGTGGGGTTCCGGTTGATTCATGGATTTATAGCGACACGCCCTTCTGGGGCGTGTCTTTTTTGGCGGTGTTGATAGGCACCAATCGCCGGCGCGGCAGGGTGATTCGTCAGAGATGCTTGCCTACTGCCGGCGCACAGCCTGGGAGAACAAGACAACCTGCGAGCTGTCACGGCGGTCCGCTCGGCCGTGGAAGCGATCGATGTCGGCGAAGAGTACAAGATCGTCGGGTCCCATCTCGTACATTCTGGTGACCTCGAATTGCGGACGTGGCCCCCAGATATCCGGGATTCCCATGTAGTCGGCGGGCGTGTAGCGGTAGCTCGTACCGCTCACGGGTCCCAAGGACTTGTCCGACGGGCAAAGGAAGGGTCTGGCGGTGTGTGTCTCGCCGTTTGTGTACGAGGGCGGCGCGATCGATAGTTCCTGGGCAAGAACGTCGAGCGGGGCAAGGCGATCGATACGAACGTCGACAATTCGGGTTGCAAATGGGAGAAGGTCGTGGTTGCTCTGGGCATACGTCATGACCGCCGCTCCGAGCGAGCGAAGGCTCGACATGCAAGTCGTAGCCCTCGCCGATTCACGGGCGTGCTTCAGGCCCGCAAGGGTGAGCCCGATGAGAATGCCAACGATCAGGATGACGATCAGGAGTTCGATGAGCGTGAACGCACCGATTCGACGATAGACCGCCTGCGAAGGATTTGGCCGACATGGTCTCATCGTGGGCTCGAGTGATGGGTGTCCTTCTGCTGGTTCCGAAGATTCTCGAGCTGTGTTTTCACGACACTGCGAACGTATGCGTGCTTATCGGCTTTCATTCCCTCGATTCGCGTCCGGAGAGACGAATCGCCGAGAAAGTTGGCCATGATCAAAGCCGTTGCGGAATAGCCTCGCACCGTGGCGACTTGGTTGCCAAGCCCTTCTACCAGAACACTCTTCATCACACCGACACTTGGGCCGTCAATTTTGCCGCCAATCTGAAGATGCTCAGCAAAGATCGATGCCGCGTTCATGTATCTGCACGCGCTCTCATTCTGCTCGAGGTCGGCTTGCTCCCAGTCCGCTCCCGTGAACGTCGGCGGATCAGCGAGGCAATTGACGATGAATTCCGCATCGGCGGAGTCCCATCGCTCTTTCAGCCGCACTTCGTTCCAGAGGTGTGCCATGGTCGCGTTGTGCTGGGCGGAATAAGTGATGTTATTCGACCATGTTGAGGGAGGGGCGCTCCACGCCAATGGCGCGACGATGCCCGTGCCGGCGGAACTCGACGGGCCAAGGGAAAGCCATAGGCCTGCCAGCACCACCACCCCCGCGAGGATGAAGGACCAGGACTTCTTCATGGATTGACTCGGCAGGGAAACACAGCCTGCGCACAGAATGCAAGGCAATTCGTTACTTGCCCTGGGTTCAACGGCCCGGGAGGTGTCAGAGCAGCGGCGCAACAGGCATTGCAGCTCGCGAGCGTCGCGGCGGGAACGGTTGTGCAGCCGCAGTTGTAGCCCCCATATTGCCAGCCCGGTGAGGTATTGGCCGGAGAGGGAGCTGTACCGGGTTGCCTGGCCTGCGCGATTGGGGTCATCGAAAGAACGACCACAAATCCAATAAGAAGTGTGCGCATCGGTGAAAGACTCCGTCGGCGTCCCTTCACCAAGAAAGACCCACGACGCCGAAGCGCGAGCCAGTCTCGCCGACCGGCACACGCACGATATCAGTGCGCCGCCCCCATGTCAAACACTATGAATACAGGCCAGTTGGTCGTGCTTGATTCCAATTCACGAGACTGTTTTGTTCGGAAATGAAGGACATCACAGGCGACAATTGCACAAGAGTGCCTTCCGGCGTGATGCGTGTTGCATGATTGCCCGAGTTACACGCTTGCGGTCGAGAGCACTTGGGCCTCGGCCTCGCGGCGTTTCTGCTTTGAGATGAGGCGGAGGTTGCGGGCGTAGATGACGAGGCCTGGGGCCTGGCCCAGGACGGCGACGACGTCCTGACGCCAGACGAAGTAGGCGAAGAGCATGGTCGCGCCGAAAAGACTGAGCCACCAGAACGATGCGGGGACGACACTCTGGCGGTGTTTCTCGCTGAGGAGCCACTGGATGAGCATTCGGCCTGAGAAGGCGGCCTGACCCAGGAGGCCCACAGCGACCCAGATGAAACTGGCCCAGGTGGTGACGTTGCAGAGGCGAAAGAGCCAGTTGGGTTTGGCGGCGGTGAGGGCCTCGAGCACGCGCCGGCCGAAGGTATGCTCGACGTCATATGCGGACATCGGCGGATCGGACTTGAACCCATCGCGGAGCACGAGCCAGTACATTACCTGCTTGGACTCCTTGTCGGTTTCGGTGGTGATGACGCCGCGGGAGTTGGCGATGCGGACGGGCTCGCCTTTGGGTTGCCCGGGCTCGTAGACGATGTAGAGCGAGACGGCGACGAGGGCGAGGATGGCGGCGAGCGGTTCCCACTTGAAACGCCTCTTCGGAGGCGCAGGCAGGATCGAGGTTTTCAGCGTGGATGCGGTGGGGGGCTGCGCGGTGTTCAACGCGAGGCCTCCTGTGCCTGACGAGCCACGACAACTTCGGGGCCTGCGGTTGTCGCCTGCGCGGCGGCGATTTCGATGGACGTTGTCGGCCTGCGCCGGTTCCTCATGTACCGCATGGCGAAGCAGTCGATGAGCCCGGGCAGGGCACGCTTGGTGATGCCCATGCCGTATTTGGTCTCGCCCGCGAGGCGGGGGCGGTGGTGGACGGGGACTTCGACGACCTTGCCGCCTTGGTGGGCGATGCCGACGGGGATGAAGCGGTGCATGCCGCGGAACTCGAGCGGGAGGCCCAGTGCGAACTCGCGTTTCATGACGCGGAGCGAGCAGCCCGTGTCGCGGACGGTGTCGCCCAGGATCATGCGGCGGAAGGCGCGGCCCACGATCGAGCCGTAGCGACGCACGATGTTGTCCTTGCGGGCGTGGGAGCGGTCTCCCTGCACCAGGTCGGCCCCGGTGGATCGCATGGTGTCGAGCATCATCGGGAGATCGGCGGGGTCGTTCTGGAGGTCGGCATCGAGCACCGCGATCAGGCGGCCCTTGGCGGCGCGGAAGCCGGCGTGGAAGGCGGCGGACTGGCCGTTGCCCTTGCCCTTGGGTGTCTGGGTCATGGCGACGCAGCGGAGGAAGGGGCGGGTGGCCATGAGGTCCTGGACGATCGAGCGGGTCTTGTCCGTGGATCCGTCGTCGACGATGACAAACTCCCAGGCGATCCCTAGGGGCGAGAGAGCGGCCTCGACCTGGCGGACGAGTTCGGCGGCGTTCTCCTGCTCGTTGTGGGCGGGCGCGACGACCGAGAGCTCGATGGGTGCGGTTGGGTTCAATGTCACGTCGCAAAGGATAGGAGCGGTCGGGGGCAAAATCGGGGGACAGGGCGGCGGGCGGGGCTCGCGATGGGCTGTTGTCAGCTTGTCGTTTGGGCACTCGGGCGGGGGCCTCTGCTACACTGACGCCCGGAGTCGGCGGGAGTGTGGGGGGTGTGGGGCACGCATGGCGGAGCGAAGGCCCAGGTTGTTGATTGTCGGGGGTGAAATCGCCCCGGGGTCGGTGCTGCGCGAATCGCTCTCGAAGGCGTTTGAGCTGGTGGGTGAAGGGGAGAGCCCCGACCTGGTCATCGCACCGGCGATCACCCCGGTCGTGGGCGGGTCCGACGCCATGGCGACGGTGCTCAACTCGACGGGCGAGGGGGTTTCGCTTTCGGACGCGTCGGGGGCGTCGCTCTGGGCGAACGATCTCTTCAAGGGGCTGGATGCCAAGACGCGTGAGCGGCTGGCGGCGAGCGCGGCCGAGGCGGCGACGGTGATGGGCACGGCGCGGCGACTGGTTCGAGTCGGTGACGAGGTGCCGCTGGAGGCGGGTGTCTGGCGGGGCGAGGTCACCTCGACGGATCAGGCCAGGTACTTTGACGTGATGGTTTCGCCGGTGGACGCGAGGCCGCTGGGCCCGGTGCCGGCGGGTGAGCCGGCGTGGCCGCGGGCGGTGGCGGTGGTGGTGCGGGATGTGACGCAGGCCAAGCGGCTGCGACAGCGGATGGACGCGGTGGACCGGGCGGGCGGGGAGCTCGTGCAGATCGAGTCCGACGCGGTGCGGAACAAGAACATGATCGAGCGGCTCCAGCTTCTGGAGAAGCGGATCGTGGAGTACGCCCACACGCTCTTGCACTTTGATCACTTTGCGATCCGGCTGCTCGATGAGAAGACGGGCAAGCTGGAGCTCGTGATCAAGCGGAACCTTCCCGCCGAGTACGACGCGTTTGAGATCTACCCCAAGACCGAGGGGAACGGGATCAGCGGCTGGGTGGCGGCGACGGGCAAGAGCTATGTCTGTCGAGACGTGCAGGCGGATGAGCTGTTCCTGCCGGGCTTGCACGGGGCGAGGTCGAGCCTGACGATTCCGCTGAAGCTGCACGACAAGGTCGTGGGGATCATGAACGTCGAGAGCCAGGCGGCGGCGGCCTTTGACGAGGACGACCGGCGGCTGGGCGAGATCTTCGCCCGGTACATCGCCATGGCGGTGCACACGCTGGATTTGCTCGTGGTGGAGCGGACGACGACCAACCGGGCGATCGCGGGGCGGTTCGCCGAGGAGCTGTCGGAGCCCTTGCAGGATATTTGCAACGAGGTGGATGTGCTGCGGGGTGTGGCGGCGGGCAACCTCGAGCTCGTGCGGCACATCGACAAGATCCGGGCCGATGTCGAGGCGATTCGTCAGCGGATGGACGATGTGGCGCATGGGCCCACGACGCTCTTGGGTGTTGAGCGGGCGATGGAGGAGCGCGTGGTGGACCCCGCGCTGGTGGGACGCCGCGTGCTGATCGCCGACGATCAGAGCCGGATTCGCCGGATCATCGGCGACGTGCTGCGCAATCGCGGGTGCGTGGTCACGCTGTGCGAGCATGGCGGGCAGGCGATCGAGTTTGTGGGGTCGGTCTCGCGCGGGGAGATCCAGCCGTTCGGGCTGATTGTCAGCGACATCATGATGCCGCAGGCGAATGGGTACGAGGTCTTCTCGGCGGCCCGCAAGATCATGCCGACGGTGCCGGTGATCCTGATGACGGGCTTTGGGTATGACCCGAATCACTCGATCGTGAGAGCGAGCCAGGAGGGGTTGCAGAGCGTGCTTTTCAAGCCGTTCCAGGTGGAGCAGTTGGTGGATCTGGTGAAGAAGGCGCTGGAAGTGAAGGCGTAGGAAAAACGCGAACGCAAGGTGGCACCGCTCTCCAGAGCGGTGCGTCCTAGGCGCTGGCACCCCCGCGCGGCCAGCACAACCGTCCCATCCCGCATTCGCGAATCCCGCGACGACCCCGCCCCACCGGTTATGACACCCGCGCCGACGCAAACGCGCCAGTGCTCGGCGTTCGCCTCGAACTCAGCGGCGTTCACGCGCGCGAACGCGGCATTCACATCGAAATGGGCGGCATTCACGCGCGCCGGAGCGGCTCGCACATCGAACTGAGCGGCTCCCACGCGCGCCGCAGCCGCATTCACGCGCGCCAATGCCGCTCCCACACATGCGAATGCCGCCCTCACACATGCCAACGCCGCTCTCACCTCGAAATACGCCGCCCTCAGCCGCGCGAACGAGCCGCCCGCCCGCGTGAACGGCTCCCCGCTCAGGGCCAATAACCCGCCGCCTGTCGCCGTCTCCACCCCGCCGTTTGGCAGAAGTTCACAAACGCGCATTTGGAAACCTCCAACACAGGGCGATGACTCTTCCACGCGCGTTTGTGGTTCCCCGCCCGTGCCATCGAAGTCGCTCACCGTGGGCGGGCGGATACCGGAAACGTCCGAAGCGACTTCGATGCTTAGGCCTACCGGGCTCTCGGGTGCCGCCAGTCCCCGAAACCAAGGCAGACGGAACTCGCGCCGGAATTCTGTGCGATTCAGTGACAATCGTGGCAGCGATTCCAGTGACGCTTCAACGCCAATCGCCAGAGAGAAGCATGACCCCTACCAGAACGGCGTTCCCTGGGATGTCACACGCACTGTTCCCTTTTCGAGGCGGCACTGGAGCATTTCGCCTTTATTCATTTGGTTCTCTGCGACGAACTCCTCGGTGGATTCGCTCGCAGTCTTTAGGCGAGCGTCGTACGCACTCGCTGCGGCACTACGAAAGGTGAGGAAGCGACGCATGAACTGCGTGAAGTCCCCATGCGATAGAAGATGTTCTCTCACCCTTACGGCGCCGGTCGCGTCGCAGACATACTCGGCAAATACCCACGCTGGACCATTCTTGTCCGACGGGCACAGAAAAGTCGCGTGGGCGACGGAGTTGCGAATATGTGCACCGATACCCGAATGCGTGTGCTCGAATTCGCGAGCGAGCCAGTCGAAATTGGCGATTCGAAGATCGCGAACTATGCCCTTGATGATTCCGCCGGTCTTGAGGTCGACGCGTCCGGTTTTCGTACTGATGCGGATCTCATCATCCCCAGTCCATGGCTCGGGCTTCACAGGCCGATTAACCAGTGGGCTGATGAAGTTTCGCCAGACGGCGTAGAACGCCTTGGCCTCCAGATTGGCTTGTAGCACAAACAGCATCTCGTGTGCGAGAATTGACTTGGGGGGATGCGCGGTGGTCCTCGCGAAAACGACTTCTGAAGTCAGTCGATTGACTTCAATCATGAAATCCATGTTGCGCTTCAACCCTCGAAGTCCCAGTAGGGTCAGCAAGTAGTACAGTTGGTTTGCGCGTTGAGAAGCCTCGAGTAACTTGTCGAATTCGGCGGTAGCGTGAGCCAGATCGAGAATGGCGACTCCGGGAGTTGCTGACAGTTGTACGTCCGGCAGTCGGATGATGCCATCGCAGCCGCTACAGGGAATTTCGCCGCCCTGAAACGTCGCCTGTACATCGCTTGAGCCTCCAATCCCGAGTGGGATGTCCAACGAACACCGCGGACAGCGGACGAAAAAATGGCCTTCGGATGGCTCGTTCACGTTTCCTCACATTCCCTACGTGAGCAATTCACTGAAAAATTGCCTTGACGTGGTGCACGCAACGATAGGGTCGATCTCACTCGCCGCTACTGAAGCAGCAGGTCGTGAAGTTCAGGCCCGCGTGTCTCGCTTGCGCGTCAGAAAGTCCATTAACGGTTGAGCGCCTCTCCGGGAGTTGCACGGCAAGCAGGAAGTGGCGAGGTTTCCGTAGGAATTGTCCCCTCCCTGGGAGACGGGCTGAAGGTGATCAAGCGTCGCTGAGAATCGGGTGAGCAGCTTGCCGCAGTGGTGACAGAGGAACTTGTCTCGCTCGAAGACCTTCTGGCGATTTTCCTTGATGTTGTAGAAATCAACCTCCCGCTTCGGATCGACTTTGGATAGTTGTTCCAGTTGGGCCTTGGACATGGCTTCCCGGCATGAGGCGATCTCTTCCGGCAGATGGACGCGATAGGGTGTCCCGTCCCTCGCCGTGTCACCAGCGAGCGAGATGGCACCCTTCTCGCAAAGCTGGGTCAGGCATTCTTGAACGGTGCCGTAGGACATTCCCTTCTTGATCGCGTCCGAACGCATCGACATGACAGTTCCGTCTTGAAGTCCTCTGACGCTCACGCGAACGAACACATCACCCGTCGCAATGACACTGTGGCGAAACATGTACCAGTAAATCGCCGCTTCGTACGGCAGCAGAGTCGGCTGGAGGTAGTCAACGACACTGGCGACGAGCTCGGGCAACTCGAAGAGTTGAAATGCTTCCTTGAAGGACGAGTCGTCTGTTGGAGCGGCTTTCTCCAACTCGTCCGCAAGCGCGCGGAGTTTTGTAATTGCATCCTTCATGCCGACGAATTCTATCAGAACAAGCTGTTTAGTGCTTGCCGTCCGCCCCGCAACTAGTCCACCTCCGCGATCTCTGCGGCCTCTGCGTTGAGGCTCTTCTCCCCAAGACGCACCGCTCTGGAGAGCGGTGCCACCTCACGCCCTGTACGCGTCCGCCACCTTGCGGAGGGCTTCGCCCAGCACGCGGAAGTGCTCGTCGGAAAGGTCGTGGTGCATCGGGAGCGCGAAGACTTGGGTGGAGAGCTTGTCGGAGGCGGGGCAGTCCCTTTTGTCCCACTTGGAGAGGGCGGGCTGCTTGGGGAGGGGGCGGGGGTAGTGCACGGCGGTCGGGACGCCTTCGGCGCCGAGTGCTTTGCAGAATTCGTCGCGGGTGCAGGTGAACTTGGTGGTGTCCAACTTGGCGACGTAGAGGTGGAAGACCGACTCGCCGCCCGGGGTGGTGGTGGGGGGAGTGAGGCCGTCGATTTCGGAGAGGATGCGGTCGTAGCGGGCGGCGTTGGCCTGACGCGTCCTGGTCTGCTCGGGGAGGCGGTCGAGTTTGGAGCAGCCGATGGCGCCCGTGATGTCGTTCATGCGGTAGTTGAAGCCGATGAACTCGTGGAGATACTTGTCAGTCTCGCCGTGGCTGCGGAGGAGCTTGATGGATTTGGCGAGGGCGTCATCGTTGCAGGAGAGCGCTCCGCCCTCGCCCGTGCCCAAGTTCTTGGTCGCGTAGAAGGAATAGGTGACGGCATCGCCGAAGGCGCCCAGGCCCTTGCCCTTCCAGGTCGCGAGGTGGGACTGGGCCGCGTCGTAGACGACCTTGAGGTTGTGCTTCGCGGCCAGAGCCTGCACGGCATCGATGTCGACGGGGCAGCCATACAGGTGGGTCGCGGCGATGCCGCGGGTCTTGGGCGTCACCTTGCGGGCGGCGTCCTTCATGTCGATCTGGAAGGTTTCGGGGATGGCGTCGACGAAGACGGGCGTGCACCCGCGGGCGACGATCATGCTGACGGTCGCGATGTACGACCAGGCGGGGACCAGGACCTCATCGCCGGGCTGGAAGAGGGGCTCGTAGGCGAGCTGGAGGGCGCAGGTGCCGTTGGCACAGGTCATCATGTGCTTGGCCCCGGAGATCTGGCCAAGGCGGGTTTCGAGCTCTTCGCACTTCTTGGCGGCCCGGAGCATTCCGGACTTGAGGACGGCGGTCGCGGCGTCGATGTCGGCCTGCGTCAGGCCAGTGGACATGAAGGGGATGGGCTTGGCGGAGACGGGCGTTCCGCCCATGATCGCCAGGGGTGCCGTGCTGGGTGCGAGTGTCGCCAAGTTCGGTCTCCTTGAGGGTTTGTGGAAGAGAAGAATAGGCCGGAAACCGCAGGATTTGGCGGCAACTTTGGAGGAGACTTCCCTTTCCGTGGCCGATCCCGAGTTTGGGCTTGCATTTTCCGGATGGTTCTGATAAACCTTGGGTTCTCCCGGCCAGTGTGCCGGACGGTTCATACGCATCTAGCCAGATTCCCGGCACTCGGCTGCGGGAGTCCGTGTGCAGGTTCGGGTGCATTTCGTCGCTCTGCGGCGCGGCGCACCATTGATAGTGGTGTAGGGGCCGGTGGCCTGACGGTCGCCGGCCTC
Organism: Phycisphaerales bacterium; assembly: GCA_043788295.1. Taxonomy (GTDB): domain Bacteria; phylum Planctomycetota; class Phycisphaerae; order Phycisphaerales; family UBA1924; genus UBA2396. Next base: position 17,211 of record JAYVUC010000011.1, read on the forward strand.
GTTTTATTTTTGGAAAGGCGTTCACGGCCGTCGGCTTGTTCGGCCGGATTACCATCCCGCCATGCCGCAAGCTTTGACGCTCGCCCACTCGCCCGACCCCGACGACGTGTTCATGTGGTGGCCTCTGACGGGCAAGATCGCACCGGGGAATGTGGTCGTTTCGCCGCCAACTGTCGATGCCGCGCCATTCGAGTTTCAACCGATACCGGCCGACATCGAGGTGCTGAACCGCCGGGTACTCGACCCTTCGATCTTCAAGACCGAGCAATATGACGTCACGGCGTTATCGGTCCGCACCTGGGCCGACGTTTCGCGGGATTATGTCATCACGAGGTGCGGCGCGAGTTTTGGTGATGGATTTGGGCCCAAGATCGTCGTTCGCGGCACGAGCGGTGGGGGACTTGCCGGGCTCGCGGATTTGCGCCGCAGGATTGCCGTTCCAGGGTTTGGGACGACCGCGTTCTTGATGCTCGGGATGGTGATGGGCCGGGCTGCGATGGCCGATCGGTCGCGGTTTGTCGCGATGGCGTTCGATCAGATCATTCCGGCCGTTGCGCGGGGTGATGTCGATGCGGGGCTCGTGATCCACGAGGGGCAACTGACCTTTGCCGACGCGGGGCTCTCGCTGGTGCTCGACGTGGGGGCGTGGTGGAAGGAGCGGACGGGGCTCAAATTGCCGCTTGGTGTCAACGCGGTGCGGCGCGACCTCGATACGCGGTTTGGACCGGGCACACTGAGCCGCGTGGGAGCGTTGTTGTCGAGATCGGTCGCTTATGCCGCGCAGCGGCGCGATGAATCGACGCGGTACACAATGCCTTGGGCTGCGGCGAACGCTCGCAAGGCGGGAATGGAGCCGCCCACGCTCGTGCGGGTCGATCAGTACTGCCGAATGTACGTGAGCGACGAGACGCTGGACATGGGTGTGGCGGGCCTGGAAGCGATCAGGCGACTGTTTGCCGAGGGGCACGCCGCGGGCCTGTGCGACGAGCCCGGGGAGATAGATCTGCTCTGAGGGGGGACATTTTCTTCCTGAGAGTGTCACACCGTTTCTTGCGATGCACTTGTGAGATACCGGAACACAGGCCGCGATGGGGCCGTTCCGGTGGGCACATCACCACAAGGGAGAAACGGTCATGCACACGAAGGCGTTCCAGAACAAGTCATCATTCATCGCGGCGGCACTCGCCGTCTCGGCGGGCGCAGCGGTCAGCCTGGCGAGGCCCGATGACTGCGATCGGTATCGGCTCAAGATGCCTGATTTCGATCGGAATCGCACGCCTTCCTGGGGTCTGCCCAACGGTGGAGTGGCGTACTGCGCTCCAACGGCCGCCAGCAACCTTCTGGCGTATGCAGCCAATTTCGACTTCCCCGATCTCTTCACTGGTCCGCAAGACTGGCAGCAGCCCGGTGGGGCGTACATCACCGCATCGATCAATATCGGATTGCTCGGTGCGTTCATGCAGACCGATCCCGTGGACGGCACGACGGGCGGGTACATCTCGGGCTGGAAGACCTGGATCAACAGCAATTACCCCGATACGTTCGTCGTCTATGGCATGGGCGTCAGCGGCGGCGTCGGGCCCACCGCCAAACAGATCTATGACGGCGCGGGCTGGGGCTATCTGCAGGCCTTCTGCTACGGGCGATACTCGTATTGGCCCGCTGTGGGCGATTATCCGGCCCGGCGTGTGCGCGACGGTGGCGGGCACTGCGTGACGATCAACTCGATCAAGAACGCCTGCGGGAACTTCCCCACGATCGGCTACCGCGATCCCGCCGCTCCGAACTCCGACACGACGACGCAGTCGGCATTCCAGCGCAAAATCATGCCCTTCAAGAAGTGGACGACCAACTGGGCGTCCGACGTACCCGGCCCGTGGTATCACGCCACGTATCTCATCATGGACCTCGACACGGGCGATGGAATCATCCGTGCGATGGACGGCGTGCAGATCGCGTGCCCCATGTGGGGCCTCATCGGCAAGTACACCCAGGGCGAGCTCAAGGCACAGAAGCTCTACGACTTCAACATGGGGCTCACAACACCTCCGGCCACGACCCACGCCGCACCATCTGGGCAGGGAACGATGCACGCGGGCAAGCTGCACCCCTATCTGCCGCGCGTTGGCTGCGTCATGCCTGGTCCCTCGGGCGGCACACCGGGGCTTTGGATCAGCAATCTCGCGGACAACTCGTCGTGGAAAGTCGCGGACCTCGCGCAGAACGGGCCGCTCTGCTTCGGGCCCGACGGGCGTGTGTTCGTGGGTCAAAGCGGGCAGATTCTCCGCGTTGACGCGGGAGATTCGGACCAAGCTGCTCTTTTCACCCCGATCTTCATCCCGGCGCGCCAGTTCAAGGCGATGACGACGACCGACACGATGATCGACGGCGATCCGACCGACTACGAGGTGGTCGTGCTTTCCACCGACACTTCGGGTGCCCTTCGCATCGGGCAGTTCGAGTCGTTCGATGGCGGATGCAGGCCTTACGACGATCGTCCGCTGCCGACGGCATTGCAGGTCGGCGGCACACCCACCGTTGCCTTCGACCCGACCGACGGCTCGGTGCTCGTCGCACGCCAGGGACTGCCCAACATCTACGGCTTCAAGTGCGACCGCTCGGGTGATTGGAATCTGGTTCGCACGATTTCCACCGTCGAGACCGCGACGATTGCGAATCTTCAGGTGAGCGACACCGGCGCGGTGATCTTCTCCAACGCGGGCGAGATCCGCGTGCTGCGGCAGAACGCCGCGAGCGGCGCGTGGGCGGCCGACACGTCGAGCTTCTGGAACGGCAAGGCCGACGGCGATCTGTTCGAGCTGCCCAGGAGCCGCGAGGGGCTCGTTCCATACCGTGACACCGTGGCGGACTTCAACTTCGACGCATCGGGTGAGCCCATCGCTGGCGTGCCCGACTGTGCCGCCGACTTCAACGGCGACGGCGCGGTGGACTTCTTCGACTACGATGAGTTCGTGCTGTGCTTCGAGGGCACGGCCTGCCCGCCCGGAAACGCCGCGAAGATCATGGGTGACTTCAACTCCGACGGGGCGATCGACTTCTTCGACTATGACGAGTTTGTGGTCGCGTTCGAGCGCGGCTGCTAGGCGAGCCGGATGAGGAAGGGGAGCATCTCACGCGAGGCGGGCCTGACCAATGGTCGGGCCCGTCTTTCTTTGGTCGCCCGGTTCTCTTGGTGGCCCGGTTCTCCGAACCGGGTCTCAGGGCGATGCGGGCACGGTGCCGCAAGAACTTGGTTCGGAGAACCGACCGACCAGGAACCCGGTTCGGAGAACCGGGCCACCAGGAACCAGGCCGCCATCAGTACGAGCCCAGTCCCACCTGCGTCGGATTCTGGCCCAGGCTGCTCGTGCGCATTGTTCGCTTCTGGAGCTCAAGCTCCACGGGCAGCGTGGCGAACGTGTAGTCGAAGATGTCGTTGGTCGAGGGCCTCTCGATCCCCTCGGCTGTCTTCACCACCTCCGACACGTACGCCTTGGCCCGCTCTTCGATTGCGGTCTGCTGCGCGTCGCTCCAGAGCCCCTTGGCGGCGAGGTATTTCCGCAGTCGGATCATCGGATCCTTCGCGGCCCATGCCTCGACCTCCTTGGAATCGCGGTAGCGCCGCGCATCGTCGGCCGTCGTGTGGTCGGCGAGGCGATACGTGACGCACTCGAGCATCGTGGGGCCGCCGCCGGCGCGGGCCCGCTCGATCGCTTCCTTCGCGGCCTGATACACGGCAAAGAGATCGTTCCCGTCAACCTGCATGCTCGGCATGCCATATGCAATCGCTTTCTGAGCCAGCGTCTCGCTGTTCATCTGCTGCTCGCGGGGGGTTGAGATCGCCCATTGATTGTTCTGGCAGATGAAGACGCAAGGCACCTGGAACGCGCTGGCGAAGTTCATCGCCTCGTGGAAGTCGCCCTCGCTGGTCGCGCCGTCGCCGAAGAACGTGATGGCGACCTTGGGCTCCTTGCGCATCTTGAACGCCCAGGCGATGCCCGTCGCGTGCAGCATCTGCGTGCCGATCGGGATGCACAGCGGCAACTGGCACACGCCCACCGGAATCTGGTTGCCGCGCTCGTCGCCCATCCAGTGCAGCAAGATGTAGTGCATCGGCAGCCCGTGCATCCACAACGCCGCGTTCTCGCGGTAGCACGGCACAAGCCAGTCGGTGCCCTTGATCGCCGCGGCTGCGACGCCGATCGCCGCGGCCTCCTGCCCCTTGTTCTGCGGATACGTGCCCATGCGCCCCGAGCGCTGCAGCTTGAACGCGATCTCGTCCATGTGGCGGCAGACGTTCATGAACTGGTAGTGCTCGAGCACCTGCTCGTCGGTGAGCGTGAGGGCCGGGTCTTTGGTCATGGCGGTGTCGAGCACGCCGTTCTCGTCGAGAATCTGGAGGTACTCGATCTTGGCCTGATAGGTGACTTTGCGCGGCATGGGGCACTCCGGAGTGGCTGACGCCCAAGGATAGCGCGCCCGTCAGAGCCCGCAGCGCGAGCAAGGGTCGGCGTGCGTCCACCGTTCGTGTCAAGTGTTACCCTAGCCCCTCGGGCACGCGCCCCTTACCAGCCCAGAGCGGCGACAGGATTCTGCGTGTGATCGCCGGAACTCGATGTAAAGCTGTGATTGAAGACCTCGGGCCAGTTGATGTCGCGCCCTTCGTGGCCGGCGCGGGCTGTGACCCAGGAGACCAACGAGAGCGTTCGTGTCCCAATCAGGCCGGACGGCCCGGCGGACGACAGCCAACCCGACCGTTCGCGCACCGAGTGAGCTTGTTCACCGTCCAGAGAACAAACAGGACACATAGGGATGGTTTGATCTCTGAATAGAGAACACGACGATCGTCAGGAGACCTTGAAGGCCAGAGTCGTGGCCAGGAAGTCGCCTCGACTTCCGGGTGTCGTGGAGGGGACACGAAGAGGGGTGGATGACGGGTTGTTGTTGACGCAAGACCCGGAAGTCGAGGCGACTTGCGGGGCGCGAGTCGCTTACCAGCCAGGGGCGGCTCTTGGGTTCTGCGTGTGATCGCCAGAACCCGATGTGAGGCTGTGTGTGAAGACCTCGGGCCCGTTGATGTCGCGGCCTTCGAGGCCGGCGCGGGTTGTGGCCCAGGAGGCGAACGAGAATAGATAGCCGGGTGTGGTGATCGATTCGGGCTTTTGCGGCATCCAGGCAGCGTTGGTGTAGTTGTACGAATATGTGGCCGGGTTGCTCAATCCCTGGTTGTGATCGAAGCCGAGATTCGCGGCACCGGTGTGGATGGTCTGCGTGGTGCCGTCGAACATGAGGGCGGGCTGCTTGTACCCCGGGAAGCCCCAATAAACCTGACGTGGCGAGAAATGTCGCGACGCGTCGTCGTACATCACGACTTTCTGCCCCGGGAAAGCGACCTGATCCATCCGCCGCTTGCCGATCTCCCCTCCCGACTTGAAGCCGCCGTCGCGAGTCGCGCTGCCGAGGTTATAGAAATACCACGCCCCGGAAGAGCTGGAGTGCACATCGTTCGACCAGGCGTGGGAAACATACCTGTAACTGCTGCTATAGGGCCAACGCTTGTCGGCGTTGCTGAGTCTTCCTGGTGGTGCGGGAGAAGGCACCCCGGGAAGATTGTTGAAGTTCATCGGGTCCGACTGCCACGCCGCTCGCATGGTGTCTTCCGGGCAGAGCACTGCGGGCGATGGCAATGCTTGCCCCAGATAATCCTAGATGACGAGATGGTTGTAGGCGACGCTCGCAATCCAGCCAGTGATACTCAGAATGTCGGTTCGCCCGCCGCGGCGACGCAGAATGTCGATCGCCTGCAATGCAGGCGCCTCATACTCGCCCGTGTTCGAGTTCGGTACAAATCGCCTGAGATCCGCATACCCCGACGGGGTGATCTGCCCGCACGACCAGTTCAAGGCCGCGATCTTGCCCGCGTTGTCATTGGCGAAGCTCGCGTTGGCAATCCCGAGGTTTTTCAGGCGGCTCATGCAGACCTGCGTGCGGCTCTGCGGGACGTCGGCCGCGATCATCATCGCGCCCAGGCACGTCAGCACACCCGCAGCGGCAAGCCCGCCGATGGCATCTCGCATTGCAAACCCGCAGCGATTCAGAGTGGTGCGATGGTTCACGGATATGCCCTCCTGAGGTTCTGAATGGAAGCGATAGCTGGCGGTACTGCACCAGAGGACTGGCAGCGATGCAATGGCATTTCAGAGCCCGACGCGCCAGCGTGGGTGGGCGCGGGACTGCTTCGGGTGCCGAATGACACGGTTGACGCTCGTCATGGCCACGGCGAAAGAGGCATTTTCACGCGAAAGGACGCCGTGCGCCAACCCTCGCTGGCGCGTCGGGCTCTGATTGATTCCGGGCCTTACATCCCCTCGCCCGGCTCGGTCGGCTTGGTGAACTCGCCGATGTCGAGACGGGCGGTGCCTTCCTGGGTGGAGAGGGTGATGAGGTTTTTGCCGCCGTTGAGGATGGCGGTGCTGGTGTTGGCTGTGCGTTTCTGGTGGGTGACGCCCTCGGTGCGGGCGGCAAACTCAACGCGGCCCTTGAGCGAGGTGATCTCGATCTTGCCCTGGCTGTTGGGCGTGAAGTGGACCATCACGTCGCCCTTGGTGGTGGTGACCTTGATGTCGTCGGAGACGCGGGACTGGGTGGAGATGGTGACGTCGCCGCCGATGCCGCCGCGAAAGCCGTTCTCGACGGTGATGGGCCCGGAGACACCCTTGAGTGTGACGTCGCCGCCGGTGTTGCGGACGCGGATGCCGTCGCACGAGGGGACGCGGATGACGAGCTTGACGAACGCGGGGACTTTGGACTCGTCGCGCGAGGTGAGAACGCGCATGACGGGGCGGCCATTCTGCGTGATGATGTCGGCGACGTACCACGTCTTGACGACCTTCTCGTCGACCTGCTTCATGAACTTGCCCGACTCATCCCACACCACGGCCTCGACGACCGGCTTGGTCAGACGCGGCTCGACCGAGAGCGAGACCGACCCGTTGCGGTTCTCGATGTCGATCTGCATCGCCCGATCGCTCTGGGTGGTGGTGGGCGACTGCTGAATCTTGACGGCGTTGGTGGTGGGCACCGTGAGCGAGCAGCCACCCGAGGCGATCAGGAGCGAGGCGGCGAGGGAAGTGAGCGTCAGTCGGTTCCGCATCTTCAGGGTCTCCAGGTCCAGTCGCAGCCTGCGGCGGGACGGGGGATGTACGTTCGTGGGGCGGCCCGCGGTTTGGTACGGGCTTGGGGCTGGTTCAGTCAGGGTTATCGTCGCCCAAGCCCCGGGGACTTGGAAGTCGGGTGCGGCGAGTGTAGCGGGCACCAACTTCAGGTACATGATCGGACGCTGGGGGAAGTACGGGGTATGGTTGACGTTCGCGTGATGGGCGAGCGTGAGCGAGACCGGATAGGATGGGAGCACGCTGGCGGAGACATGTACCCCGGCGCAGTGTGTATCGAGTTCGGTTTGTTGTCGGTCGCCAAATCTTGTAACTTTGACGTGATCTTGAAGCAGTTGTGTCGAGTAGGTCGGGGCCTCCCCGAAATGTGCGTGAGGTTTGCGTGTTTCCTCGAAGCGGGCTTTGGTCGCGGCCCTGCAATCGCGGAAGTCGGTTCGGTAGGGTGGGTTCAGGGCGGAACACAGTGATTTCCAGCGCATGATGTGACACAGCGGATGAGCGGGCAGGATTCACGCTCGATTTTACGAGGATATCTGGCGGCCGTTTCCCTGGAAGGGACGGCGACATGGACTTTTTCTTTCTTGCGTTCGACGTGAGCACCCCAATTCTTGCGGCTGGTGCGGCGGGCGCGCTTGTGTTGGGCGGGATTATCGGCTTTGTGGCCTATCGCTCGTCGACGAGCAAGGCGGTTGAGAACGCCAAGGCAGAGGCTGCGCAGATCGTGCAGCGGGCGGAGGGGGACGCGAAGGCGGCGTCCGAGCGGGCGCGGGTGGCGGGCGAGGCGCAGGCCCTTGAACAGAGGAAGAACGCCGAGCGTGAGCTTGAGGCTGCCAAGGGGGAGCTTCGCGAGACCGAGCGGCGGCTGCAGAAGCGTGAGGATGCCTTTGACCGCAAGGAAGAGGGCCTCACGCAGAAGGAACAGGCGGTGCAGCGGCAGTCGGACCAGCTTCGGGCCAAGGAGAGCAAGCTGGGCGAGAAGGAGCAGCAGCTCGACAAGGTGGCGGCGGAGAAAGAGCAGCGGCTTGAGAAGCTGATCGTCGAGCACAAGGAGAAGCTGTACCAGGTCGCGGGGTTGACGCCTGATCAGGCGCGGACAGAGCTTTTGCGTAGGGTCGAGGACGATTGCCGGCTCGATGTCGCCAGGGTGGTGCGGAAGATCACTGAAGAGGCGGAGACGGACGCGAAGAAGAAGGCGTGCGAGATCACGCTGATGGCTGTGCAGCGGTACGCGACCGAGCACACGCAGGAGAGCACGGTGCGTGCGGTGCCGTTGCCGAGCGACGATATCAAGGGGCGCGTGATCGGGCGCGAGGGGCGGAACATCCGGGCGATCGAGAAGGCGACTGGCGTGGACATCATTGTTGATGACACGCCGGGTGTGATCATCGTGTCGTGCTTTGACAAGGTGCGCCAGGCGATCGCGGTGGAGGCGCTGGAGCGGCTCGTGGCGGATGGTCGAATGCACCCGGCCCGCATCGAGGAAGTGGTCGAGAAGGTCAAGAGCGAGGTTGAGGCGAAGATCGTGCAGTTCGGCAAGGACGCGGTGCTGGAGGCTAACCTTCGCGGCGTACATCCCAAGATCTCTGAGGCGATGGGTAAGCTCGCGTACCGCACGAGCTATGGGCAGAACGTGCTGCGTCACTCGATCGAGGTTGGGTACCTGTGCCAGATGATCGCGGAGCAGCTCGGGCTTGATGGCGCGATCGCAAGGCGCTGCGGGTTTTTGCACGACATCGGCAAGGCGATGGACCACGAGATGGAGGGCGGGCACCCCAAGATTGGTATGGACTTCGCGAAGCAGTACGGCGAGAAGGAGCCGATACTCAACGCCATCGGCGGGCACCACGCGGACATTCCTTCGACGAGCTTTTACACGCCCATCGTTATGGCGGCGGACGCGGTATCGTCCGCACGTCCCGGTGCCCGTCGCGAGAGCATGGAGAAGTACGTGCAGCGGCTCAACGAGCTGCAGGACATCGCGCTGTCGTTCAAGGGTGTGGTGGAGGCGTACGCGATTCAGGCCGGGCGCGAGGTGCGGGTGATGCTGGATGCCGGACGCATCAACGACGACGAGGCGTACCTGATCGCCCACAACATCGCCAAGCGCGTGAGCGAGGAGATGACGTTCCCCGGCGAGATCAAGGTGACGGTGCTGAGGGAGACAAGGGTGATTGAGATTGCGCGGTAAATTCGACAGAGCCCTCGGCGCAAGCCGGGGGTGTAGCTTAGAGACTGTTTCAAAACGTGAGTATCGGCCGATGAATACCGCGGTGGTCAACAGTGCAAGGAGGCACCAGTATGGCAGCGGAGCTACTTCCAGAGG
>JAYVUC010000012.1:0-16889 GCA_043788295.1 Phycisphaerales bacterium
GACCTGCCCAGCGGAAATGCACCGCCGGGCAAGGAGTGAAGGGGTCGGGTGGGTGGGCCCGGGTAAGTGGGAGGGCCTATGCTGGGCGACTCTTTGCCGGAGTGGCGGAACTGGCAGACGCGATGGATTCAAAATCCATTTCTCGCAAGAGAGTGTGGGTTCAAGTCCCTCCTCCGGCATTCTTCGAGCGTGAAACACGAGAGATCTCAAGGATTCTCGGCCCCCACTTTCAGTTTTTTTCATATTGGGGTGCATCCCAGGGCCCGGGATAACGCTTGGCTTCAATATGCAGTCTCTCCCCAGTCCCATTCGCGGTACTCGTTGAGATAAAGGTGTCATAGGAATTGTCTTCCCATGCTCTGGCCAACACGGATTCCTCTAAGCCGATCGAGCCGGCCCCGGCTCCTCGCGTGCCGGCACGCGGTGTTCTCGTGCTGAGATTTGTGGATGGAAGCCGGGCGGGAACGGAGCTCGAGCTCCTCGCGGGCGAGCACAGCCTGGGGCGCAGCTCAACGTGCCAGGTGCGATTTGATGTGGACGCCGATGTTCTGGTCTCGGGGCGGCACCTCAAAATCTGGTTCGATGACGCTGCGGGTGGAAGCGGGGCGTGGTGGGCTCTTGATCTGGGCTCTCGAAACGGCACGTTCATCAATGGCATCCCCACGCGCGAGCGTGTACGGCTGCACCGCGACGACGAGGTGGTGCTTGGCCGCGACGGCACGAACGGCGCGGTGGCATTCACCATTCTGGTCGAAGGGCCCGGGGGCGTCGGGGCTGTTGCGCCGGGCGAGGGCCCAGGCTTGCGAGGGGGTTTGAGGGCGGGATCGCGGGCTGGTTCACGAGATCGGGCAGTCACCGACCCGGCGTTTGGCTTGGCGTCGGCCAAGCCCCCAGCTGTGGTGGACGGGGCGGTTGCGGGTGTGGCGGGGAGTGTGACGGACCCAAATCCTCAGGCACGCGGGCTCGTGGAGTGCTGCTGGTGCGGGGCGGACGCGAGCCTTGTGCGGGCGGGCGCGAGCGGGCGGTCGTGCGGGGTGTGCAAAGCGGAATGGCGCGTGGCGTCGGCGGCGCCCGGCTTTGTCTTTGACGCAGCCCAGCGGTCCTCGTCGCGGCGTCTGGAACCGACCGTTGAACGCGGGTCCGCCTTGTCGCGGTTGCTCTTGCGGATCGGAGCCTCATTGGTACGCATGTCGATTGGTCGGCGGTTGCCGGCCCTGGCGACGAGCCTCCCCAAGCTCTTTGACGCGACACACGCTGCGCTGGCGGAACTGGGACGGGCGGCCCTGGACAGCGGCGACATCGAGGTGGCGGCGTTGCCCGAGGCGGCGGGCGCGCAGGAATCACGGCGGCGGCGGGTGGCGGCCGGCGAGCACACAGACCATGCGTTGGCGGCACTTGGGGCGGCGCTGGTGCAAAGGCCCAAGCTTGGGCGAAAGTTCGAGGAGTTCGACAGGGCGGCTGAGTGCCTGAACGTGCTGCGAGTTCGCAGGGCGAAGGCCCTGGAACTCCGAGCACTCGACGACACGCTGCGCCGCGAATGAGGACGAGTCAGGATTCGATGGAATCGAGATCGGTCTGCAAGGCCCGCCTGAGCTTGGCCTGCGCAAACCGCCAGTCGTTGTAGACGGTGCGTTCGGCGACGCCCAGCGACTGCGCGATCTGCTGCATCGTGAGTCCGCCGAAGAACCGCAGCTCGACGACTTTGGCGAGCCGCGGATCGTCTCCGGCAAGCTTTTGCATCGCCTCTTCGATGGCAAGAAGATCATCCTCGTCCATGTCGATGCTGCCGGGCTGTGCGGCGGCATCGGCGTCGTCCATCGAGATGGCTTTCCAGTTGCCCCCGCCGCCCCGCTTCTTTCGGGCTCGGGAGCGGGCGTGCTCGACCAGGAGTCTGCGCAGCGTCATGGCGGCGACCTGGAAAAAGTGGTTTTTGTCATTGAACTGAGCATTGCCGCCCTTGCGACAGAGCCTCACGAACGCCTCGTTGACCAAGGCGGTTGGCTGAAGCGTGTGCGACCCCCGTTCGCCACCCATCATCTGCCCGGCGAGAACCCGCAGCTCGGCCATGACCGACTCGAACATGGCGTCGAGTTTGGCGGGTGATTGGGAAGCGGCGATGTCGGTGGAGTCGGGCATGGGTGCGGTCGCTGGGGCCACCATGAGTATAAGGGAGATGGGTCGCCCGAGCGAATGGTGATGACGCGGTGAGGGTGTGACGCGGTGATTGACTGCCTGGCCTCCTCACCGCGTCACCGCGGCGCTCCCGCAACACCCGGGAACTCGGTGGCGACCCTGCGGGTGGGGTGATATAGTTGGCCGATCTCAGTTCTGGTCTCGTCCAGTGTTTGGAGAGTTCCTCGGATCGCCGACGCTTCACTTGCCCGAGTTCAAGCAGCCGGTTTCAGCACGTTTCGGGCAGGATGACCGCATCATGAAGCTGTACGTAGGCAATCTCTCGTTCAAGACAACCGAAGACCAGCTCCGCGAGATTTTCTCGCAGTACGGCGAGGTGACCTCCGCGTCGCTCGTCATGGACCGCGAGACCGGCCGCCCCCGCGGGTTCGGTTTCGTCGAGTTCGGAAACGATGAGCACGCCAAGGCGGCTATCGAGGGCCTCAACGGCAAGAACATGGACGGCCGCGACCTCACGGTCAACGAGGCCCGCCCGCGTGAAGCTGGGGGCGGCGGGGGCGGCGGTGGTGGTCGTGGCGGCTTCGGTGGTGGCGGCGGTGGTGGTGGTCGTAGCGGCGGCGGCGGCAGCGGTCGCGGCGGCGGCGGTCGCGGCGGCAGTGGTGGTGGCGGCGGCGGCCGCGGCAGCTGGTAAGCCGATCAAGTTTCAATCGTGATTTCAAGCAGGGCCGGGATTCAAATCCCGGCCCTGTGCTTTTTTGGTCACTTCTCGGCGTGCGTTGGGGTTGCCTCCCGTTCGCGGCCTGAATCCACGCCCAGGATCACGATGCCGCCGATGATCATTGCACAGGCGACCGCCTTCAAGAGCGTCATGCGTTCGCCGAGCATCACCCACCCCAGAAGGACGGCCGTTGCAGGGGCGAGGCCAAAGGCGATGGGGCGCAGGAGCGAGATGTCGCCACCGGGCTGGGCGAGGCCGGTGTAGAAGAAGAAGACGCCCAGGAACCCGGCGAGCAGGCCCGAACCAAGCACGAGCCTGAGCCACACAGATGTCGGAGCCTCGCGAATCCAGTTCGCCGGCTCGTTTCGCCAGACGTGCATCGCCAGCCAGTAGGCGAGAACGCAGGGCGGGAGCGTCACCGCGGCTCGCACGAGAAGGGCCGTCATAGGCCCCACGGCCTTGCTGTTGAGGGCGCCTTTGGTGAAAATCTCACCCACGCCCCAGGAGAGTCCGGCGAGGATCGCAAAGAGGATCGCTTTCATGGCGAACTATCGGCCAAGGTGTCGGGTGTTGTGTGGAATTTTCGGGCGACTCGCGCTGGGAAGAGTTCACTTCCTTCAGCGGCTAGAACATGTCCGACATCCACGGGGTACCGCCCTGGAAGACGGCTCCGGCCGCGTCGAGAACGTTCTGGTTGCCATCGGAGAGGCCGACAAGCTGAGCCTGCAAGGGTGTGAAAAATCCCGAGTACATCGCGGCGAGCCCGCGAATGTCGCACCGAATCGCCGATCGACCGCTGCCAACCCGCTCGGCGGTGCCGCGACCGTCCGCGACGCGAAGAAGCCACCCGCCGGCATTGCCCGGCACGATCGCGTCGGCAATCTCAAATCGAACGTCGGCCCGCACGGCGGGCGAGTAGCCGCGCGCTTCAAGTGCCCGTTTCACATCGAGCACGCGGATCATCCAGTAATCGCGGCACTCGACCTTGTACCGTTGCTGGCCTAGGAGCGTGAGGGCCGGGTGCGTGGGGCCGCCATGGAAATGGAGATCCTCACCCATCATGGCGAAATCGGCGAGAAAGCCCCAGAGGCGGCGGCCCACCTCGGGCCTTGTGAAAGCAAAGTCAGAGAGCAAGAGGTCGTGGCGGCCAGTGGGCTTGCGTTCCTGATGAACAAAGACGTATCCCGCGAGCGTGCCACCCGCGTCTTTGACACCAAAGCCGTGGTACTCGGTCTCGCGCAGGGCGTGGATGCGCGACCAGATGTATGGCCCGCGATCGAGCTGCCCGTCGAATCGGCGTGCGAACGCGTCGTACACGGGCTTGAGGTCGGCATCGGCAACGCCCGCGAGCGAGACGACTTCGCCGCTGCGGTCTCGCTGATCGATGCGCACGAGCGGGACGGTGTACTGGAAGCGATGCCCGGCGTGCTCGAATCCGACGCTGCGGTAGAGGGTGTGCGTGCTGGCGTAGAGAGCCGCGATGGGCGCGCCGCCCGCTTGTGCTTCGGCAGTGGCACCCTGGACAAACGCCTGCATCATGCGCTTGGCGTGCCCCTTGCCGCGTTCTTCGGGAGCGACCGCGACGCCCGCGACACCGAGCATCGGGACGGGCAGGCCGCCGAAAAACTGCCCCATGGGAATACGCATCAGGCACGCGGCGGGCTGACCCGACTTGGAACGTGTGACCCGCACGTTGCCGATCCCGCCGGTCGAGAGCCAGCGGGTGGCACCCTCGGGCGTGCCGGCGAACGCGTGGATGAGCATCCGCGCGACCGAAGCGGTGTCGGCGGAGCCGGGAACGGGGTCGATGGGCATGAGCGGCGTGGAGTCTGTCGGCATGGGCGATTCTACCAGACAGGCGCGGGGACGAGGCATGTTGGCGTTGCAACGGCCGTAAGATCGGGCGGTATCTTGGGACGCCGGTAGGCCTCTTTCCAACCTTGCAAACAGGAGTCTGTGATGCGTGCGATTCTGAGTCGGACTTTCGTGATGACGGCCGTGACGGGCGCGAGCCTTTGTGTGGATACGGTCATGGCGCAGGCACTGACTCAGGCCGGAATCGTGAAGTCCCCGACGATCGCACCAACAAAGGCCACCGTCGGCCTGATCGAGATCAAGGGCTCGCTCGAAGAGCAACCCAGCCCTCTCGCGTGGCTCATGGGCTCTGAAGGACACGTGACGCTCAGCGAGGTCGTCGCCGCGATCGACAAGGCTGCGGAGGCCAAGAAACTCGCCGGGATCGTCGTGCGGCTCAAGGACTCGTCGTTCACGGCGACGCAGACCGAAGAGCTCGGGGCCGCCTTCGCCCGGGCCCACAAGGCCGGCGTCAAGATCCACGTTTTCAGCGAGAGCTTCGACAACGGCGAGCTTCGCCTGGCGGCGGCGGCGGACGAGTCGCTGGTGCTGCCGGGCAGCCCCGTCTCGATGACGGGCATGCACATGGAAGAGATCTTCCTCGCCGACACGCTCGCGTGGGCGGGCGTGAAGGCCGACATGGTGCAGATCGGCGATTACAAGGGCGCGAAGGAGCAGATGGCCAACGCGAAGCCCAGCCCGCAGTGGGATCAGAATATCAATGGTCTGCTCGACAGCGAGTATGCCAACTTCCGCCATGCGTTCACGTCCGGCAAGGGCTTTACAGAATCGAAGCTCGACGAGGTGATGAAACAGGCGTGGATGACCGACAGTGCAAAGGCTGTGGACATGGGGCTCATCTCGGCGGAGATGGACTGGGCAGAGCTGAACGCACATCTCGAGAAGTCGTACGGCGGCGAGGTGACGCTGGACGATTCGCTCGTGGGCGGCGGCGGGTCCAAGCTCGACATGTCGAATCCCTTTGCACTCGTGACCAAGCTGAGCCAGACGCCCGACGTGAAGCTGAAGAAACCGACGATCGCTGTGCTGCACATCGACGGGGTGATCGTTGACGGCGACTCCAAAGCCGGCGGAATCATGGGCGGGGACGAATCGATCGGCTCGCGGACGATCCGGCGGATGGTTGAGGATTTGATCGACGAGCCGCTCGTGAAGGGTGTCGTGTTGCGGATCAACTCGCCGGGCGGGTCGGCAACGGCGAGCGAGGTGATGTGGCAGGGTTTCAAGAAACTCTCAACGCACAAGCCCGTGTGGGTGAGTGTCGGCAGCATGGCCGCGTCGGGCGGCTACTACTGCCTCGTGGGCGGGTCGAAGGTCTATGTGAATCCGTCGAGCATCGTGGGTTCGATCGGCGTGGTAGGCGGGCGGATGGCGATGGGCGAGCTGTACAACAAGCTGCACGTCAACGTTGTTTCACGCTCACGCGGACCGATGGCCGACCTCTTCCGCACCACTGGATCATGGACTCCGGCCGAGCTTGCGATGGTCGAGAGCAAGATGAAGGAAACGTACAACCAGTTCACATCGCGCGTAACGGCGGGCCGCCCCGGGATCGATCTCGCCAAGACCGCCGAGGGACGCCTGTTCACTGGCGACAAGGCGGTTGCACTCAAGATGGCCGACAAGATCGGCGGGCTTCGCGACGCCATCGGCGACCTGGCGGTCGATCTCAAGCTCTCCGACTATGGCATCCAGCACTATCCCGGACCCAAGAGCCTGCCCGAGGTCATCCAGGATTCGCTGGGCGGCATGATCCAGTCGCCCGCGCCGTCGGCCCAGGGAATGCTCTTTGCAACCGGTGCCGAGATCTTTGGTCCGGCGTGGCCTCAGATGAAGCAGGCGTACATCGGCGTCATGCAGCTTCGCACCGAGCCGGTGTTGCTCATGTCACCCTCGGTGCTGATCATGAAGAAATAGAAGGGGCCACGAATGGTCACGATCAAGATCCTGCTCTGGCTCTTTGCAACGATCCCGGTCGGGCTTTTCCTGACCTGGCTGGGCTGGCGCGGCAGACGGATCAATCGCGTACCGGCGTGCAGGCAGTGCGCCTTTGATCTGACGGGTGTGTGGCCCGCGTCATCGACATGCCCCGAGTGCGGCGCGGGGCTCAAGCAACCGAAGATGGTCGTGACCGGCCAACGAAGGCGGATGTGGTATCTCATTGTGCCGGGCGGGCTGGGCGTCGCGCTTCCGAGCGCCTCGCTCGCCTTCGCGCTCTTTCTCACACTCGCGGGCAAAGATGTGTACAAGTACAAGCCCGTGAGCCTGCTGTTGTGGGAGGGTCGCAACGCCTCGCCCGAGTTCGCCAAGGCAGCCGCGAAGGAATTGACCGAACGAATGCTCGAATCCAAGCTTGCCGACGCCGAGGTGGACCTCGCGGTCAATCAGGCTCTTGATATCCAGGGCAACGTCGAGAAACCCTGGGCGGACGAGTGGGGAGATCTCATCGACCGGGCCAGGCTCGACGGTGCGCTCTCGGCGGAACAAAAAAGACTCTACCGCAAGCAGGCGGCAGTGCTCGAGCTGGTGACAAGGCCCAGGGTGAGACTCGGCGACCCTGTTCCCATCGTGGTCCGCGTGAAAGAGAGCCGGGTGGGCGCGCAGACGAACTTTCAACTGGCGTTCCAGGTGAGCAGCGTGAAATACGCGAGCGAGGACGTGTCGCTCCCGATGTGGAACGAGCCGCTCCCGGGCAAGGCCAAGAAGGGCTTCTTCGATTTCCTCGATGGCCCGCCACAGCCGGCCACCATGCCGATGGGGTACGGATATCTCGCGGGAACGGGCTCGGCCAGCCGCCAGTGGCAGCCATCGTCCACGACGGTGCAATCGCTGCACCGGCTGCGCCCCAGCGACGGGCTGGGCAAGCACTCGATCGCGGTCGAATGTCTCAGCTCCACCTCCCAAACGAGCACGAACGGACGAAGCAGCTACCCGACAAAGATCAAGAAGGAGGACGCGCGGACCCGGTCCGACGCTTGGACAACATCCTTCGAGCTTGTCGCGGCGGATCAGGAGGCCGTCGAGATCGTGCCCGAGACCGAGGCGCTCAGGAAGCAGATGCTCGAGTGCCTCACAATCTCGCAGGTGGTGGGAAACACACAGGGGCAGACCAAGGGTTCCAACAACCCGATGTGGATCCAGATGAACATGACCTACTCGGAGCCCAAGGTGCCATTGGCTATGGAGGCCTTCGCCAGAATCGACGGCAAGGAGGTCAGGCTCGGCGATTTCACCACAAGCGCGGTCAGGTCCGACCAGATCTACTACAGCGGGACGGGCAACCAGCGACAGCAGTGGTTCAACGCTCAGTACACCGGCAAGTTGCCCGATCAGATCGATATCGTTTTTCGCCCAAAGAAGGAGCTGGCGGTGAGCACACCCGATCTCACCTCCATCTACGGGGGTGAGCTGGTCTACGAGAAAGTTCCTGTGCAGAAGAACGACTACGGGAGCCAGGGCGGTGCCGTGGGCGGCTTTCTCGGCTACTTCTTCGGACTGTGACCGCGAGCGAACCCTTCGGCCGTCACTCCTTGTGACGGTCCTCCCAGGTCAGTCGCTCACCGGCTGGAGCGGGCTTCTGAGCCCTTGTCTCGCTTGCGCAGCCCGCTGCGGCGCTGGCAACCGCAACGAGAGCAACAACCACGCACAGACGGATCGCTCGCATCGCGGAGGTATACCAGAATCGACGCTCGCTGTCTCGCTCTGATCGACCGCCGCAGCCCGTTCTACCATCCGCCGAGATGCCACACGTCAATACGCCCATCACCCCGGCCGACAAGCTCACGTTCCTCGACTTTCGGCGGTATGAGACGTACCTCCGCGATGTGATCGAGCCCACGATCTACCCGGATCGTGAACCCATCGAGGCGAGCGTGTGCGAGCTGCCCGATCCGAAGGCACTTCGTGGCCCGGTTCCTGGTGGCCCGGTTCTCCGAACCGGGTCTGACATCTTTCGCCCAGGTATCGACGACTTCGACCCCTCCACACTCACCTACACGCCTGTAAAGCCCGTGTGGAACTGGGGCCCCAAGTGGTCGACGGCATGGTTCCACATCAAGGGCACCGTCCCGCCGCGATTCGCCGGCAAGAACGTCGTCCTTCGCTTTTCGAGCGGCACCGAAGCGCAGGTCTGGTCGAAGGAGACGGGCGGGTGGATGCCGCGCCAAGGGCTCGACGTGAATCGCGACGCGTTCGGCTTTCTCGCCAACGCGGCCGCCGGAGGTGAGGCGTTCGATTTTTTCGTCGAGGCCGCGTGCAACCATCCGTTTGGCGTCACGGGCTTCGAGTGGGACACCAGCGAGGTGCATGCCCGGTGGCAATCCCAGATGCCGGGGCGATTCGAGCGGTGCGAGCTTGCCGTGCGGTGTGAGGCCGCGTGGGAACTTCGGCAGGTGTACGCCTTCGCGGTGCAGCTGATGGCCGAGTTGCCCTTCGATTCGACAAGGTTCAACGATCTGCGGGCAGCACTTCGAGCCGCCACCAATGCGCACCCACGTGTGATTGAGGCGACCAGAATTCTCGCCGAGGCCCTCGCACATCCCGCAGCGGGAAGCACCGCACGCTGCTTTGCCGTCGGTCACGCCCACCTCGACACGGCGTGGCTCTGGCCGATCCGCGAGACGCGGCGCAAGCTCATTCGCACCTTCACGAATCAGCTCGGTCTCATGGACCGCTTTCCAGGCTATCGCTTCCTTGCGAGCCAGGCACAGCACTACGCGTGGCTTGAAGAGGATGCCCCGGACGTCTTCGCACGGATCAAGGAACGCGTCGCCCAGGGGCGATGGGAGCCCGGCGGGGCGATGTGGGTCGAGCCCGACGTCAACTGCGTGAGCGGGGAGTCGCTCGTGCGGCAGATTCTGTACGGCACACGCTATTGGGAGTCTCGCTTTGGCGAGAAGGGGCGACAGACGTTCCTGTTTCTTCCCGACACGTTCGGGTTCGGTGCGAACCTGCCGCAGATCATGAAGCTCGCGGGCTTGGGCACGTTCATCACCAACAAGCTGCATTGGTGGCAGCACACGACGTTCCCGCACACCACGTTCGTCTGGCGCGGCATCGACGGCACGGCCGTTCTCGCCCACAACACCCCGGGACAGGACTACAACGCGACGAACCAGCCCAAGGAACTGCGGCGGGGCGAGCAGACGCACCGAAATAAGGACGTTCGCCCTTCAGAGCCCGACGCGCAAGCGTGGGTGAGCGCACGGCCGCCCTCGGCCTCGCATAACACCGCGGTTGACGAACGCCCACCCTCGCTTGCGCGTCGGGCTCTGACAGACGCACCGCTCTGGCTCCAACCCTTCGGCTTCGGCGATGGCGGCGGCGGGGCCACCGATTGGTCCATTCGCTTTGGTGAGCTTGCCGCGAACTGCGACGGCGTGCCGCGCGTGGAGTTCTCGAGGGCGGATGATTTTTGCAAAGCCCTCAACGATCAGAGCGACCGGCATGCCGCATTCCCCGAATGGTTTGGCGAACTCGACATGGAGATCCACCGCGGCACACTGACATCGCAGGCGTGGATCAAACGCGCAAACCGCGAAGCCGAGGAAACGCTGCGCCTCGCCGAAATCCTGCTCGCATCAGAGCCTCCTGCGCCAGCAGGGGGGGAAAGGGTCCAGCCTGCCACACGTGCCGCCCTCGACCGCGCCTGGAAGCTCACGCTCCTCAACCAGTTCCACGACATCCTTCCGGGCTCGTCGATCGGCTGGGTCTACGACGACGCGAAGAGCGACCACGCCGAAATCCAGCGCCTCGCCGCCCCCATCATCGCCCAAGGCCTCGCCGCCGCCGCCGCCCGCATCACCCCATCAGCCCCCGCTGTCTTCAACCCCACAAGCCACCCCTTCACCGGCGTGGTAGACATCAATGGCACGCCAATGCTCGCCGCAGATGTCCCCTCCCTGGGCGTCGCGTCCGCCTCACCCACACTCCCCGCACACATCCACCCCGTCGAACTCCACCCCTCGCCCCTTGTCATCACCAACGGCCTCGTCTCACTCTCCTTCCGTGACGACGACCTCACCATCACCGTCCGCACGCCCACAGGCTCCCCCGACCTCATCCAATCCCTCTCCCACATCATCTACGAAGACCGCCCCATCATGTGGGACGCTTGGGACATCGACCATCACTACACCCAAAAACCGCTCGCCACCATCACCTTCGACCACCTCACCGTGATCGAATCCTCCCCCCTCCGCTCGATCGTCGAACTCAAAGGCACCAGCGACGAACATGGCTGCTCGATCGACCTCCGCGTCATCCTCACTGCCGGCTCGCCGCGCGTCGATCTTCAACATCACGTCACATGGCACAATGAGCACCGCCTTCTCCGCCTCGAACTCACAACACCCCTAGGCCCCACAAGCCTCTGCACCCACAGCACACACTTTGGCCACATCACCCGCCCAACCCACCGCAACACCGCCCACGAACGGGCACGCTTTGAGTTCCCCATCCAAGGTTGGCTCGATCTTTCCGAGCAACACCGTGGCATGGCCCTCCTCGCCGACGCAAAGTTCGGCGCATCCTGCTGGCAGGAAAGCGACTGCCACCGCATCGGCGTCTCTCTCATCCGCTCCCCCAAACACCCCGACCCAAACGCCGATCAAGGCTCCCACACCTTCACCATCTCACTCATGCCCCACGACGGCAACTGGCGAGCCGCCAGCGTCATCCATCAATCTGAATTGCTTCGTTCGCCCGTTCTCGCCGCCTACGCCCCAGCGTCATCGACGCCATCCTCAGACGCCGCGACAAACGCCCGGGCCCCATTCACCATCGCAGGCGGCGCCTCTGTGTCCATCACCGCCTTCAAACACGCCGAAGGCTCCGACAACCTCATCCTCCGCCTCCACGAATCTCATGGCTCCCATGGCCCCTGCACCATACGCTGGCACATCCCCATCTCTGCCGTCGTCGTCACCGACCTCCTCGAACGCACCCACGCACAAGGCAGCACCCCCGCCCATGTCGGCATCACCCACAACGACGACACCACATCCTTCACCCTCCGCCCCTTCCAAATCATCACCCTCCGCATCACGCGCTAGTCATAACAACTCGATGCCTGGATGCCTCATCCCTCGATGCCTTCTTCTCCCTCACCCCGCCTTCTCGACTCCCGGCAACAGCTTCGCCGCCCGCCCCGTCACCACAACTTCAGGCAGCGCCACCACTTCCTTCGCCGACCTCGCCCCCGCCTCCTCAAACTTCCGCAGCGTCGGGGTCAATCGCGTCTCGATCGACCCCGTTACCTCGTTGTAATCTTTCGCCAGTCCCGCGATCCCCTTCCCCATCTTCTCCAATCCCTCCCACACCTTCGCAGCCCGCTCGTGAAGCTCCTTCCCAAGCCCCATCAGCTCCTGTGCCCGATCCTCCACCTGCTTCTGTCGCCATCCCACATTCACCGCCCGCAAGAGCCCGATCAACGTGCTCGGACTCGCCAGAATGACATTGTGCTGAGCGGCAAAGTCCAGCAACTCGGGCCGGCGCGCCAGTGCCGCATCAATAAACTGATCCCCCGGCACGAACATCACCACAAAGTCCGGGCTCCCCTCGTACTGCACCCAATACTCCTTCTTCGACAGAGCCAGCGCCTGCGCCTTCACATCATCCGCAAACTTGCAAAGCCTCTCCTCGGCCGCCTCTGGCGACCCTGCCTCGATCGCCTCCAGATACGCCGAAATGTTCGTCTTCGCGTCCACCGCGATCTGCCGGTCGTTTGGCAGCTTCACAATCATGTCAGGCCTCTTGCGATTCCCGTCCGAATCAAGCCTGCTTTCCTGTGTCGAAAAATCGCAGTACGACCGCATGCCCGCAAGCTCGGCCACACGCTCAAGCTGGATCTCGCCGTATCGCCCCCGCACCTCGGGCCGCCGCAGTGCCTGCGACAGCTTGCCCGTCTCGGCCCGCAACGCCACGCTCGCATCGGTCGCCGCCTTCAGCTCCGCCGCAAGCCGCCCCAACGCCTCGGCATTCTGTTTCTCCGTTCCCGCCAGCTTCGCCTGTGTCTGCACCAGCGCCTCGTGCAGCGGCTTCACCATCTGCTCAATCCGCTGCCCGCTCAGCTCCCTCTCCGCCGCCGACTTCTGCCGCTCCGCCGCCGCCGCCGCCTCCCCGCGCCTGAGCAAATCTTCCGTCGTCTGCCGCGCCACGTTACCCGCCAGAGCGTCAAACGTCTCCTTCGATTGCTTCAGCAACTCCGCGCTCGTCCGCTCGATCTCAGCCTTCGCCGCGCGAATCGCCTCAAGCTCCTTGCGATGAATCTCGTCCCCCTTCGCCATCTCCGCATCATGCTCGCGCGTCATCGCCTCAAACCGCTCCTTCATCGCCAGGTGCGTCGAAGTCGACTCGGCCAATTCCACCCCCGCCGCCTCCGCTTTCGCGCGCAGTTCCGCCGTCAAGCTCGCGCCCGAACGCTCGGCCTCCGCCCTCACCTGCCGCTCGCGCCCAAGTTCCTGCTCGGCCCGCGCAACCCCATCTCGGGCCGCCGCAGTCTCCGCCGTCCCGCGCGCAGCCTGAGCCCACAGCACCGCCGCCAGCACCCCGAGCCCCACCGATACCACAATGAATACAACCAGTAGCGCGTCTTGCATGTCTGGATATTAGTCGGGTACCCGTCCGCGTGGATTTCCGACGTGAACTTCTGCCGATTTGGCATCCGCACCCGAATAGGGCCGGTCCGCTGGCAGCAGCATCGTCGCCCGCCACCGCCCCGGCGGCTGGCTTAGGGCTGATTCCGCTTCCTTCGCTGGGGTTTGGGCCCAAACGATGGCCGTGCGCCTTGGAACCGTCCGGCACACCCTTTGCCATGTCTTCTACCAGACCATGGTCAACGTGCGCCCCCATTTCGATTCCGACGACCATCAACCGGGGCATCCCTCGGGTGGGGAGGCGGCTGGGGGTGGCGGTGGCAATGACGGTGGCGGACGGCTCAATCTGCTTCTGTCCTATGCCGGGTGGCAGGCAGCCCCGTGGATCGACACGCTCCCGCGGCTCCTGGAACCGATGGGCATCGTGAGCCATCGGGCACAGACGGGCCGCGAGGCGTCCAAGCTCATCGAGCAGACACGCATTCACATCGCGGTGGTCGATCTTGGGCTGCCACTCGACCGAGCCGATTCCGATTGCCACGCGAGCGAAGGCGGCCCGCGACTCCTCGAACTTCTCTCGCGTCTGGCCGTGCCACCGCCCACGGTGATCGTCAAGCGCTCGCTCAGCCACCGCGACGACTGCCGCGAGATCAGCGCAGCGCTTCGCCTTGGCGCATTCGCCGTTGTCGATCGCCCGCGCGTTGTCGACGACCTCAATGTTCTTCTCGATGTCCTCCGCCGGTGTCTTGCTCGTCATTACGACGGACAATGGCCCGGCTAGAGCATACAGATTCACGCATGTTCCGCCATACATTCACCACAGTGACACAGAGAGGAAATGAGTTTGGATTGGAAAGAACCGACGCCAGAAAACTCTCAAGCACCATTCTTCGCAGCAATAATTTCTTTCCCCCTCTGTGTTTCTGTGGTGAATGCCTTTCCGAAAGCACGCACCCAAACTCGACCAAACTCGTTCTGACCAGTTCCCTCCCACCACCAATGCCCCGGACACAGTGTCTGGGCCACGCAGTTTCAGGAGCTTTGAAAATGGCCAAGCAGTCCTCCACCACCTCATCGACCTCCACCGCGATCCGTCCCCTGGGCGACAAGATCCTCATCAAGCGCGACGAGGCCCAGACCAAGACCTCCACCGGGCTCTACCTGCCCGAGACGAGCAAGGAGAAGCCCATGACCGCGACCATCGAGGCCGTCGGCAACGGGTCGATCAACACCGAAACGGGCGAGCGCATCCCGCTGGGCGTGAAGAAGGGCGAGCGCATCCTCATCACCAAATGGGCCGGCACCGAGATCAAGCTCAACGACAAAGAGTTCCTCATCATCAACGAGGACGACATCCTGGCCGTGATTGAGGACTGACGCCGAGGCGGCGGAAATGGCCAAATGATCAAATGATCAAATGGTCAAATCGAGGCCCGCCTTCATTTGACCATTTGGCCCCCCCATGACCCCCGACGCCATCCGCCAATCCCTCCGCGAGCTCGACGGCACCCGCGACATCACCTTCGTGTTCGCGGGTATGCCGCCGCACGAGTCCACGCTTCACTTGCACAACGCCATGCTCATCCCCGACGAGCCCGACCATCTCGTGAAGGTCACCGACGGCAAGAGCGTCTTCATCGTCGAGCCCGAACGAATCATCTGGATCAAAATCGGCCTCAAAGTCCAAGTCACCTGATCCGAACACCCACTCATCTGGCCATGTGGCCATTTGACCATTTGGAGATTTCACCATGGCAGCAAAGTCAATCGCTTTCAACACCGACGCCCGCGAACGCATCCTTCGCGGCATCCAGAAACTCGCCCACGCCGTCAAAGTGACCCTCGGCCCATCGGGCCGCGTCGTCGTCCTCGAAAAATCCTTCGGCTCCCCCACCGTCACCAAGGACGGCGTCACCGTTGCCAAAGAAGTCGAGCTCGAAGACGCCTACGAGAACCTCGGCGCCCAGATGATCAAGGAGGTCGCCTCCAAATCCTCCAAGGACGCCGGCGACGGCACCACCACCGCCACGATCTATGCCGAGGCGATCTACGCCGAGGGGCTCAAGGTCATCACCGCCGGCGCCAACCCCAACCTCGTGAAGCGAGGGATCGACCAGGCCGTTCAGGTCGTCGTCGATGAACTCAAGAAGAACTCCAAGAAGGTCGAGACCTCCAAGGAGATCGCCCAGGTCGGCACCTGCTCGGCCAACCACGACACCAACGTCGGCACCATCATCGCCGAGGCGATGGACAAGGTCGGCAAGGACGGCGTCATCACCGTCGAGGAAGGCAAGAGCCTCGAGACCGCCGTCGAGCTCGTCGAGGGCATGCAGTTCGACCAGGGCTACCTCAGCCCCCACTTCGTCACCAACCTCCAGACGATGGAGGCCGAGCTGACCAACCCCTACATCCTCATCCACGAGAAGAAGATCAGCTCCGCCAAGGACCTGCTGCCGATCCTGGGCAAGGTCGCCGAGTCGGGTTCGCAGCTGCTCATCATCTCCGAGGACGTGGACAGCGAGGCCTTGGCCACGCTCGTCGTCAACAAGCTCCGCGGCATCCTCAAAGTCGCCGCCGTCAAGGCCCCGGGCTTTGGCGATCGCCGCAAGGCCATGCTCGAAGACCTCGCTATCCTCACGGGCGGCAAGGCGATCATGGAAGAACTCGGCATCAACCTCGAATCCATCGAGCTCTCCGATCTCGGGCGCGCCAAGAAGGTCACGATCGACAAGGACAACTGCACGATCGTCGAGGGCGCGGGCTCCAACACGGACATCAAAGCCCGCGTCGACCAGATCCGCCACCAGATCGACGCCACCACCAGCGATTACGACCGCGAGAAGCTCGAAGAGCGTCTCGCCAAGCTCGCGGGCGGCGTTGCTCAGATCAACGTCGGGGCCGCCACCGAGGTTGAGATGAAAGAGAAGAAGGCCCGCGTCGAGGACGCTCTGCACGCCTGCCGTGCAGCCGTCGAAGAGGGCATCCTGCCCGGCGGCGGCGTGGCCGTGCTGCGAGCCCGCAAGGCCCTGGCTCGCCTGAAGAACAAGCTCGAGGGCGACGAGCGGGCGGGCGTCGATATCGTGAGCCGCGCCATCTCGGCCCCGGTGAAGCAGATCGCCGCCAACTGCGGGCTCGACGGCTCGGTCATCGCCAGCAAGGTCGAGGAGAACGGCGAGGTCAACTTCGGCTACAACGCCCTGACCCACGAGTACGGCGACATGATGAAGTTCGGCGTGATCGTGCCCACCAAGGTCGAGCGCGTGGCACTCCAGAACGCCGCAAGCGTGGCGGGGCTGCTGCTGACAACCGAGGCGGCGATCGTCGAGATCAAGGAGAAGAAGAAGGCCGGCGGCGGGCACGACCATGATCACGATCATGGGGATTACTGATCCGCTTCGCGGGATGAAACACAAACCCCGGTCGCTGAGAGGCGGCCGGGGTGCTTCGCAAATATCCTTGCCGCCGTCCCCACCAATAGAAAGGGGCACCAGCCCTCGCCAGTGCCCCGTCTTCATTTGACCATTTGGCGATTTGTCATACGGATTCACGCGTGCGACCGCGCGTTTAGG
>JAYVUC010000013.1:0-28033 GCA_043788295.1 Phycisphaerales bacterium
CACGTCTCCACGCCGCCCTGGACTACCAAAGCCCCCAACAGTTCGAGGCCAGCCAGATCGGTCGGTCGATTGAGGTCAATGGAATCTGGGTCAGGTCACAACCTTTGACATACCATACATCATGAACAGCAAACCAGGCACACTTGGAAGCATCATCGGGCGGCGCGAGTTTCTGGTGTACGCGACATCGGCCACGGCGGCGGTGGGCATGGGGCTTCTAGCAGGCAGGAGCGGCCTTGCAGAGGCGACCACGACCCGGACAGACCCTTCGGGGCAACTGCTTTTGTGGTATGACCGGCCGGCGATGAGGTGGATGACCGAAGCGCTGCCCATAGGCAACGGACCAATGGGTGCGATGCTCTTTGGTGGCACAGATTTCGAGCGGATTCAATTCAACGAGATCAGCCTTTGGACCGGAGATCGCATGGCCATCGCGGGGCGTGTGCTTGGTGAGGCTGAGAAAGAAGAGGGGAACAATCTGGGCTCCTATCAGGCCTTTGGTGATATCTTCATCCACCTCGGACATGAGTTCTCCCAGGTCAGCGATTACCGTCGGGAACTCGACCTCGATAGTGCCGTACATCGTGTGACCTACAAATACAAAGGCGTGCGCTACGAGCGAACGGCCTTCGCCAGCCACCCGGGCGGGGTCGTTGTGATCCACATGACCGCCGATCACCCCGGTGCCTACTCGGGCCTTGTCCAGCTCGCGGACATGCACAATGCCGATATCCGCGCTGATGGAAACCGGATGACTTCGGTGGGCAAGTTGACGAACGGATTTGAATACGAGGCCCAACTGCTTGTGTCGAATGAAGGCGGAAGCGTGGCAGTGAAGAACGCCGCCGGCGCGATCGCAAACCCTTGGGACATTGCCGTGCCAGCGGCAGGTTTGATGCTGGACAAGTGCGACCGCGTGACGCTGATTCTCGCGGCGGGCACCAACTTCCTGCAGGATCACACAAAGCAGTGGTTGGGCACACACCCGCACGCGACTGTCACCCGGCGTGTGGATTCTGCGGCCAAGCAGACCGTCGCAGGATTGCTCTCTTCGCACATGAAGGACTATCAGTCCCTCTTCCACAGATTTTCGCTCGATATCGGTACCACCGTTCCGGAACTGCTCGCCAAAACTACTCTGGCACGGCTCGAGGAGTATGGCAGTCGCCAGACGACCGATCCGCAACTCGAAGCATTGTTCTGCCAGTTTGGCCGGTACCTGCTGATATCTTGTTCACGCCCGGGCTCGCTGCCCGCAAACCTCCAGGGAGTTTGGAATGACAGCAACCAGCCCGCATGGGCTGGGGACTACCACTCGAACATCAATATCGAAATGAACTACTGGCCGGCCGAACCGGCCAACCTCGCGGAGTGCCACCAGCCATTCATCGACTACGTCACGAGCATCCGCGAGATCAGCGCCCAGAACACGCGGGCACACTACGGCGATGTTCGGGGCTGGACCGTCCAGACGATGAACAACGCATGTGGCATTTCGTTCTGGAAGTGGAACCCGCCAGGCAGCGCGTGGTATTCCCAGCATCTCTGGGAGCATTTCGCGTTCGGCCGCGACAAGGAGTATCTTCGGCAGACCGCCTATCCAATCCTCAAGGAAGTATGCCAGTTCTGGGATGACCGCCTCAAGCGCCGGCAGGATGGCACCCTCGTCACGCCTGACGGCTGGTCGCCCGAGCACGGCCCCGCAGAGGAAGGCGTCACGTACGACCAGGAGATCATTTACGACCTCTTCACCAACACGATCGAGGCTGCGGATGTCCTGGGCGATGACAAGGAGTTCCGCAACCACATCGCTGGCCTGCGAGACAAACTTCTCAAGCCTCGGATCGGCCGTTGGGGGCAGTTGCAGGAATGGGAGAACGACAAGGACGACCCCAAGGACGAGCATCGGCATGTTTCTCACCTGTTCGCTCTTTATCCTGGGCGACAGATCACGAGGGCAGGAACGCCGCAGTTGGCGGAGGCGGCCCGGGTTTCCTTGGACGCCCGCGGCGAGAAAAGTACCGGCTGGAGTCGCGCGTGGAAGATCAATTTCCAGGCCAGACTTTGGGACGGAGATCGCGCGTACGCGATGCTCCGAAACCTGTTGACGGTGGTCCGCGAGACAAAAACCATCTACGGCGAGAGCGGCGCGGGGGTCTATCCAAACCTGCTTGATTCCCATCCGCCGTTCCAGATTGATGGTAACTTCGGTGCGACCGCCGGATACTGCGAAATGCTCGTCCAAAGCCACACGGACCAGATCCAACTCCTGCCTGCGATGCCCAAGGCTTGGCCGACCGGAAAGGTCTCGGGCCTTTGCGCCCGGGGTGGATTTGAAGTCGATATCAGTTGGAAAGACGGGCGGTTGATCAACGCGGTCGTTCGTTCCAAGTCCGGACTTCCATGTCGTGTCGTTTACGCCGAGCGAAAGTGGGAATTCGACACCAAGGCCGGGAACTCCTATCCCCTCGCGTTGGCAGACGGATAATCAAGCCGGTCAAGCAGACACCTACTCAACGTCCGCTGAATCTGCCGCTGATCGCCAGACCTGCCTACCTCGGTCCGATCCGATCTCAGGTTCTGTAATCTGGGGCACGTCGCAGGTTGGCAACGACAATGGCGTGGCAGCGATTCGATGCGGAGCAAATCACCCACAAGCGGCGTGAGGCAGGCGTGGAGCTGTCTACAGCGAGAACAGGCAGGTATTTCGACCACTTCTGACTGTCGAGGCGATGCGATCGCCAGCACGTTGAGGTCACGGGACTGGTGGTGCCGGGCAGTCTCGCGGCGTTTCGGCTGTTCGCCTATCTTCCCGCCGTGCGGGATGAAGGGCCTTCCATCGAACCCACGCGGAGCAAGGACGGCCATGCACCCGATCCATACCACCGAGCCGTCCCCAAGTCCGACTGCGAAGCGAGCCGCACGCCCAGGGCCACCCGCACTGACTTCGCCGCAGGAACAGCGAAGTCAGTGGCACGTCACGATGTCAGTGCCACCAGCCGGGGGTCGTATGCAACGATCGCCACTTCAGCGCATCGTGCATAATGGTGCGGCAACTCGCCGTCAGCCCTTCAACATCGCCGCCGTGAACATCTTTCCCGTGCTGTCGCGTTCCCACGAGTGCGCCGGGCCGTGCTTGCTCTCGTAGAACTCCCACATCTCGAACCAGTAGCTGCGAAACGCGTGCTCGCCGAATGGTGTGTAGTGATTCTGGACCTTCTTCATGATCTGGGCCGAGTTGCCCTTGAACCCAAGGAGCGACTTGCCATGCCTCACCGTCTCGGTGTCGCAAGGCAGCCGCCCATACCGCCCCAGGAGCTGCATGATGTTCGCCGCCGCATAAGGCCCGATGCCCGGCAGCTCCAGCAGCGCGTCATGCACCTGCTCATCGGGCGTTGCCGGATCCTCGAACCACGCCGGCTTCACCGCTCCCGACACGAAAAGTCGCCCAAGCTCGACGATCCGCTGGTCTCGATATCCTGTTCGGCACCGGGCTCGCAAGAGCTGCGGGCGCGTCGTCGCGATCTTCCGCTGAGTTGGAAACGGCCTGATCAGCGTCTTGGCCGTCCCCTCGCCCAGCACCTCGCAGAGCCGCCGGTTCATCGTGATCGTGCTGGGCCATTGCACGTTGCAGCTCGTCACCGTCTTGATCACATCCTCGAACATCGTGGGCGATCGCATGAGCCGCCCGCGCCCGCTCTGCTTCCACCGCGGATCGACCGCGTGAAACGCCGCGAGCACCGCCGCCGATTCATCGAGCCGCAGCATCCGCGTCAGCATCGCCCGCGCCTTCGCCGCCGACGGTGTGCGAAGCGACCGCGACGAACGCACCGTCAGCTTCTCCCCCGGTCCCCTCTGCGAGACCTCGATGGCAAACGGCACACGCTCGATCTCCAGCGCCCGTGTGAGCGTCTGCCGCCGCACGTCCCAGTGATTTGGCGCAAGCAGAAAGTAGCCGTACGAGCAGAAATCCCGCGAGAGCGAGAAATCCTCGGGTGGCCTGATGGTCAGTGTGCTTGGCATGGAGAGTCGTCGCTACGCCGTGAGCCTGATCGCCTCGGGGAACATGAACGCCGCGAGATTCACACAGAGCCGGTCGGCCGTGCGGTTGAACATCCCGAATGCCTCGTCGATCGGCTGCCCGATGTCTCCCCCCGCCGTGCGGCACCACCGCACGAGTGAATCGTCGGCTCCCAGGAACGAATCGGCCATCGCGCGGTCGCACTCAAAGTGATACTGGAATCCATACGTCCGCACGCCCGCCTTGAACGCCTGATTCTTGCACGCTTTGGACGTCGCAAGAAGCCCCGCGCCCGGCGGAAGCGTCTTGACCTCCTGCCCGTGCGATTGAAGCTGAGGCCCATCCCACGCCACGCCGCCCAGAATCGTCTCTATCTGCCCCGCTGTGGTCAGCGACACGCGATGGAAGCCGACTTCGGGCGTCACCATCGGGCCCACCGTGCCGCCAAGGGCCTGCGCGATCATCTGATGCCCCAGGCAGATGCCCACCACCGGAAGCTGCCGCTTGTGGGCGTCGGCCAGAAACGCCATCTCAGGCTTCATCCACCAGACGTCATCGCCGATGTTCTGCGGCCCGCCCAGCGAGATCACGCCGTGGACGTTGTCGAAATCAGCGGGAATGCCGAACGAACGCCCGCGGCGGTACGAGTCTTCCCTGGGCAGATCGAGCCGGCGAAGATCGAGCTTGAACCCGTGGTCCCGCAGGCAAAGCCCAAGTCGCGCGGGTGGACAATTTGACGCGTGCTGAAAGATGACGATGGCCATAGGACCAGAGGATATCCACGGGCCAGCCCGCACGGCCTTCGGGCACCACAGCTGGACTTCCTTCGCACTTCTCGTGAAATGTCGAGGCCCACCACAAGAAGTCGAGCCCATACGCGGATGCGCATATCTCCATGCCGCATCGGGTGAATGTCTCTCCTGGTGTTTCTCGGCTGAAATCGGACAGGGCGGGCCAAAGTCGCCCCACAGTCAGGAGCTTTATCATGTTTACGCATATTCTTGGTCGTGCCACCGCGCTCATCGCAGCGGCTGGTCTCTCCTCCCTGGGTGTCACGAGCGCGCACGCGCAATCCGACATCGGCCTGTGGATCAAAACAGTCGAGGAAGTCCAGGGGCAGCTCGCCAGCCACATCCTCCGAAAGTTTGGGCTTTCCTACGGGGAGCTCTCGTTCGCCTATTCCCTCAATCAGTCGTCTCGCTACGCTCTCATGCGGTCGGTTGGGAACCAGACCTACACGGGCATGCCAGTTGGACTCGCGGCATCTATCAGGCACTTGAATGGTCAGTCAATCGACAGCGGGTCCGTGCTCGCGGTGAACGTTGCCGGCAGCATCGGTGACACCCCCGTCAACGGCTCGGGAAGCATTGTCTGTACCGCGTTCAGTGCGGACGGCGGATCCCTGGTGAGCGATATGCAAATCGCGCCCGGTGGCGGCCCGGGTGCAGGGAGTGATGACGATGGCGGCGGTGGAGATGCGGCGAATGGAACGACTACCACTCGCTCATCGAATTGTACAAAGATCCCGAACGCCCGTGGGGCATGGCCAGCACTACAACGACTTGGTACACACACAACGACGTGATCGTCGGCGACTACTCATACGAGCCCGACTACTACCAGGCGATGGGAAGCGTCATTCAATGGACCTGGGCTTGCCCCCGCCTGAGCGTGGGAAACGTGATCGCCAGCACCCGCACCTCGGGCATGTTCGATCCCGGGAGCTCGACCGGGAGCTTCACGATCACCTTCGGCGATCCGGAATGCTCTGCCGACTTCAGCGGCGACGGCTTCGTTGACTTCTTTGACTACGACGCCTTCGTGGTCGCGTTCGAGGCCGGAAGTCGTGCCGCCGACTTCAACCACGACACCTCGATCGACTTCTTCGACTACGACGAGTTCGTCGTCGCCTTCGAGTCGCCTTGCTGAGCACGCTTCACACCCGCACCATCGCCGCGTACTCGTTGTACCGCGCGTCGATCTCGGCCCGCTTCAGAGACCTCAGCCGATCCAGGCTGAACGCCTCGATCGTGAAGCTCGCAACGATCGTCCCATGCACGAGTGCGCGGCGGATGCTTGCGAACGAGCCCATGTCCTTCGTATCGGCTGACGCCGAAATCGATCCCATCAGGCCGCCCGCGAACGTGTCGCCGCAGCCTGTGGGATCGACAATCTTCTCGGTCGGATACGCGGGCAACGCGCACATCCCGTCGCGGTGGATGAGCAGGCACCCGTGCTCGCCCTTCTTGATCACCACGAAACGCGGGCCCATCTCCAGAATGTGACGCCCGGCGGTCACCGTGTTGCCGCAACCCGTCAACAACTCCGCCTCGTCGTAGTTCAACACGAGCCCGTCAACCCTTCGCAGCAGCACGAGCAAATCACCCTTGGCGACGTTGATCCACAGGTCCATCGTGTCGGCGACCGTCAGCTTGCGCGATGGAGCCTGCTCCAGCAGCCCCAGCTGCACCGCCGGCGGCATGTTCGCCAGAAACAGGCACGACGAATCGCTGAACACCGGCGGCACCACGGGCGGCCTCTCACCCACGACGCCCAGTTCAGTGAACGTCGTCTCGCGGCTGTTCATTCCGGGCAGATACTTCCCGCCCCAGCGGAACGTCTTGCCGCCAGCCCGCACCTCAAGCCCGCGCGTGTCCACACCCGGAAACGCCGCGAACACCTCGCGGAACGCGGGCGGAAAGTCCTCGCCCACCACCGCGACAAGGCGGACAGGGCCAAAGAACGACGCCGCCGCCGAGAAGTACATGCACGACCCGCCCAGCACGGCCTTGGCCTGCCCTGTAGGTGTCACGATGTCGTCGAGGCCGATGGTGCCGGTGACTAGGAGACTCATAGGGCCGAGTATACCCGGCAAAGGACGCCGCTACTTCGCCTTCATGTACAGATGCACCGCCATCCCGTGATACACGTGCGTCTCGGGCCCCACAGCGCCCGCCATCTTCATGTCCACCAGTTCCTGCCTCACCTCGGGTGGCTTGGTCACGGCTGGCACCGGGCTCTGAACCGCGATCACCTGCTCGACTGGCGCATCGCCCTCGTCGTCGCTGATTTCTGCGAATGGATCGATATCGCCGGTCAGGTTCTGGCTGCCCATCGCGTCAACGATCTCGTCCTCACTCAGCCACCTCGCCGCGTCGCGCTGCTTGCCGCCGCCCTTCTCCTTGCGGTGCTTCACGCGTGGCCCCTCGTCGTCGGGCTGGATCTGCACCTCGCCCGCGTCGGTGAACTCGTGGAACAAAGGCGCGGGCGTCCGCAGCACCGCAAACCCATCCTCGGTCAGCAGCGGGATCAGCTTCTCGAACTGTGCTTTCAATCGCCCCCAGCCCACCGGCTCACGCACCAGGGGATACGGCGGGTCCATGAACACGAGCGTCACGGGACGCGGGCAACGTGCAAGTGCCCCGGCTCCAAGAGCATCCCCCAGCACCAGCTCCACCCGATCCGCGACGCCCAGCGTCTCCACATTCTGCTCCAGGAGCTTGAACACCTCGCGGTCCCGCTCGATCATCACGCACCGCGTCGCCCCGCGGCTCACCGCCTCAAGCCCTATGGGCCCCGTCCCCGCGAACGCGTCGAACACCGCCGCTCCCTCGCAGTGCCCGCGCAACAGCCCGAACAGCGACTCCTTCACCCGGTCGGGGATCGGGCGTGTCCTTTCAGCGTCAGGCGGCGTCAGCAGGAGCCGACGCCGAAACTCTCCGGCAATGATCCGCAGCATGGCACCAGCAAAGGCCCGCTTTCGCCCCCGGTCAAGCACGGCATGTGTGCGGCCTAAAAAGAGCACAGGGTGGCCCGGTGTAGCAGGCCACCCCGACTCTTCTCTCATTGTGCCGACTCACCCTGCCTGCCGCCATCTGTCTGCCGCCAGTGCGGGGTGTCAAGAAGTCATCCCGTTCGTTTCCCCTTCTGCCTCCCGCGGTCCGATTCCCCCAGCGAGCCCGCCAGGCTGTCAATTGTGCATGTCGTGAAGTTTGGAGCCTCGATATCCGTCACGACACGCCAGAACGGGTCGCCGAAGCCGTCGTGCCACCACGACCGGAACTGCCCGCTCTCGTCGTCGAAATACTCGTCAAGTGCAGGCCCGCCGATGAACACTGCCCTGTGAATCAGCAGCAGATCGTCGCTCACATACTCCGACTCGGCCGCGATCCCCGCCATCGCATCCACAAGCCTTCCAAACAGCTTGCGGTCCGCCCGCAGCAGCACGTCCGCGTCGCTCCAGACGTAGTACCGAAACCGGGCCGCCCGCCGCCCCATGTGGCTTACGCGATACCGCAAGAGCGAGGTCACGCTGTCGAACCCTTCGATCCGCCGCGACAGTGCCGGACCGGGCAAAGCCCGCTCAAGTTGGTGGCAGAAGGATTCCAGGTCCGCGATGTACTTTCCGTAGAAGGGGCAAACCTCAGTATCGTGCTGGGCACACAGAAACTGGGTGAGCGAGGCTGCGAATTGCAGGCGTCTTGTCGTGTGGGCGGAGGTGGCGACCAGATGGTTCTCGTCCAGTAGTTGGACGACATCCGGCTGCCAGTCGGCAACGACCAAGGGGGACTCAGGTTGGCGTGACAGCGCACTCATGGCCACAGCCGTTCAAAGTGCGGACACACCACTGGTCCGTTAGGTTTGCGTTGTGGACTCCGCGTTTCCGCCAAGTCCGCCCTGTTCACCCATCAATGTGCCTCAGATTTGCAAAAGAGCCAGCGTTTAGGCAGATTCTTCGCAATAAACCCGTTATTCGGCACAATTCGCGCCTATGGCAGGCTCGATTGCCACCCCCAAATAGGTTTTTCGCGTGTATATCTCATCAGGGTGGGCGAATGCACCTGTGAAAGTGAAGCGACCACAATCGTGCGGGAAAAGTCCTCGAATCGGTATTTCCGGGTGTAAAGCCACCCAATTTGTGTGAACGGACTGGCTCTTGTACACGCCGAACCCCATAGCATTCCCTAGGCGGTGGTGTACCCCCTGTTTTTGGAGAAAGGATCTCTCAATGACACTCGCATCAATATCCGGCACAGAGGCACGGCCCGCTCTAGACGAAGGCTTGCTCGCCAGAGTTGTTGGACGTGCGCATGAACTTTCCTCGCTGCCGGCGATCGCCACGTCAGATTGGGCGGAGCGGGCCGCAGTAATTTTCGGGGCCGCACTCGGCTCGTTCACGGGCTACGCGGCTGTTCTGGTGGTGGAATTGAACGCCGGCGGGTCGATTTCACAGGTGGAGGCGGCGGGTGTGGTGTGGTATGGCCGCAATTCGGGCGCACCGGCACCGAGCGGTGTGCCGCAGGCGTCGGCGGAGCTGGCGCGGCTCACAACCCTTGGGTGGGATGCCCGTGGGCAGGTGGTGCGAGTTGGAATGTTGGGGGGGATCTCAGGTTTGGAACGGTGGGTGTCGAGCCCGCTGGCGGCGGCCCTGGGCGGCTCCCGTGGGGGCGAGCCACTCGTTGGCGCGGGGCCGTTGGGGCAGGGGCAGGCGTCGCGGATGGTGATGGTGGTGCTTTCACCCGACGCGGGCACCGCGATCGAGGGCCAGGACGTGGCGGTGGTGCGAGCGTTGATGCCGATTCTGCTTGGGCGCGCGTTTACGGCGTTCGGCGACGCGGACTCGCGCGTTGCGGCGATAAGTGACCGTGAGCAGGTGGTGCTGAATCAGTTGATCATGGGAAAGAGCGTGCGGCAGATTGCCGAGGAGCTTGGTCGAAGCCCGCACACGGTGCATGACCATGTGAAGAGCCTGCACCGCAAGCTCAACGCGTCGAGCCGGGGCGAGCTGATCGCCCGGGCACTCGGGCACGTTTCGAGGGCGACGCGAATCCGGGACACGGGCAAGTCGGGCACGCGATCGACGGGCACCGAGGCCTGAGCAGACCTGAAGCTGGGCGGAATTTCCGCTATGATGCCCCTGTGCATGACGTGACTCACAACGCGCTGACCGACGATCCGATGCCCGCCATCTCGCGCGAGGGGTGGCCGATTGTGATCTCGTTTTTCGCGGTGACGTTCGCGTTTGCGGGTGTGAGCCTGCTTTTTTCCCGTTGGGCAGGGGTTGCGTTGGGGGGTTGTGGACTTGTGCTCTCGGGGTGGGCGGTCTGGTTTTTCCGCGATCCGGCTCGTGAGATTCCGGCCGATCCGCGCAAGGTCATTTCGCCGGCGGACGGGGTGATCTCGTTCGTGGGGCGAGATCAGCCGCCCGCGGAGCTTGGGATCGCGCCCGAGGCGACGAGCGGGATGACGCGCGTGAGTGTCTTCATGAACGTGTTCAACGTGCATGTGAACCGGTCGCCGGCGGCTGGCAAGATCGTGCGAATCGCGTATCGCCCGGGAAAGTTCTTCAACGCCAGCCTCGACAAGGCCAGCGAGTTCAACGAGCGCCTGAGCCTCGCGCTCGCGCTGCCTAACGGGCAGCCGATGATCGTCGTTCAGGTCGCGGGGCTGATCGCACGGCGGATCGTGTGCAACGTGGGCGAGGGTGCGGAGCTTCGGCCCGGGCAGCGGTTCGGGCTCATCCGATTTGGATCGCGCGTTGACACATACCTTCCGCCGGGTGTTGCCGCGCGTGTCTCGGTGGGCGACGCGGTGGTGGCTGGTGAGACGGTGTTGGCCGTTCTGGCCCAGGATGTTCCGGTTGCTCGTCCGTCGGGCGAGGTAGAGGTTAGCGGGGCGGAGGTCGGCTCCGAGGACCGGGCCAGGGAGGTCGGCTGATGTTCACGCTCGACGGGACATCGAGACAGCACGTGCCGTTTCGCAAGCTCGTGCCGAACCTGCTGACAACGGTCTCGCTGTGCAGCGGGCTCGCGTCGATCCATTACTCGCTCCGGGCGGCGGGAATGCAGCTTGAGCACAAGCCGGATGTCGATATCCAGGTGATGTGGAAGAACGCGATGCTGGCGATCGGGGTGGCTGCGGTCTTCGACCTGCTCGACGGTCGAGCGGCACGTATGCTTAGAGCCTCGTCGCGTTTCGGGGCGGTCTATGACTCGCTGTCGGACTTTCTGTCGTTCGGCGTCGCCCCTGCGCTCCTTATCCAGCAATGGATGCTCAGGGACCAGGGCGCGATCGGGATGGCGGCGGTTCTGGCGTTTGTACTTTGTGCCGCGCTTCGGCTTGCGCGTTTCACGGCAATGCCCAAGCAACCCCGTTCGATGTCGGCGCTCTCCAAGTTTTTCATTGGCCTGCCCACGCCTGCGGCGGCGGGCGCGGTGCTGGTGCCACCCATGCTGGACGTGGCGAAGTATTTCCCGTTCAATACCGGGAGGGTCGCGCCCGAAGTGCAGGGTGCGTTTGATTCAATCGAGCCCCAGCTTGTCATCGTCAACACGTTTCTCATCGCGGCCCTGATGGTCAGCCGCGTACCGATGTTCAGTTTCAAGAAGGTGCGGGTCAAGCGCAAGCTTGTCGTCCCCATGATGGTCGCGTTTGGGATGGTCGTGCTGGCGATGTTCCGCGATCCGTGGCTGACGATCCCGGTGGTGGTATGGTGCTATCTGCTCACGGTTCCGTTCGCCTTTGTGGCGTACAAGCGGATATGTGCGGAGCTGAGGCGGCAACGGACGGACAACACAATCTCGAACCCTGGAGTTTCAGCATGAACCAAGCGCGAGCGGGCCGGACTGTGACGATGGTGGTGACGATGGTGGCGGCGTGCGGGCTGGCGGGTTGTCAAGGGAGCGGTGCACGCCGTGACGCGGCACTGCCTGCGGCGACAACCACCGGGCAGCCGGGTACTTCGCGAGAGTCGAAAAACATCGCCGATCCGGCGTTCCTGGAGCAGTTCGCTACGACGTACCGCTTTGGCGCGGGCACGCCGCGCGGGATCACCATCACTCCCGATGGCAAGAACGTTTTGTTCCTGCGATCGGGCCCTCGCAGCGTGGTGCAGGATCTCTACGAGTTCAATGTGGCGACGGGCAGCGAGCGTGTGCTGCTGACGGCCGACAAAGTCCTCAACGGAACGCAAGAGAAGCTCTCAGGAGAGGAAATGGCACGACGCGAGCGCATGCGGATGTCTTCGCGTGGCATCGTCGGATACTCGATGAGCAAGGATGGCAAGCGGATTCTCGTGCCGCTTTCGGGCAAGCTCTACGTGGTCGAGCGGCAGACGCTCAAGGTGCGCGAGGTCGGGACCGCGAGCGGTTACCCCATCGGCGCGGTCTTCAGCGAGGACGGCTCAAAGATCGGTTGCACGCGAGGCGGCGACCTGTACATGATCGAGGTTGAAAGCGGCACCGAGAGCCGCCTGACCACCAAGCCCGAGGGTAAAGCCGGCGAGACCATCGACAATGGCATTGCCGAGTTTGTCGCGGCCGAGGAGATGGCAAGGTTCGACGGCTTCTGGCTCAGCCCCGATGCCAAGTCTGTGGCGTACTGCCAGGTCGACACCGCCGGGCT
This sequence comes from Phycisphaerales bacterium, assembly GCA_043788295.1. Classification (GTDB taxonomy): domain Bacteria; phylum Planctomycetota; class Phycisphaerae; order Phycisphaerales; family UBA1924; genus UBA2396. Next base: position 12,425 of record JAYVUC010000013.1, read on the forward strand.
TGAGACATTCACCATCGCGGACCCCGTGAACCCCGACAAGAGCCCGCAGAGCTGGCCTTACCCCAGGCCCGGGAAGAAGAACGCGACGGTGAAGCTGGGCGTCATGTCCAGTGGGGGTGGACCGACGGCGTGGGTGAACTGGGATCACGAGAAGTATCCCTATGTCGTGACGGTGAAATGGGAGAAGAACGCGCCGCTGACGCTCGTGGTCAGCAACCGGGCGCAGACTGAGCAGGTGGTCTACGCGGTCGAACCCGCGACGGGCTCGCTCACGGCATTGCTCACCGAGCGCGACGCGGCGTGGGTGGAGATTCGCCAGAGCGTGCCGCGCTGGCTCGAGGACGGCTCGGGCTTCCTGTGGATCAGCGAGGCGAGCGGGTGGCCCGAGCTGCAGTGGCATGACCGGACGGGCAAACTCGTAGCGACGTTGGCGGGCAAGAGTGTGGGCTTTCGCGGGCTGATCGATCTCGACAGTGCCAAGGGCGCGGTGTACATCTCGGCGAGTCCCGATCCGACGCAGGCGCATGTGTGGGCTGTGCCCTTGAACATGACCGTGCCACCCGTGCAGCTCACGCAGGAGCCTGGGATGTATGGCATGATCGCCAGCAAGAACTTCGACGCGATCGTGCTGACGGCAAACACCGCCAAGGGCGAGCGATCGGCCACGGTGATGGGAGCCCAGGGCAGTCCCACGACAATCAAGAGTGTGGCCGAGAAGCCGCCGTTCATGCCGAACGTCGAGTGGACGACGGTGGGAACGGGCGATCGGACGTTTCAGGCGTATGTGATTCGTCCGCGGAACTTTGAGCCGGGGCGGAAGTATCCGGTGATCGACAGCGTGTACGCCGGTCCTACAGCGAACGTGGTGAGCAAGACCCTGTGGGGCTCGCTGCTGAACCAGTGGATCGCGGATCACGGGTTCATCGTTGTGGGGCTTGATAATCGCGGGACCGAGAACCGAGGGCGCGACTGGCAGCGTGCGTGGAAGCTCGAGAGCGGGAACGCCAAGGGTGACCTCATCGACATCGCGCTTGCCGATCAGGCCGACGGCGTGAAGATGCTGGTCGCGAAGTATCCCGAGATGGACGGAGCACGGGTCGGCGTGTACGGCTGGAGCTTCGGCGGGTATTTCAGCGCGATGGCGGCGATGCGGCGGCCCGATGTCTTCAAGGCCGGGTGTGCCGGGGCCCCGGTTTGCGACTTTGCGGATTACGACACGACGTACACGGAGCGGTATCTTGGCACGCCTCAGGAGAACCCCGAGGGGTACCGGAACAGCAGCGTGCTGACGTGGGCGAAGGATCTGAAGGTGCCGCTCATGGTCATCCACGGGACGGCGGACGACAACGTGTACTTCATGCACAGCCTGAAGATGACGGATGCACTTTTCCGTGCGGGCAAGACGTACGACTTCCTGGTGCTGCCCGGGTTCACGCACATGGTGCCCGACCCTGTGGTGACGCGGAGTCTGTACACGCGAGTTGCCGATTTTTTCGTGCGAGAGCTTCAGCCCGCGAGCACGCGCTGAACGATCAGGAGGACGGCGAAAGAGGCGATTGCGAGTGAGAGAGGGATCACCACGCGCGTTCGGTACCAGGGCTTGTTTCGGCACCAGCCAAGCAGAAGGAATGCGGTGGTGAGCACGGTGAGGTGTCCGCATTCGACGCCTACGTTGAACGCCAGGAGGCCGGCGACGAGCTGGCCCGTGGGCAGGCCGATCTCGCCCAGGGCCGAGGCGAAGCCCATGCCGTGGACGAGTCCGAAGAGGAACGCGACCATGGGTCTCCACGCGCGGACTTTCTTGGTGGTGAGATTTTCGACGGCGATGAACGCGATGGACGCGGCGATGGTGGGTTCGATGATGATCGACGGGAGCGTGACAAGGTGGAGCGTGGTGAGCGTGAGCGTGACGGAATGGGCGAGGGTGAACGCGGTGATCTGCCACAAGAGCGATTTTACGCGAGGGCTGAGGAGGAAGAGGCCCAGAACGAAGAGCGCGTGGTCGGTGCCCTCGGGAATGATGTGGGTGAAGCCGAGCCAGACGTAGCGGCCCGCGACCTCCGTCGCGCTCATCTCGCGGACAGGGGCGTTGATCGCGTTCTCGGAGGTATTTGGTTCGCCGGGGTTTGCTTCACCGACGGGCGAGGCCCATGCGAACAACGATGTCGTCTCGCCCGGACGAAGGGGGAATGCCATCGGCTCGTCGACGGGTCGATCGATGGTGACGATGACGTCGCCGAGCACCTTGGGGAAGTTGAAGGAGAAGGCGTGCGAGCCCGGGGGAAGGGTCGCACGCGCGACAAAGTCGAGCTTTACCGGGAGTCTGCGATTTCCGTTCGCAAGCCGCGATTCGGCAAGGGCGGTGACGGTGGGGGATTCGAGAATCTCAATATTGATGCGGCGGCCGTCGGCGGTGAGGACAAAGAGCGTGGCGAAGCGATCTCGACCGGCAAGGAACGCCTCTTCCTGTGAGGCCCTGGACGCGTCGAGGAACTCGAGCATGGGCGCGTCGGCGATGTTCGCGGGTGACTCGTCAAGCGCGAAGGCGAGCGCGTCGTGGCGCAGGCGGAGCGTGAACACGCCCTTCGAGTCGATCTTGACGAGGGCCGAGGCCGAGAAGCCGGGGTGGGTCGCCAACGCCGGCACGCCAATAACAAGAACGACGGTGAACACCGCGACAAGGATTGTGCGAAGAGCTCGGATGTGCCACATGTCGTGCTCAGCTACGGCTATCTGACCGTGATCAAGGCAGGTGGGCTGATTCCTTGAGCGACTTGATCGCTTCCTCGCCAAGTGCGGAGTTCCAGATCGTGACGCCGCGGATCTCGCCCTCGAACGTCCGCTTTTTCTCCCACGGGTCGACTGGGGCGAAGTTGATGACGTTGTCGTCGTCGGCGAGCTGCACCTTGCGTTCGCCGATCTTGACGGCGTCCTTGAACATACGAAGCACGGTGCCGTCGTAGGTGGCGGTGAGCATCTGCCACTTGCCCAGGTCGAGCGGGGCCTTGCTGGGCACGTCGCGGTTGGCGACCCAGAACTGCGTGCCGTTGGCGAACTTGCTGAAGTAGCGGCCGATGCCCTCGGTGCCGTCCTCGCACTTGCCAAAGCCGGCGATGATGGTGCGGTTGGCGGGCTGCTTGCCCGCGCGCACGAACATGCTGAACGTCCACTTGTCGGAGCCCTTGACGGGCAGGCCCGCGACATTGCGGATGGCGGTGCCCATCATCTCCTTGGTGACCGTGTCGATTTTGTAGACCGGACCAGTGACGCGGACGTCGAGTGCGGCAGCTTTGGAGGCGTTGTGCGCGGGAGAAGTGTCCTTGATGTCTTTGATGCCGAGGTGATAGGTCTTATCAACTTCGGGCGCTGAAGCAAGCTCGATACTCGCGGTTCTCTTGTCGGGGCTCAGCGAGACGGACTTGATAGCGATCGCGGGCTCCATCGTGAAGTTGGCGGCAGACGCCGAGGGATCGATCGGCTCGGAGAACTCGACGCGGACGAACGGGGACATGTAGTTGGTCGCCACGCTCTTGATGGTGGGGGGTGTGGCGTCGTTCACGGCGATCTTCGCGGTGGTGGCGGCGCTGGCAATACCGGCGGATCCAATGACTGCCGCTTTGATCGTCGTGGTGCGATCGACCACGATCGGTGAGGTGTACACAGGCGATGTAGCGGTCGGGGTTGACCCGTCGAGTGTGTAGTGGAGCGAGCCGGGGGTCCAGTACAGTCGGGGCTCGATGCGCACCTCGGTCGCGTCCTTGAAGGGACCGGTGCCCGCCGTCACGATACGCGGCGAGTCCTGTGCGTGATCGTCGAGCGTGTCGGTGAGGGGCGCGGCGGCCTGGACGCGCCCGCCCGCGGTGTTCACCGCGGTCGCCGCGAAGACCTTCACGCGATCGTTGCTGGGCAGTCGAACGGACTTTGCGCCCCTGGGCAGGTCGATTGCGACCTTATAGAGGTAGCAATAGTCGTAGTATGTGTCGCCCTTGGGAGTGCTGTAGTGGGAGCTGTACCACGCGACGGATTCGGGCTTCACGTAGCCGGGCTCGATGCCGCCCAGGTCGTTGTTCCAGTTGAAGGTGAGCTCGGGTACGTCACCCAGCCAAAGTCGGCGGTCCCACTGTCCCACGAAACCGGACCAGTCGCGGAAGCGGACATCAACCTTCCTGCCGTCAATCTCGACGTTCGCGTTCACATCGCCTTCGGATGACGCGGCGAGCAGATACAGACGATCGAACTCGCCGCTGGGGATCTTGATCTCCTGCCCCTTGCAGGCCATCGCATTTTTCTTGCCGTCGGATGCCGATCCAAGCGTGAACGTCGCATCCTCGGCCACAACTTCCTGAGGGAATTGTTCGGCTGGGAAGCTGTTACCTTTGGCGTCGAATGCTCCATCGGAGCGCTTGGCCCGCGAGCTGACTGCGTCGGTGTCGAACGCAAGCTCGAGCGACGTGCTTTGACTCTTGGCCACCTTGGCCGGTGCATCGCCGAGCTTCACCGCGAACGCACGCAGCTCGTACCCGCCGATATCCGCGACGAGCGCACCCTCCTTCACCGTCGCGGGGCCGATCGGGCGTTCCTGGCCATCGACCTCGCGGGCCGACAGGATCGCGTTGCCCGCCGAGACCTGCACTCCCTTGATCGCGTGCCCGCTCAGCTCGCGGAGTCGCAGAATCACCTCGTTGCCGTCCTCGGCCTTCTTGATCGCAGAGACTCGCACGCTCGGGTCGCTCACCTTCACCAGCGAGAAGGATTTGCCCAGCGGTCCGGCGTGCGGAATCGCTCGGAAGGCGAGAATCGGCTGGTTGAGACGCGCCGCCTGCTCCGCGCTGCGTTCCTGCCGCCAGTCTCCCTGGTGCCCGGAGATCGCGTACAGGATGTGGTGCTTGCCCAGGTCCTGCGTTCCCTGATCCTGATAGCCGCCCTGCGTTCCGGGCGTGTGCAGCAGCGTCAGGCGAACGGTGCCGTCGCTTGGCTTGTCAGCACCATACTTGCTGTCGCTCATCACTGTGACGCCGTAGTCGCCCTTGGTGTCTGTCAGATCGAACCACTGCTGGAAGGCGTACTCGTACTGGTTGGGCTTGCCGTTGCCGCGTTCGATGGTGCCGGTCTGGATGTCGTAGGTCGCGTTGGGGTTGCTCACGGTGAGCGGGAAGGCGGCCCGCAGGCTCCGCTCGCGCGCGGCCCAGTCGATGGAGCAATCGAACTCGAGGCGATCGCTCGCCTGCCCGCCCGCGAGCCGTAGCCGCTGGGTGAAGGTTGACCCTCCAAGCTCGCGGACGATCTCAACTGTGACGCGGGCCGGGCCGTTCTCGATGACGCGAACCTTCGCGGAGCCGCTTGCGGTCGCCCCCACGACCGCCTTCACTGGTAACTGACGGTCGGCCCAGTCCTGGTTCCATGCGGGCCAGTTCTTGGGGTTCTCGTAGTGCAGCCCGAGCTTCGCGGGCGCGGAGAGCAGCTCACGGTTGGCCTTCTTGTCGCGAATCGATGCCACATCGCCGTTGTCGTCGATCTTCACGACGTACCGGCTGTTTTCAAGTCCCTTGTTGTCGGCGTGCAGCGAGGCATCGGCTGTGGGTGCGCCGGTGCCGAGTTTGGCGTTGTACGAAGCAAACCCGACCGATGTAACCTTCGCAAGGAACGCAACGCGGACCATGCTCGTGTTCCCGCCAATGATCTGCGCGGGCACGGGCTTGCCATCGGGGCCAGTCACCGTGACGCTCTTGGCGACAGCGAAATCGCCGGGAATCTCCGCCTCGACAACATCCTCGCGCTCGACTGAGAGCGGATTGAACAGAACGAGCGGCGTGCCGTCACCCGCCGTGTCCATCGCGCCAGCAACCACGCCCGCCCCGTCGGTGAGCACCGCCGAAAGCTCGTTGGCCGCCAGGATCTCATCGTTCCACGCGAAGTCGTACGCGCGCGGGTGGCTCGTTCCCGGCAGAATGTCGTGCATCTGCGACCCCAGCACGAGCGTCCATGCGTCTTCGAGCTTCTGCGACGGATACGCACGCCCACCAAGCCACGCCGCCGCGACTGAGGCCCGCTCGGCCGCGTCGGCGAGCAATTCATTCTTGCGGTTCCAGCGCTTCATGTACGCCTCGGACGTGACGGAGCCCGCCGAGTGTTCGGTGAGCTGCAGCTCGCCCGTGTACGTCGGCAGCTTGGCCCGCATCTCGGGCGTGATGGCGTGGACGAGCTGATCGGCAGGGCCCGTGACGACCTTGATCGCCCCCTTGGTGCCCAGGCTCGTTTCCATCATCGCCACCGAGTGTTCGGTGGGCGCACCGCCCTGGTCGCCCGCGCCGTAGTAGTGGAAGTCGGCCAGAAGGCCCGAGCCCTTCGCGTTCGCGGCGATCCGCTTGCCCCACCCGTCGCTGTTCGCAAGGTTCTCGAGCACTTCACCGACGTAGCTGCCAGGGTCGAGTGCCGCGACCACGCCCCGCCCGTCGGGCCCTTCCCAGACGCCGACCTTGAACGGGATCGGCACGACGGCGTTCCAGGTCAGCTTCTGCGTTGAGAACTGCGTGACGCCACAGTGGGCGAGGAGGCTGGGGATCGCTGCGGGGAAGCCGAAACAGTCGGGGAGCATGTACTCATCGCTCGCGACGCCGAACTCGCGGCGGAAAAACCGGTTGCCGTAGAGCACGTGCCGCACGTACGATTCGCCCGAGGGGACGTTCGCGTCGTTCTCATCGACCGACGACCCGCAGGGAAACCACTTGCCCGCGGCCACCTCGGCCTTGAGCTGCTTGTAGTCCTCGGGGTAGTACTCCTGCATCATCTGGTAGCGGCGCGAGCCGCTGAAGTTGAAGACGTAGTTGGGATATTTCTTGAAGAAGTTGAAGTTGTCGTGGAGCGTGGCGGGGAGATACTCGCGGATGCTCTGCGGATAGCACCAGCGCCACTGCGTATCGAGGTGGGCGTACGCGACGACGAAGAGCGTCGGCTCTTTCGTCAGATCGGGCAGAGCGGGCGGTGTTTTGGTCGCGGACGTGGGCGTGGCGACGACCGGCGTCGCCTTAGCACCCTCGGGCGCGGCCGGCTGGGCAAGGCCCGATGCCGACAGCAGGCTGCTGATTCCAAACACGATCCCCGACGTCGCAATCTTCGAACGCTTCATGACTTGCTCCGCTCGTTGGCACTGCGTCCAGGTGGGACGGTTGAATCTGACGCTGAATCCGGCGATCCTAGTGCATGTCGCGGGCTCGGGCCCGCGTCACAATGAGATGTGGGCCTTTCATGCCAGCCCCAACTCTTCTCGCAGACACGCCACGATCGAGTCGCGGTCCACAGCGGCTTCGACACGGGCTCTGAAATCCTCGTGCATGAGTTTGCGGGCCAGCTTGGCAAAGACCTTCATGTGGGCTGCTCCGCCGCCGCCGGCCGTTTCGGAGGCGGGCACCGCCAGCAGCATCACGATCCCCACCGGGAGCCCGTCCATCGAGCCCCACTCCATCGGGGTCGTCAGCTTCAGCACCGCGAGCGTGGGTGCGAGCACCGCATCGGTCTTGCAATGCGGCACAGCGAATCCGAACCCAAGCCCCGTCGAGTACTTCTCCTCGCGAGCCCACACCGCTTCTTCCACCGCGCCGGCATCCTGCGTTCGGCCCGCGATGAAGAGCAGATCGACCGCCTCGCGGATCGCCTCTTCCTTGGAGTTGGCGTCGCTCCCCACGGCGATCAACTCGGCGTCGAGAACGCCCTCCTGTCGCGCGGCAGACTGTGGCCCGGCACGCAGCAGGGCTTCGACCTCGCCCGCCGTTCGGCAATCGACTGATGTCGCCAGCAGTTCGCGGCACGCGGCAGCGTCGAGCCCTTGTACCGCCGCCTTGAGCCGCAGAACCTCGCCCGGCGCAACGCTGATCTCATCGAGCCCCAGTGCGATCATGAGCGGGAGATTCAGGCGGTCGCCCGCCATCTCGCCGCAGACGCCGATCCACTTGCCGCGGGCTCTCGCGCCGTCCACGATCAACCGCAAGAGCCGCAGAAACGAGGGCTGATGCGGGTTGTAAAGCGTGGCGACGCCGGCGTTTCCGCGGTCTACGGCCATCCAGTATTGACAGAGGTCGTTGGTGCCGATGCTGAAAAAATCCACCTCGTCGCAAAGCTGATCCATTACGAGAGCAGCCGCAGGAATCTCGATCATCACGCCCACCGAGGCGCCTTGGTCGAACGCGATGCCTGCGGCCGCAAGCTCCGACTGAGCCAGTTTCACCTGCTCACGGAACCACTTCGCCTCGGTCGGTGTCGCGACCATCGGCACCATGATCTTGACGGGCCCGAATGCCGATGCTCGCAGGATCGCCCGGAGCTGCTCTCGCAAAATCCCAGGATGTTTCTCGTAAAGTCGCAGCCCGCGCACGCCAAGGAACGGATTTTCCTCCTTGGGCATGGTGAGATACGTCGCGGGTTTGTCGCCGCCGATGTCGAATGTTCGGATGATCACAGGCCTGCCCGCGGCGGCTCTCACCGCCGCTTCGTACAACACGAGCTGCTCGTCCTCGGTCGGAGCTGTCTGGCGATCAAGGAACAGGAGCTCGGTTCGCAGGAGTCCGACGCCGTCGGCCCCGCCGTTTGCCGCTGCGACGATCTCGCCCGCGAGCGTGGCGTTGACGCCAACCTCGATGCGCACGCCGTCGCCTGTGATCGCGGGCTTCATGGCGGCGGGCGCGAGCCGCTGCGTCCAACGTTCGTGCGTGCGTTGCTGCCGTGCGTAGTAGCGTGTGATCGCGGGCGTCACCTCCGTGATAACGACCCCCGCGTCTCCATCGACCACGACCGGCTTTCCGCTTTGCACCAGCGTGTCCGTTCCCGGCACGTCGATGAGCGTGGGGATGCGGAGCGAGCGAGCCAGAATCACGGTGTGCGAGGTTGCCCCGACGGGCCCGAGAACGAGCCCCCGAAGATGCTCGCGGTCCATCCGCAGGAGCTGGTTGGCCGTGAGCATCTCGGCGAAGACGACACTGTAGCGATCGAGCGTGACGTTCATAGATTCGAGCTTGCCGCCCGTCACATGATTGAGAAGCTGCATGCACACGTCCTGCACGTCGATGGCGCGGTCGCGGATGTACGCGCTGGCGGCGCATCGCAGGCGCTCGACAAACCGCTCGGCCGCCGCCACGACGCTCTGTGCCGCGGTTCGCCCGCTGCGAACCTGCCCCTCGATTTCGGCCCCGAGTGCCGGGTCGCCCGCGATCTGTCCATGGGCCCGCAAGAGTTCTGCCTCGGTGCGATCGCCCGACAGGCCTGAGCGGCGTTCAAGATCGTGTCGCACCCACATCGCGGCCTGTCGCACGCGATCAAGCTCGTCATCGACCTTGCCGGGCTTGGCACTTTGGGCTTCGAGAGGCAGCGAAAGACCCTTCACCAGCACCGCGAAGCCCGTACCCACGCCGCCGCACACACGCCGGCCCGAGGCGTGCTGCGCGCTCTGGCGGCGGAGCATGAACGGCAGCTTCACGCATGATTCCGCGTGTGCGGCGGCCAGTGGCGGCGTTTCATCGCCCTCGGCGAGGCGGCTCTCGATACACGCGACGAACGCCGCGATCGCCGCTGCGGCGTCGTGCCCCTGGGCGATCACCACACACGCGTCGCCATTGCGGACATCGAGGCCGATGATCGAGAGCACGCTGCGGACATTCACCGGAGTGCCGTCGCCCTTGGCAATCACGATCTCCGCAGCGAACGGTGTCGCGCACTCGGCGAGCATGCTCGCGGGGCGCGCGTGGAGCCCGTTGTGCAGGGCACATATGAACTCGTATCGCTCCTGGATGAGGTCCGCGCCGGTAGTCATCGCCGCATCACACGCCCGCCTTCGCGAGGACTCCCTTGGGGTTCTTGATCGCCTCCGAGACGCCCACCTGCACCGTCTTCTTCCCCTTGAACCGGTCCTTGTGCTCGACCTCGATGTCGACGGCGAAGATCGCCACGTCGGCCTCGGCGATCTCCTTCGCCGTCAGCTCGCTCTCGATCCCCATCGCACCCTGTGTCTCGACACGGATCTGGTGCCCCATCGCCTTGGCGGTTTTCTCGAGCATTTCCGCCGCCATGTACGTGTGGGCGATCCCCGTGGGGCACGCCGTTACCGCAACGATCTTCATCTCCCGCTCCTCATCAGACACAAAGGAAGAACTCAGGCCTCGGGCCGCTCACCCGGAGCCTTACAGATCTTTTTCAGCACGTTGATCGACACCGCCGTCACGACCATACCCGCGACGATCGCGACGACGTACATCAGTTTGCCGTCGACGACGGGAATCACGATGGGCCCGCCATGCGGGGCGTGGTCGCCCACATGTCCGAGCATCGCCACAGTGCTCGCGGTCATCGAGCCCAGCATGATGCACGGGATCACGCGAAGCGGATCGGCCGCCGCGAACGGGATCGCACCTTCGGTGATTCCGATCATGCCCATGCCCAGGGCGGCATATCCCGATTCCCGCTCTTCCTCGCGCCACGAGTTCCGCCCGATCAGGGTCGCCAGACCCATTCCCAGAGGCGGCGTGCAGATCGCCGCAGCCACGGGCCCCATGAGCGTGTAATTCCCTTGCGCGATCAGCCCCGACGCAAAGAAGAACGCCGCCTTGTTCACCGGTCCGCCCATGTCGAACGCGATCATCGCGCCCAGAAGCATCGCCAGCACGACCGCATTGCCAGTCTGCATGCTCTTGAGCTTCTCGCCCAGCGACACCATGAGGTCCGCTATGGGCGGTCCCAGCAGAAGCATCATCGCCGAGCCCACGATGAGCGACGAGATGATGGGAATGACCAGAATCGGCATCAGGGGCTTTGTCAGCTTGTTGGTTGGAATTTTCTTCAGGGCCGCGACCACATAACCCGCCAGCAGCCCCGCCACAAGCGCGCCCAGGAATCCCGCACTCACCTCGGGTTTGTTCGCGTCAAGAAAGTGGCCGTTCAGATCGTTGCACAAGAATCCGCCGATCGCTCCTGACACCAGTCCGGGCTTGCCCGCGATCGAGTACGAGATGTACGCGGCCAGAATCGGCAGCATCAACTTGAACGACGCCACACCGATCGTGAGCAGGAACATCAGCAGGGGCTTGCCCGAGGGATCGGGGGCGTTGTTTGCTCCCGGCGGCGCGAACGCCAGTGCCGCCGCGATCAGAATGCCCCCGCACGCCACAAACGGAATGGCGAACGACACGCCGGTGAGCAGGTGCTGACGCAGTTTCTTCAACCATTCCATGGCACGGTCCTCTATGGGCAAGGGAACTCCGGCAACGACGCACCGCTCACGCATCCCCGGTTCCAGCATCGAGAGCTGGGGCCGCCATGGTAGCGGAAACGCGCCGCTCTTGTGGCGGGCAGGGCTTGGAATGTGAAGGAGTGGCGCGCCGTCGCTGGAAACACGCGATTCGTATTGCGCGGCACATGTTCGGTAAGCTGGGGGAGCGGGAGATTCCGGCACGGTCAAGGCCTGGCCCGCCCGAGTCGTCCGCTCCCGCAGTGTGGACGACGAAGCGTTCCTTGGGGTTGGTATCCATGGTGATTCCTTCCGTCTCCCGCGCCTGATCCTGACACCCAATCCAAATGCCCAGCGGCCCACTCGGCGAGGATCGCCGACGCGGATGATCCTCGTCACCGGGCCCCAAGTCACCCGGAAGTCGTCGGGTGCCTTTGGGCGCCTCGACCATGCGGAAAGGAGGAGTGCACCATTGCCGTGCGTCCGCCGAACTCACGGGGGCAGTCGCCACTGTGGCCGTTGCCGGCGACGCGAGCGCGCCCGGCCTGTCGTTCGATTATTGCCGCCATGTCGAAAGTGCACCAGATCGACGGTTAGGCACAAGATCATGCGAGCCGAATGGCATGGCCGCTCAGAGGCCCAGGGCGATGCAGGCATCCGCAGCCGCCGTTGACCCAAGATCCGGAAGTCGAGGCGGCTTGCCGTGGGCACGGGAAAATGCCTTCACGGCCACCTGCCGCTCAGGGAAGGGTCAAACGTACCGGAAAGCTGGGGATCTAGGATTTGAACCTAGACTAACTGAGTCAGAGTCAGTCGTGCTACCGTTACACCAATCCCCATTGGTCGCACATGGTAGGGCGGCTTCCACGCCGGGCAAACGCTCCATTTGCATCCATTTTCCCTCCCTTCCCGGTCGATTCGGCCCATCTAGACTCTGCACCTCAGGAGGATTCCCGATGCGGTATTCGAGCATGTGGCGTGCGGCCTTCGCGGCGGCTTTCGTGGGCACCCTTGTCGCCTGTTCCGTCAACCCCGCGACCGGTAAACGCCAGTTCAACGCCCTTTCCCGCGACGAAGAGATCGCCATGGGTGTTTCCGAAGGCCCCAAGTTCACCGCCGAGTTCGGCGGCGCGGTACCCGATGCACAGCTTCAGGCCTATGTGACCAACATCGGCAAGGCACTGGCCGCCAAGACCGAGGGCGAGAACCCCTCGCTCCCCTGGACCTTCACGCTCCTCAACACCGACGACATCAACGCCTTCGCGCTCCCGGGAGGCAAGGTTTTCTTCACGCGAGGACTGGCCGAGCGGCTCACGAGCGAGGCCCAGATGGCCGGCGTCCTGGGCCACGAGTGCGGGCACGTCACCGCCCGCCACACCAACGATCGCATGGCCGACTCGGGCCTCACCTCGCTCATCGTGAGTGGAACCGCTGCCGTGCTGACCAAGGACCAGGCGACCGCCGATGAGATCTCCCAGGTCGGCCAGCAAGTCGGCGGCGTCGTTCTCCTCAAGTTCAGCCGCAACGAAGAGTCCGAGGCCGATGCCCTGGGCATGCGCTACATGTCCCGCCTCAACTACAACCCCCTCGCCCAGCGACAGGTCATGGAAGTCCTCATGAAAGCCATGGCCGGCGGCCGCTCCCCCGAGATACTCTCCACCCACCCCTACCCCGAAACCCGCATCGAGCGCATCAACGCCGCCCTCGCCGGCGAGTACGCCTCAACCCAAAACAACCCGCAGTACGTCATGAAGGACAAGGAATACCAGACGCAATTCCTGCTGCGGCTCAAGGCCCTTGCCCGCCCGCCCGCCAAGCCGCCTGCCGCCGGGGGCAACCAGCTCGCGCCAACGAAACGGCGTTCGATGATCGCACCGCCGCCCGGTGATCAGGCTCTCGCGATCAAGGTATCCGCGACCTGGTGTACACATTGTGCGCAGCTGGTCGCCGACCAAGGTCGCGCCCAGTAATCCGCGTCACGATCCGTGTCGCTCAATTCTCGCCGGCGCTTGCGGCGTCGGGTTGTTCCCGCATCTCCGAAAGTGCCCGCCGCAGGTACCCTGGCCTAGGCGACGCCTCAATCGCTGGCACGGTTTCGAGTGCCACCACCGGCTCGCTCGCGTTCGCATCGGCACCTCTGATCGACCCATCCCTCCCTACCTGATCGAACCGCACGCTCACCCGCTTCGACACGCCCCGCTCCTGCATCGTTACGCCGTACAGCCGGTCCACCGACTGCATCGTCCGCTTGTTGTGCGTGATGACGATGAAGTGGCTCATGTCCGTGAACTGGCGGATGACCATGTTGAACCGGTTCACGTTCGCCTCGTCCAGCGCGGCGTCCACCTCGTCGAGAATGCAGAAACAGCTCGGTTTGCTGCGGAAAATCGCCATCAGCAGGCCCACCGCCGTCAGTGTCTTCTCGCCGCCCGAAAGCTGGCTGATCGACCGCGGCTCCTTGCCCGGCGGTTTGGCGATGATCTCGATCCCGCTCTCCAGAATGTCCACCTCATCGGTCACGACCTTCTGGCCGTCGATCTCCTTTACGAGCGGCATGAGGCGGATCTCCGCCTTGCCGCCGCCGAAGAGCCGCCGGAACATCCCCTGCTCGCCGCCGAAGTTCTCCTGAATCTTTGTGAAGACCCTCGCGAACCGCTCCTTGCTCACGACGTTGAGCTGTGCGATCAGCTCGGCCAGCTTGCCGCACGCGTCGTCGATATCCGCGACCTGCCGGATCAGCTCGTCGTTTCGGGCCGCGAGCTGGGTTTCCTCCTCGATCGAGTCCAGATTCACATTTCCGAGCTTGCGAACCTCGCCGCGCAGGGCGTCGATCTCTTTGGTCGCCTGGCCGTGATCGATCCGCGAGATATTGCCCGACGCCACCAGTTCCCGGAACTCCGGGTGCATCGCCTGCACGTCGAGAGACAACTCCTCGCGTGCACGGTCCTCGAGTGTCTCGCGTTTGATCTCCGCCTCGCGGCGCGCCATCTCCACGTTCGCCCACGCCTTCTCAACCTCCGCCCCCGCCCGCCGCGCCTCACTCAGCCGCTGCGATACTTCCGCCACCCGCGCGTCAGCCTCGCGCACACTCCCCGACAATTCCTCGGTCCGTGCCCCCAGCACCGCCGCCTGTCCCCGGGCGACCTCGATTGCAGCGATCGATTCCTCCAGCACACGCCGGTATTCGCCCATCCTGCCCGCCGAATGCTCGATCTGCGACCCAAGATCGCGCCGCTGGCCCGACAGCTCATCGTGCTCGTGCTCGAGCCGCGACGCCTCGCGTCGCGCTGCGTTGAGTTGTTCCGACGCCTTCCCGGCATCAACGCGTGCCGACGCCATCCGCTCGGTCGCCCCTTCAACCTCGGCCTGGGCCGACTTCAGCAGTGTTTCAAGCTCGGCAAGCTCCGCCGATCGTTCGGCGGCCGCTTGCCGCAACTCCTCCGCCCTCGTCCGCAGCAGTTCCCGATCGGCATCCAGCTTCGCCGAACGCTCCGAGAGCGACGCCAGTTCCTGCTCCAGCGATCTGATCTCCCGCGCGGTCCGTGTATCATCGGAACCCAGACGTTCCAGCTTGCTCTGCTCGCCCAGAAGCTGCCGCTGCTCCGCCGCAAGAGTCTTGCGAAGCTCCGCCGCCCGCGTGCTCATCGCCGCAGCCTCCGCGTCGACCGCTACGAGCAAAGCCCGCGCCGTGTCCACGCTCGCCCCAACCTCCGCCACGCGCACCACGAGCGTTGCAAGCTCACTCCGGCGTCCAATGACGCCCGCGCCTTCGCTGCCGATCACCACGGGGCCCGCCACGATTCTTCCATCCGCTTCCAGCACTTCTCCGGCGTCTGTCACAAATCGAGAGCCCGCGAAGGGGCCCGCCGCCAGCAAGATCGCAGTGTCCAGGTCCATCACCGCGTACGTTCGGCCCAGCATCCGATCCAGCAAATCAAAGATCGCGGTCGCAGCCTCGTCGCGTGCCCGCACGAGCGAGCGCACGTGCTTTACTCGCCCGTTGAACTCTGCGAAGTCAGTTGCGTCGGGCAGCGGCATGGGTGCCGATTGGGAGATGCCCCTTGCGAGCACGAACGAAACACGCCCCGGAAGCCCCGCAAGCTCTGTCGCACTCGGAAGTGTCGCCGAGCTCTCGACCACCAGCAGTTCAAGCCCCGCGCCCAGCGCAACTTCGACGAGCGGCGCATCCGCCGCTTCTGTGTCGATCAAATCCGCCAGCGGGCCCATCACACCGCCGAATCCCGCCCCTGCCTCGCGCATCTCGAGCACGCGCTGCACCGACTCGCCATATCCCGTGCGTGCGTCGGCCAGTTCCTGCAGCGTCGCCTGCCGACTCCTGAGCCGCACGAGTTCCTGCTCCAGATCGTTCGTCGTTCGTGCCTGTTCTCGCCGTCCCTGCC
>JAYVUC010000014.1:0-27530 GCA_043788295.1 Phycisphaerales bacterium
CCTTTCGGGCCGAACCGGGCCGAACTCTTCGCGCACGCGGCGGCTGATTGCCTTGCGGGCGGCGCGACGCTTTCGTTCGGAGGGTTTCTCGAAGAACTCTTTGCGCTTCACGTCCTTGGTCAGACCTTCTTTTTCGCAGAGCTTCTTGAACCGACGCATCAACTGCTCGGTCGACTCGCCGCTGCGGGACTTCACACGGATCGCCATGCGTACCTCTCAACCCCCACCATTGGGAACGTTTTTCGACAGGCCCTTTCAGTCTGCGCCAGACCACGATAAGACCTAACAAACACAGAACTCCGGCACACCTTTGGGGAGGCCGGTGGGGGAGGGAATGAAAGGCCCCTCCAAGCCTCCGATCAAGCGGTCGGGCAAGATCGTGGTTGGGTGGTTGGGTGGTTGGGTGGTTGGGGGAAGCTTCCGACTCGGGGACTCGTGGGCGGCGTGGAAAGCTGGGCGGCCTCGAATGGCGTAGCGGAGGCAATCCTGGCTCTGGAAGCACGATCGCCGAATGTTCGGTATGCTCTTGGGCCCATGCTTGCCCGCGTTCAATCCTACTTGCTACAAGGCATCGACGCCCTCCCATGCGAGGTTGAGGTCGATTTCGACGACACGCAGACCGACAACGACGGGCTGGTCGTGGGCTTGCCAGATACGGCCGTCAAGGAATCGATTGAGCGCGTCAAGGCTGCCTTGGCGAACAGTGGCTACGGCTGGCCTCGCGGGCGTGTGCTGATCAACCTTGCTCCGGCCGATGTGCGGAAGGAAGGGCCGGTGTACGACCTGCCCATCGCCATCGGGGCTTTGATGGTGCAGGGTGTGATACCGGCGCAAGGGGCTGCACCGACAAGCGGGTATGCGGCGGCGCGGCGGCACGGGATGGCTGCGCCGGATCCGCCGGGGATGGATTCGCGTCGGATTATTTTCGCGGGCGAACTGGCTCTGGATGGTCGAATCAGGCCGATCAAAGGGGCGATCGCGCTGGCGGCTATGGCCCAAGTTCGTGGCGCGGTTGCCGTCGTGATTCCCGAAGGAAACGCGCAGGAGGCTGCGGTGGTGGCGGGCGTCGCGGTCTTTGGCGCTCGCACACTCGTGGAAGTGGTGGGGCTGCTCACGGGGCACCTGCCGCCCGAGCCTTGTCCGCCCACCGACGTCGCGTCGCTCCTGATGAACGTTGCGCCGCCGATCGACTTTGCCGACATTCGCGGGCAGGAGGGCGTGAAACGTGCGATCATCATCGCGGCTGCGGGCTCGCACAACATTCTGATGCTCGGGCCGGCGGGTACGGGCAAGACGATGATGGCCAAGGCTCTGCCGGGTGTGCTTCCACCGCTCACGCCCGAAGAGGCCCTCGAAATCACGCGCATTTACTCGGCTGCGGGGGCCCTTCAGCCCGGGCAGGGGCTGGTCACTTCCCGTCCGGTGCGTTCGCCGCACCACACCGCGTCGAGCGCGGCGGTGGTGGGGGGCGGGGTGGTGCCCAAGCCCGGCGAGATCTCGCTCGCGCATCGCGGCGTGCTGTTCATGGACGAACTGCCCGAGTTTCCGCGCGACGTGCTCGAAACCCTCCGCCAGCCGATGGAAGACCACTGCGTCACGATTGCCAGAAGCCACGGCAGCGTCCGGTTTCCGGCGAACTTCATGCTCGTGGCCGCGATGAACCCGACTCCCAAGGGGCATCTTGAGCCCGGCGAGGTCGGGCGGCGTTCGATGGAACGCTACCTGTCCAAGATTTCAGGCCCGTTGCTCGATCGCGTGGACATGCACGTCGAGGCACCGGCCGTACCGTTCAAGGAACTTTCGGCAGCTCCGCGTGGCACCTCGACGGCGCAGATGCGTGCGAGGGTGCTGGCCGCCCGGGCGGTGCAGGCTGCCCGCCAAGGGGCCACGACCACCAACTCGCGGCTCTCGGGGCGGCAGCTCGATCAATGGGCTGCGCTCGATGGGCGAGCCCAGACGGTGCTGGGCCAGGCGATGACGGAGATGGGCCTCTCGGCCCGGGCGTATGACAAGATCCGTCGTGTTGCCCGGACCATCGCCGACCTCGAAAGCTCGGCCGACGTGGACATGAACCATGTGGCCGAGGCGGTGCAGTACCGGCTCCTGGATCGCAAGATATAACGGCGATTGTCAGGGGCTGGGCGGGCTCATTGACAGGGGTTGCCATTGTGGTATGCTGGGGTTCGACCGTATTCTGCGGCCAACCGCCGTGTGTTGAATCCGACGGGTCCCGTTCCTTTCTTGGACGGAGATTCACGATGGAACTCGCCCCCCACCCTTCATCCGCCGAGCTCAGGCCCTGGCACGTCTCGTCGAAACTCTTCCCGGGTCACGATGCGCACCCGAACCTGATCCTGCGGTCGTTTGTGCACTGGGCGGTGCTCGCGCCGTCGTCGATGAACACGCAGCCGTGGTGGTTTTGCGTTGATGATGGGCTGCTGGAGCTGCACGCCGATCGCACGCGGGCGCTGCCGGTGTCGGACCCCTGCGACCGCGAGTTGACAATCGCGTGCGGGGCCGCTTTGTTCAACTTGTGCATCGCGTGCCATCACTTCGGCTTTGAGCCCATCGTCGAGCGACTACCCGATGCAACGCGTCCCGACCTTTTGGCGACGCTTCGCCTGGGTGAGCGGCGCGAACCGACAGGTGACCACAACAGGCTGTATGTGTCGATCCCCCGGCGGCGCACGCATGGCATGCCCTTCGACGAGAAGCCCATCGAGGAGTCGGTGCTGCACTCGCTGGAGCATTGCACAAAGTCGGAGCAGGCGTGGTGTCATGTGGTTTCCGATTTCTCGACCAAGCACCAGATCGCCGAATTGGTCGCCCAGTCCGATCGCATTCAGTTCCACGACAAGAGCTTTCGGCGAGAGCTCGCGCAGTGGAGCCATCCCAACCGGAGCCACAGCAAGGACGGCATGCCCGGGCACGAACGCGGCATCGGCGACATCGCGTCGATCCTCGACCCGTTCATCATCCGCTTTCTTGATACGGGCGCGTCGGAGGCCAGGAAAGACCACCGATTGGCAAAGCTCGCCCCGGCCCTTGCGGTCATCGGCACGGTGGGTGACGCGCCATTGGACTGGCTCCACGCGGGCGAGGCGCTCGAGCACACCCTGCTGGTTGCGACCTCGGCCGGATACTCGGCGTCATTTCTCAATCAGCCGATGCATATCGACGCTATGCGACCCAGGGTTGCCAAACTGCTCGACGAGCGAGGCTATCCGCAGATGCTTATCCGACTTGGCCACGGCAAGGAAGTGAATCCGACACCTCGGCGCTGCGTCGAAGAGGTCATGCGAATCGCGTGAGTGTGGTGGCACCGGTCTCCGGACCGGTGCCTCTTCACGGCAATCAAAGAGCACTGCTCTGGAGAGCAGTGCCACCAAGTATCAGAGCGTTTCGTCCAGTGCGGTGACGCCCGGATCAAACGACCACGCCCCCACACCCCCCACATCGCCGTGGTCGCTGTCTCTTGGCGTCAACCGCACGACCAGCGTCGGGTTTGGCGTTTGCCACGCGGCGTTGAGCAGCGTGGCATCGGTGGGCAGTTCGAGCATCGCATAAGGACCGGCGAAGATCGAGCCGTCAATATCGACGCGCAGGTGGTCGACGATTCCGTCTACATTCACGCCCGGACCGCTCCAGCGGCCCGTCGCGGGATCGAAGGTCAGGCTGCACCCGATCCACCATGTCGGAGCGTTCTCCTGCGGCTCGGCGGGGATGGATGGCACGTCGTTGCCGTCCGAGGTATCGATCTCGAGCCCATCGCGTTCGACCACAACACGAATCTCGTACTCGCGCGGGGCAAGGCCGGGCAGAACCTGGGGCTTGGCCATGTCGCGGATGACCTTGGCGATCATGTCGCCGATTTTCGAGAGCGCAAGCCCGGTGAACCATCCGATCGAGAGCAGGTGCGACGACTCGACCATGTCCTTCACCCGCGCGGCGAGAAGATCGAGCCCGCGGGCGCAATCGGTGTCGAATAGCCTGCGATCGTGCATAGAGAGCTCGAACCGGCCTGCGGCATCGGGCTGGTTGAGTGGAGGCGTTGGACCCGGCGCGATGACGCCGCAGAGTTCCAGAAAGTGCTGAGCGCAGAACCTGGCGACGCGAAACTCCAGGGGCCTGTGCACGAGCGAGCAGAAACCCGAGAAGCCCTCCAGGGGCGAGCCCGGGAGCGGGATGGCGATTGGCGCGGAGCCGTCGCCCGGAAAGCTGAACGGCGCGACGGCGATCAGGCAGTGTTCGTCGTTCTTGCCGATGAGGTCCATGGTGATGTCGAGGGCGAGGCACGCGAGCAGGTAGAGCCACTCACCCGCCGCCGGGTCGGTCCCCATGTTCACGCGTGAGAGGAAGGTTGTCGCGTCGCCCATCTGGCCAACCATTGGGCTGTCGGCGACGATTCCGGCGACTTCTCTGCGAATGCGGTCAAGTTCACCCGGCACGGTGAGAGGCCCCGGCGGGATCATGGACAGGAGGCGATCGCTCCGCAGCACGTCATTGGCGTACTGGTGCAAGTCGGCGAGCGGGCGGTGCGATGGCTTTGCGGTGAGGATGCCGCGCAGCACCAGCCGCAGCGAATCGCGTTCCTTGAAATCGCGGCGGACCTGATAGACCTTGTCGGCCTCGATCACCCGCGACTCGTCCATGACCGCCGAAAGCAGCGACAGGACGTGACCGGGCACCAGGCGGTCAAGGCTGGACTTTTGGATCCACTTGCCGTCGTCGGTCCCGAACTTCGCATGAACGGGCGCGCGGACGGAGGGTTGTGTCGGGTCCACGAAGGGATCGACGAACACGATCCGCCGGTCAAACTCGACGCCGGGGTCGAGAGGCTGGCCGTCGATGAACGAGGCGAGACGGAAGGCCTCGCGGATGGGCTCGTTGTTGAATGTGCCGCCGTCAACGTAGGTGAACGGGAACTTTCGCGGCGTGCCGTTGGTGTCGTGTGCCGGGCCGCAGGCAACGGGCCAGAGATTGGGCCCGAACTCGTAGCTCGACCGGTTGAGCACGACGGGCTCGAAGGCCAGCGGGAACGCGCCCGCCGCCACCACCGTCGCCGCGATTTTCCTCCATGTCTTGGGCGACCGAAGGTCGCCGATCTCGCCGGGCAGTTCGTTGCCTGAGTGGTATCTGCACCACCTTCGCGGATTGGTGTCCTCTTCAGCGAAGGGGATGCCGGTGGCGTCGCCCAGGTGCAGATCGAAGACCCGCAGCTCGCGGTGTGTGCGCGACGTGCCGCCGTCGGCAAGCCCGATGAATCCGGCCTCGGTGATGGCGATCTCGCTCCGTGCATCGCTCACGATGGGAGTCATGTTCGCAAGTGTGCACGCGAAGAGCACACGATCGGCCAGCACCCCGCCGCGGGCGTCCGCCCGTGCGGCCGCTGGATCCCACGCGCCCGTGGGCGGCATCAGAAGATCACGCGCGATGCGGTCGACCTCGCGCCGGTCCAGGATAGAGCCGATGTGACCGATTTCGCGCTGAGACCCGTCGGGCTCGCGTCCAAGAAGCCCACCGATCGTGATTTCCTTTCCCCAGGCCCGTTCCTGCATCATCATCGCGCACTCGGCGCGAATGAGCGCGTCGCGTCTCCAGCCTGTGGGCGTTGCCGCGTCGAACTCGCCGGTTGGTCCGAACTCCGCCGTCAAGCGAGCCTCAGCCTGCACGCGGATCGCCGCCGGCGCTTCGATCAGCGTCCGCAGGAGGAGCCCCAGGGCCATCGCTCCTGCGCTCGCGCCGCTGAAGACGTCCACGACCACGTGGTCGTAAGGCTGCTGGTTCTTGCCGACGCCGCGCAGGATCGCGAGCTTGATCGACTGGCAGAGGGCTGCCCCGCAGAAGGTGCCCAGCGACACGCCGCCGCCCATCGCGAAACCGAGCCGAAGTTCACGCTGCGACATCGCCACGCCTCCAACGCCGCCGCGAGGCCATGGCTCGCCCCACCGGTCGGCCTCGGGAGCATATCAGAGGCGACGCGGCGTCGCATTTGCGAGGCGGGCGCTCCTCATTTCTTCACATGGGTCAAGAACCACTCTCCCAGCTTCTCTTCGCGGTACGCCTTGTCCCACGAGTTGTGGTTCACGCCGGGGTAAAAACTCGACTTCACGTCTGCCTTCAGTTTCGTCAGTTCCTCGACGACACATCGCGTCTGCTCGGGCTTCACCACATCGTCGGCCTCGCCATGGAAGGCCCACACGGGCAGGCCCTTGAGTTTCTCGGCGATCGCGGCGCCAGCCCCGCGATCGACGCCGCCCGCTCGCTTGAAGTTGATATATCCGCAGATCGGCGCGATCGCCACCCACACGTCGGGGTGGTTTCCACCCAATGTCCATGCGCCGTGGCCGCCTTGCGAGAGCCCGGTGAGGTACACGCGGGACGAATCGACGTTGTACTCTTTTTTCGTCGCTTCGAGCATCGCCATCACCTGGGCGTCGCAGTCTTCCCATTGCATCTTGCTGTCGGGCTTCTGGGGCAGCACGACAACAAAGGGCCAGTCGGTGGGCTTGACCAGCACGGCTGCCCCCAGGCCTTGCACGACCTGCTTGGAGCCGTCGGTGCCGCACTCGCCCGCCCCGTGCAAGAAGACGATGGTGGGCCACTTCTTTGCCGCGTTGTAGTCTCGCGGGACGTGAACGACGTACTTATACTCTGTTCCCGCGTGCGAGATGCTCTTGAAGAGCATCCCCGTCGCCAGCTTGGTGTCGAGCACCATCGGTGTGGTCGCATTGCTCGTCATTGTCGAGTACGAGCCCGCAACTCCCGCCGCGATCGCCACAAGGGCTGCAATTCTGATAAGGGCGTGTGCCATGCCCGAGTGTAGTTCAGCCCAGCCGGACCATCACGACGGCATGTCGGTCGCGGGGTCGAACTTGCGGAAACTCTCCGCGACGGTCAGGATTCCTACGGGCATGAGCGCGGTCAGGATCACTCCGCCCGTGACGATCGCCAGCGGCACCGACTCGGCGAGCCAGTACACGAGGAAGCCCGGCCCGCCAACGACCACCGCCGCCCCGCCCAGGGTCAGTATCTTCACGATGGTGAGGATCGCCGCCCGCCCCATGACCGTCGGGTCAAAGCCCGCCGCCTGTGCCTGCTGATTGGGCCTTGTGGGCGCGAAGAGGAACACCGCGTTGTCGATCGAGAGCAGGAGCGTGTTGAGCGGGATCGCCAGCCCCATCGCCCCAAGGGCAAGTCCGAAGTGGGCGTGCGAACCGGCCGTGATCCCCGCGATGCAGATCCATTGCAGGAGAGTCAGCAACGCCACGGGGGTCGCGAGCTGGCCCAGGGCGATCATCCGGGCACTGATGGGCAGGGCCTTGAGCTGCGCGAGATGATCCAGATCACCCCGAAAGTCGATCCGCAGGACGCCCGAAAGAAAGACAATGAACACCAGCGGCACTGGCAGGAACCCCGCCGCGCCCTCCTGACCCATGTTCCCCATCGCGTAGAACCCGCCAAAGAGCAGGGCTGTGATTGTTGCGAAAAGGACGGGCCCACCCCAGCGGTATACGCCGACGATCTGCCGCCACGCGATGGGTCCCACGCCGCCCCATCTGGGCAGCATCGCCACCCGCCTCCTCGCGGATTTGGCGGTGAGTCTCCCCCGCCCGGATTGTTTCATCATTGCGATCTTGTCGGCCTGCTTCTGGCTTGCGATCACCAGGGCCTCGACCTGCCCGCTGTCGAGGACCACAAGGGAACCCATCAGCACGATGTTCATGCCCATTGCCACCGCAAACCATGAGAGGCTGTCCACCAGGCCCTGCGCCGCGACGAGATTGGCGTGTGGCACAAAGGGAGAGAGCACCGCCCGCACCCAGGCCATGTCGCGCACGCCGCTCGCGTACTCGATCACCTTTGCGTAGTCGCCCTGGGGAATCAGCACGATCGCCGACCACGCCTGCCAGCATCCCCACGCCAGGAGCGCGAGAAAGGTTGCCGCGATGGTGATTGCCAGCAACCGCATCCGCTGGGCCGCGAGGTCTCGCAGCGCCTGCACGTTGAGATTCATCAACTGCACGAACTGGATCACCACAGCCAGCATCATCACCGACCGGAGATAGCTCCCCATCCCGCGAAAGAAGATCGCCATCCAGAACGACATCAAAAGCAGGGGCCCCACCATGTAGAGCACCTGGTAGAGCACGAGTTGCTTCCGCGAGAATGGCCCGGGCAGCACCAGATCGACCTCGGCGGGCGAGAAAGTGACCACCGAGCCCGATCCCGGGAACATGAGCCGCGACGCGACAAACGCCGCGAGCGCAACGGGCAGCCAGCGTGCGAGCTGCTCGGGCGGGAACGGGTTTTTGCTTCCGCCCGCGAAAATTCTGGGCAACACCATGAATCCAACCAGGGCAAAGCCCGCGATCGTGAACACGAGCCGCTTGGTGTTGAGCCCGAAAATCCGCCGCAGGTGCGATTTGTACCGCAGCAGCACCAAGAGCCGCAGCGCACGCGGGAAGAGCGTGCGGTCCACAAGGTCACCGGCAGCCGCGTTCATGGCTTGGACCCCGTCGCCGGCATCACCTGCGGTGGCTCGGGCTCATGCGTTGCGGAGAAGAAGACATCTTCGAGCGACCCCTCGCCGCTCGCTGAGAACGTTACCCGCGCGTCTTCGAGCGTTCCGAAAAACTTCTGTGTTCCCTTCGCCATGATGAGCACGTGGGTACATAGGTCCTCGACGAGCGTGAGGAGGTGCGACGAGACCATGAGAGCCGCCCCCGCCCGTGCCCGTTCGCGGATCGAGTCCTTCATCACGCGGATGCCCATCGGGTCGAGCCCCGTCAGGGGCTCGTCGAGCAGAATCAGGGCCGGATCGTGCAGGTAACCCGACGATATCGCCAGCTTCTGCCGCATCCCGCGCGAGAGCTCCATCGAGAGCGTGTCGCGCTTCTCGTACAGCTCAAAGCGTTTCAAGAGCGCCTCGGCCCGCGCTTTCCAATCCACCACCCCGTACGCCGACGCCGCAAACCGCAGGTGCTCCCAAACGGTCAAGCCGTCGAAGAGCTTTGGGTCGTCGGGGATGTACGCGAGGGCAGCCTTTGCCGACACCGGGTCCGTCGCCGCGTTGTGCCCGTTGACGAACACCTCGCCGCTCGTCGGGCTCAGGATTCCCGCAATGCACCGCATCGTCGTCGTTTTACCTGCGCCGTTGGGGCCAACGAACCCCAGCACCTGCCCAGCGTGCAGGTCGAGCGTGCATTCTTTCACGGCCGTCAGTTCGGCGTACGTCTTTGAAAGTCCGCGCAGCCGCAGGGCGGGCACCGGCAAGGCGTCGGGCTGTGTCTCGTTGTTCACGACGTCAGTGTACCCGGTGGCAGACTCCCGCGAGGCGTGCGTCAGGGGTGCTCTGAGCGAGCGAAAGAACTGGTCTGTGGTTCCTGGGGAGCACGGGCATGTGCGGACAGGGATGGAAGCGGCCCGTGCGGCCAGGACGGAACCGGCGAGGGCTTGGGGGGCGGCGTTCGCGGAGTCTCGCCGTCCCTGCGGTTGAACCATCTCCAGTTCCACACACTCGCGGTCCAGATCATCCAGAGTGACAAGATAGCGAGCACGTCCGCGAAGCACATGTCCACACCCTCGGGCCAGTGCCGATGTGGTTGTTGAACGATGTCATACGCGACGCTGGAGGTTGCGGCCAGTGTGAAGCACGCGAAGCTGACGCCCAGCAGGATGCCCAGCATCCAATCGCCCGGCCAGCGACTCCACTTTCTCGCAAAGAGCCATGCGGCACCAAACTGCATCCCGAATATTGACGTTCCAAACACCCCCATCGGGATGACGTTGGCGAGCGCCAAAACGAAAGCGATCACGCTGAGCACGAGCACGAGCGGACCAGCTTGCTTGAGGCGTAGATACGCAGGCCCGGTCAGAATGAACCGATTGAGCCGCATCGCTTCTTTCTTGCCGCATCACAGCTCGTATACCGCGCTCAATTTGCCCTCCAGATGGCGCATCAGCGGGTCGGCCGAGAGGGGCTTGCCCGTTAGGTTTTTGCACAGGTCGGCGGCCCGGTAGCGGCGCCCGTGGGCGTGGATGTTCTTGTTCAGCCACTTCTTGAGCGGCGCGAAATCGCCGTTGGCGATCTGCTCTTGGATCCTGGGGTTCTTCCTGCCGATCGTTTCCCAGAGCTGTGCCGCGTACAGATTGCCCAGCGTGTAGGTCGGGAAGTAGCCGATGAGGCCGCTGGACCAGTGGATGTCCTGCAGGCATCCGACCCCGTCGTGGGGGACTTTGACGCCCAGGTAGTCCTTGTACCGCGCGTTCCATTCGCCCGGGACGTCCTTGGCCGCCAAATCGCCCCGAAGCACCGCCCGCTCGAGCTCGAAGCGGATCATCACGTGCATGTTGTACGTCGCCTCGTCGGCCTCGACGCGAATAAAACTGGGCGTGCAGGTGTTGACCGCAGCGTACATCGCCGCCGGCTTCACCTTCGCAAATCCCTTGCCATACGTCTTCTTCACCTGCGGCAGGAGCCACTCCACGAACGGTCTTCCCCTGCCGACAAAGTTCTCCCACATTCGGCTCTGGCTCTCGTGAATCCCCAGGCTGATCGCCTCGGCCAAAGGTGTGCCGTTGATCGCCTCGTCGCCTTTAGGCAGGCCCTGCTCATAAAGCCCGTGTCCCATCTCGTGGAGTGTGCCATACAGCGCGTCCACCCACCGGTCGCCCTTGTACCGTGTCGTGAGCCTCGTGTCGCCCGCCCAGACGCCCTCGCAGAACGGATGCGTCGTCACGTCGAGCCGCCCCGCGTTCAGATCGAACCCCATCGCCGCCAGCACGCCCACGTTGAACGTGTGCTGCGTGCCCGGCTCGACGGGGATCGAGAGTGGTTTGGTGTCAACCTTCGACTTCGACGCCTCGACACGGGCGATCAGGTCCGCAAGCCGCTTGCGGAGCGGCGTGAACACTGCCTGCACCTCCGCGGCCGTCACGCCGGGCTCGTACAGATTCAAGAGCGCGTCGTAAGGTTCGCCACCATCGGCCCATCCATAGCACGTCGCCTTGCGCCTCGCCAGCTCAAAGACTTTCTCAAGCCACGGGGCGAAGTCCTTGAACTTCTTCTCCTTGCGGGCCTTTTTCCACACATCGTTTGCCTTGCTCGTCGTTCGCGCCCACTCTTCCACCAGCGTTCGCGGGAGCCGTGTCGCCAGCGTGAAATCCCGCCGCATCTCCCGCACATTCGCGGCCTCGCTCGAATCGGCGTCGATGTCCTTGCCCACCAGAGACTCGCACGCCGCGAGAGCCTCGTCCACCTTCGGGTCTGTTCGCTTCTCGTGGATCATCCCTGCCAGCACACCCATCTGTGCCCCGCGCCCGTCGGCCCCCGCCGGCGGCATGTACGTCTCCTGATCCCACGCCAGAATCGCACCAATGGAGGCGAGTGTGCTCCCCTCTCGAACAAGCGAACAGAGCTGGACATAGGCGGGATGCTGGGCTTTCGACATGTGGGCGGTTTCCTGGGTGGTTGATGTGAGCGAAAGTCTACCACCTGGAACTCAGTCGGATGCGGCCGCCGATGTGCTCTCACTCCAAACCTAGCATCACCGCGAAACGCCGTGCACGCTCCCTCCGATCTCACCTCCCTTCTCGCCTCCGATCCGACCATTCGGATGGTTGCCGCCGCGCTTGTCGATCGCCGCCGTGTCGTCGCTAAAGGGTCCGCAGGCTCCGCCGCCCACCTCCTCGCGGGCACGATCGCCGCAACCACAGGCCGACCGGTCATCCTTGTCGCCGCCCACCTTGACGAGGCCGACGAAGCCACCGACGAGCTGATCGCCAGTGGCCTCAACGCCATCTGCTTCCCCGCCCTCGAAGCCCTGCCCGGCGAATCCGCCGCTGCCCTTGATCTCTTCGCCGAGCGTTTGGCCGTCCTCCGCCGCCTAGCTGCGGGTCTGCCCGCCTCGCCGCCAACCGTTCTGGTCGCTCCGATACAGGCCCTCATGCAGTCGGTACCTCCGCCGGGGCTGCTCGACTCGCTTTCCCGCTCCATCGCAGTCGGCACCAACCACAATCTCTCCGACCTCGTCCGCTGGCTCGAAGCCTCCAGCTATTCCCGCGTCGACGCAATCGAGGAGCCCGGCGATTTCGCGGTCCGGGGCGGCATCCTCGACATCTTCCCGCCCGGCGGCACCGCCTCGCCCGTCCGCATCGACTTCTTCGGCGACACCGCCGAGAAAATCACCGAGATCGACCTCGAAACCATGGGCTCCGACCGGGCACTCACCGCCGTAGACCTCATCGCCGCCAACCCCGCCGCCGTGCAGTCCGACGAGGGCGTGCAACTCCTCCAGCTCCTGCCCGAAGGGTGCATCGGCGTCATCAGCGAGTTGGCCGAGGTGGTCGAGCAGGCCCGAGGCTACTACGAGCGTGTGAAAGATGGGCGGGGAATCTTCGGCCCCCCCGCCGTCCTCGCCGCACTCCAGAAACACACCCACGCCGTCTGCGAACTCAACCGCTTCTCCGCCGGCACCGCCGCCGCCGACATGCACGTTGATCTGCCATCCGCGAACATCCCGCCCTTTGCCAAGGACACCGCCCAGGCCTTCGGCGAGCTTGCCGGGCTCGCGAGGGAGCACGCCGTCACCGTGTGTTGCCAGAACGAGGGCGAGTATCAGCGATTGGGTGAGCTACTCACGCAGTTTGCGCCAGATTCCAAAGTTGGGCGAGCCGTGGGCTACATCCACGAAGGCTTTATCTGGGATCCGCCGGCTGGCGCCCCGTCTTTCTCACTCGTTCCCTACCACGAGATTCTCAATCGCTTCACCGTCCGCCGCCGCCGAACAACCATCGGTGCTGCTCGTGCGATGGACACGTTCCTTGATCTGCAGATCGGTGACTATGTGGTCCACACCGACCACGGCATCGCACGCCTCGCGGGCCTCACGCTCATGAAGCCGCGGGCTCTGCCCGGGGCCGACAACCCCGCGAAAGCAAAGAAGGAACAGGAGCAGGACGAGTATCTCGTCCTGGAGTTCGCTGGCAAGAGCAAACTCTACGTTCCCGTGTCGCAGATCGATCTCGTCCAGAAATACGTCGGCGGGTTCAAGGGCTCGCCGCCCCTCTCCACCCTGGGCGGCCAGCGCTGGCAAGGCCAAAAAGAAAGCGTCGCCGAATCCGTCAAAGACCTCGCCTCCGAACTCCTCCGAGTGCGGGCGGCCCGCGAGCACCTCCCCGGTATAGCCTTCCCGCGCGACACCGCGTGGCAGGCCGAGTTCGAGGCCGAGTTCCCGTATACCGAAACGGAGGACCAGCTCTCCGCCCTCGCTGCCATCAAGGCCGACATGTCCAAGCCCCGCCCCATGGACCGTCTGATCTGCGGCGACGTCGGCTTCGGCAAAACCGAGCTCGCAATCCGCGCAGCGTTCAAGGCCGCCGAGTTCGGCAAGCAGGTCGCCGTGCTCGTTCCCACCACCGTCCTCGCCGAGCAGCACGAACGCACGTTCAAGGCCCGGTTCAGCGGCTACCCCTTCCGCATCGAGTCCATCAGCCGCTTTCGAGACGCAAAGGACACGCGGGATGTTCTCCGCGACCTCTCCAAGGGGCAGGTCGACGTCATCATCGGCACCCATCGCCTGCTCTCGCAGGATGTCCGCTTCGCCGACCTGGGGCTTGTCGTCATCGACGAGGAGCAGCGCTTTGGCGTCGAGCACAAGGAACGCCTGCTCCGCCTCCGCATGACCGCCGACATCCTCACCCTGTCGGCCACGCCCATCCCGCGCACCCTGCATATGTCGCTCCTGGGCATCCGCGACATCAGCAACCTCACCACGCCCCCGCTAGACCGCCGGGCGATCGTGACCGAGGTGCTGCCTTTCAACGAACGCCGAGTGCAGCAGGCGATCCGCCGCGAGCTTGCCCGCGAGGGGCAGGTCTTCTTCGTCCACAACCGCGTGCACGACATCCAGAGCGTCGCCGACCGCGTGCGGGCCCTGGTCCCCGAGGCCAAGGTCATCTTCGGCCACGGGCAGATGGAAGGCGAAGAGCTCGAAAGCGTCATGCTCCAGTTCATCCGCCGCCAGGCCGACGTGCTCGTCTCAACGACCATCATCGAGTCGGGCATCGACATCGCCACCGCCAACACGATGCTCATCGCCGACGCCGATCGCTTCGGGCTCTCAGAGCTGCACCAGCTCCGGGGCCGCGTGGGCCGCAGCAAACATCGGGCGTATTGCTATCTCTTCCTGCCCGAGAGCCGAAGCCTCACCGACCACGCCAAGAAACGCCTCGCGGCCATCGAGCAGTACAGCATGCTCGGCGCGGGGTTCAAGATCGCCATGCGCGACCTGGAGATTCGCGGCGCGGGAAACATCCTGGGCCCCGAGCAGTCGGGGCACATCGCCGCCGTTGGCTACGAGATGTACTGCCAGCTCCTCGAAACGGCCGTTCACGAACTCAACAGCGAAGCCCCCGTTCGTAAACCGAGTTCCGCCAGTGTCGAGATCGGCCTGGGCGGCATCATCCCCAAGACCTATATCCCCAGCGATGCCCGCCGCCTCGAAGCCTACCGCCGCATCGCCACCGCCGCGGCACCCACCGACCTCGACAAAGCCCGCGCCGACATGGCCGCTGCGTATGGCGAGCCGCCCCGCGCCACCGTTCGCCTCTATCTGCTTGCCGAACTCCGCATCGCGTGCGCCGCCTTGGCTGTCCGCACCGTCACGATCCGTGGCAGCGACGTGATCTTTCAGACCCGCAACGCCAAGCCCCTTGCACAGAAGCTCTCGACCGTGCCACCCGGTCAATCCAAGGCCATCGAGGCAAAGGTCACCGTACTCCCGTCAAAGAACTCCGACACCCTCGCCGACGTCTACTTTCGCCCGCCTCCCAAATATCTTGAGCCCGAGACGCTGCTGGCGGTGCTCCGCAAGCGGCTCTGCTGAGAGCGGCACGCCAATTGCGTTGTGTTCTCCCAACCAGGAGATCACCCATGCGTCTTGACAGCTTCATGTCCCACTCCGCTCTTTCCACCCTCAACCATGCAACAACGACCGGCGCGACCAAAATCACGCGCAACAATGGCCAACCCAGCCAGGCCGAAACCCTGATCGCCGAGAACAACAAACGCATCGATGGCCTCCTCCGCCACCGCAACCCCACACCCGAGGTCCGCGCCCAGGTCGAAAAACTCCGCACCCAGTTCAACCAGCAGCTCACCAAGGCCGCACAAGACAACCCCGACCCGGCCAAAGTCACGAGCAGTTACCGCGACGCTCGCCGCTCCCTCAGTGACAGCCTCACCGACCTCTTCGGCGGCCCCCGCGCCGGCTGACCCGGTCTACTATACTCTCTTTCCCACAGCCCCACTTGATTTAGGGGTGGGGTGGGGGGGGGGGTGGTTAGAGTCAATAGTGATGAATCTTACCACAAGAACGCTCGTGGTCGTCGCGATGGTTCAGTGCTCCGTGGTACACGCGGCCCGTCACCAGCAAGATGTTGCTGCGGCGCAGGCATGGCTCGATCGGCAGCTCGGTGCGCCGCTCGTCTTTCCCGATCTCAAAGGCCGGCGCCTTGAGATGGAGAGCGTTGACGCAGACAAGATTGATCCTTCCGAGCTCAAATCGCGCAGGGTTGCGGTTGCAGCACATCCATTCCATCCGGATCGCGAGCGGCTCGCGCGGATGGAAATGGCTGTCCAAGGCACGCCGTTGATGACCAAGTTTCGAGTATGGTGGAACAACGATCGGGAAGTTCGCGCCTCGATGGACTACGACAAAGCAAGCTCGACCCGGTATATCGATGTGGTGACGACCGATAAAGGACAATGGCTTCTCTCAGACGGTGGGTGCAACATCGCACCCGCCGGGGACGCGGCCCTCGCTGGGTACGGCCACACGGTTCGGCGAGATCAAGAGAAGAGAGTGATTTTCGCCATGCTGTATGGTCCGCTGGCGCACTTTCGAGAAGTGCAAGCCAAGATTCCCTCGATCAGCTCGCCCAAGGTCGTCTCGACCTCACCGATGTTGCGGGCGGTCGCCGGCACATCGGACGGGCGATACGACTATCAACTCCAGGGAACCTGGGATGGCTCGACGGGTCGCGGCGAGTTCACGCGGATCACGTTGTCCTACACACCCAGCCCCAACGACGTGCGGTACTCGAGCAACGAGGTTTCGGTTCGAGCGATGGTGCCGGAGCTTGGGGGCCAGGTGTGGACCAGATACGAGTACGATGGAGGAAAGGGTTTCCATCAGTTCGTGAAGCTTCTCCGCGTTGCAGCGGAGGAGATCCCCTTCGCTGATCTCACTCGAATGCCCTCCTTCCAGACGCCAGACGCGGTTCGTGGTTCGGTCACGACCTCGATCCGTGACATGCGAGATGGCGATGTGCTCCTCTCCCGAGACGGCACAAGCGTGGTCCAAACGCCCGTCGCGAACTTGCCACAGAGCCGGGCTGCCAGGTATCTGAAATATCTCGGCTGGGCCACGCCACCACTCGTTGTGGCGTGCGTTCTGGCCATTTACTTCCGTCGCCGTTTCTCGAACTGAAAGGGTCCGCTATGCCGTCGCCAGCTTTTCCCCGCACGCCCAAGGTACTCGCGACCATCATCGCTATTGGTTCCTTCACCACGCTCGCCGTGGCAGGCGTCACCGTCTGTATCGTCACGGTTGGCAACAAGCCATGCTGCTCCATCGCCGGTGTCCAGCTCTGGGCGGCGTGCAATCCGTCGTGCCCCTTCACCAACGTCGTCAACCCGTCGGTGCCGCACACCAACGCCGCCGGAAGTGGAAAGAAGGGGCTCGATGATTACATATTCTATGGCGTCCAGGACTGCAAATACACTCCGTCAACCTGCGGCGTTGACGGAACGACGTGTTCGCCCGGCACGGTCCAGCAAACAACCGTGTGCTACCCAACCGGCGCAAAGGGAAATGTGTGTACCGGTGTATGATCCACGGAGCGCGTGCAACGCTCGCAGTCGCCCTTCGTATGGCAGCGTGGCTCGCTACGGCATTTATGCTCTTGGCAGGGATCTCCAAGTGCATTGACCAGAACTCCTTTCGGGCCGCGATGGCGACGTGGACCGTTCTCCCCGAGTGGTCGATCGACCCACTGGCGATCTTTGTACCCGCGCTCGAAATCGGTCTTGCGATGTTGTGGCTGCTCGGGTTGTCAAGATTCGTCGTGGGTATGTGCCTCGGCACGCTCCTGCTCACGTTTGCGAGCTTCTATGCCATCGAACTCGCTCGCGGCGGCACTCCAAAGTGTGGCTGCATCTCGCAGATCATGCTGATGAAGCAACTCAATGCCGAAGGGCACTGGGTAATTGCACGAAACCTTACGCTCGCCGGCTCATTCTTCGCCGGGTCAAGGTGGCCTCGTTGCCAACTCGAACGCACGGAACTTCCCCAGCCTTCACCCGCCGCGACTCGCGGATTCACCCTGATCGAGACGCTCGTGGTCATTTCCATCATCGCGGTCCTGATCGCCCTCGCCATGCCCGCACTCTCGAAGATGCGAGCGCGGGCGCAGTATTCCAAGTCCCTGGCCAACCTTCGCACACACGTCCAGGCGATCACCGCCTACACCATCGACTGGAAGGACAGTCACCCGCACTTCGCCGACCCGACCAGAGCCAAGTCGTCGTTTCACTCAGCATGCTTCGATGATGGCGAGGGCACAATCTACTACTTCAACCAGGCGGAGACCTGGCACCTTGTGCTGGGACCAACCTACTACGGCGGGTGCGGATCGAGTGCGTTCATCGCACCCGAACTGCTTGCCCAGGGACAACGCTCTGGTTCGATAAGCCAGTACATCTTTGCCTGTGTCTTCCAAGCCGCACCCGAGTTCTGGCGGCGATCCACGCAGGTCGGCCCAAGCCAATGGCGCAACACCAGGTCGCACGAGGTCTCCTTCCCCGACAAACGCTCGCTCATCTGGGCCTCCCACCCCTGGGACTATCAGTTCACCCTCGAGAACATTCCAAAGTCGCGTCTGGGCTTTGTCGATGGTTCAGCCGCCGATGTACCCAGTCTGCTCGGCGGCCGCGATGAGTTCAGCGGCTGCGCTGGCCCCTACGAGGGCGGCGTCCATTCCGGCGCTACCTACGCCCCCGCGATGCACTCGCTCGACGGCGTGCGCGGCCGTGACCGCTGATCGTCGCGAACACTTCACAACGAGTGGAATTGCGCCCTCGTCGGCCCATAATCCTCGATGCCAGCCACGCTCTCGCAGATTCAAACCCGCTTCGTTCCCGCCGATATCGACGCGACCAGCATCGATGTTGTCACATCCTTCTACCGCTTGCTCCTGACGCGCCCCGGCACCACCATCGGCCAGCTCGAGGACTGGCTCGTCGATCGCGGCGAGCTCGAAGCCGCCATCTCCCAAACCGGCGCGAATCTCTACATCGCCATGACGTGCGACACCGAGAAGCCCGCGACCCAGCAGGCCTACGCCACCTTCATCGAGACCATCCCCCCCGCCGTCAAACCGCTTGCCTTCGAGCTCGACCGCCGGCAGGTCGAGCTCACCAAAGCCCTGTGCCTGCCCGCCGCGCCGGGCCAGCGTTTTCACGTCCTTGCCCGCGATGCCGAGGCCGAGGTCGCCCTCTTCCGCGAAGCCAACATCCCGCTCCAGACCGAGCTCTCGCTCCTCTCGCAGAAGTACGACCAGCTCATGGGTGCCCTCACGGTGCAGTTCCAAGGCGAGGAACGCACCATGCCCCAGATGGCCCGCTTCCAGGAATACACCGATCGCCCCCTCCGCGAATCGGCCTGGCGAGCCGTTGTCGATCGTCGCCTCAAGGAAACCGGCCCCGTCGACGACCTCTTCGACCAGATGCTCGTCCTCCGCGACAAGGTCGCAAAGAACGCCGGCTACGCCGACTTCTCAACGTACATCTTCCACGAGAAGCACCGCTTCGACTACACCGAAGCCCACTGCCGCGCGTACCACGACGCCTGCGAGCACGCGATCGTGCCGATGCTCCGCCGCCTGCAGGAAAAGCGCCGTGCCTCGCTCAATATCACCGCGGGCGACCTCCGCCCCTGGGATCTCTCCGTCGATGTCAAAGGCCGCCCGCCACTTCGCCCCTTCGAGGGCGGCACGCAGCTCATCACCCAATCTGTCGCCCTCTTCCGCGACCTTGACCCACGTCTTGGCTCGATGCTCGCCTCGATGGGCGATGGCTCCAACACCCGTGGCATCTCCACCGGCGAATCCCTCGATCTTGACACCCGCAAGGGCAAAGCCCCCGGCGGCTACCAATACATGCGAGACCGCGAGCGCAAGCCATTCATCTTCATGAACGCCTCGGGCATGTCCTCCGACGTCACCACCATGCTCCACGAGGCGGGCCACGCCTTCCACAGCTTCTTCGCCGCGAGCGAACCCCTCCTCGCCTATCGCTCCGCCCCCATGGAGTTCTGCGAGGTCGCCAGCATGTCAATGGAACTGCTGGCCATGCCCCACCTCGCCCATTTCTACCAGGATCCCGCCGATCTCGCCCGTGCCCGCCGCCAGCAGCTCGAACGCAGCATCAGCATCCTCCCCTGGATCGCCCAGATCGACGCCTTCCAGTTCTGGCTCTACAAAAACCCTACGCACACCCGCGACCAGCGCCGCCAAGCCTGGCTCGCCCTCGACGCCCGCTTTGGCGCCGCCGTCAACTGGCAAGGCATCGAACCCGCCCGTGCCAGCCTTTGGCACCGCCAATCCCACATCTTCGGCGTCCCTTTCTACTACATCGAATATGGCATCGCCCAGCTCGGTGCCCTCCAGCTCTGGCTTATCAGCCTCGAACAAGGCGAGAAGGCCGCCATCGACGCCTACGCCCGCGCCATGTCCCTGGGCGGCACCCGCCCGCTCCCCGATCTCTTCGCCGCTGCGGGCCTCACCTTCGACTTCGGGCCAAGCGCCGTCAAACGCCTCGTCAACCGCGTCGAATCCGAACTCGCCAAACTCCCCGAATGAGCCGGGTCCGCCCTCGGGCCTCCTAGACTTTCGCCCAATGCTCACACCGGACCCAGAAGCCCAACAGACGCCCTTCAACCCCGCCGCTCAGCACCACATCAAGCCCAAGATTCGCGCCCTGCGCGGGTTCCCGGCCGACATGGGCAACCAAAAGGCCCTGGGCCTCGCCGATGCGCGTCAGATATCCGACCGCATCATTGTCACGAGCCCGGCCTTTCAGGTCGTTCTTCCGCTCATGGACGGCTCGCGCACCATCGACGAGATCGTCGCCCAGGTTGGCCGAGGGCTCACCCGCCCCGTCCTCGAGCCCCTCGTCGCACAGCTCGACGGCGCGGGCCTGCTCTTTGGCCCAACCTTCGACGCCATGCTCGCAAAGATGCGTGCCGATTTCGATGGCTCGCCCAACCTGCCACCCGCCGTCACGGGCCAGTTCGCCGAGATGCTTGGTGCTCAGGTGCTTGGCGACAAGGCCAAGGAGGCAACGCCCGAAGCACGCGAAGAGGCCGGCGTCCCAAAGATGAAAGAGCTCTTCGACGCCTGGATCGCAAAGGCCCTCGAAGAGGCCGACAACCCCAGTCTCGACCGCCTGCCCAAGGCCATCGTCGCCCCGCACCTCGACTACGCACGAGGGTGGATGAACTACGCCGCCGTGTATGGCCGCCTCCGCGTGGTTGATCGCCCCGATCGCGTCGTGATCCTGGGCACCAACCACCACGGCGAGGGCACCGGTATCGCCGCGTGCGACAAGGGCTTCCAGTCTCCCTTCGGCATCTGCGAGCCCGCCACCGACATCATCGAGGGACTGCGTGCCAAGCTCGGCGACAAGCTCTTCGCCAGCCGCTACGACCACGAGCGCGAGCACTCCATCGAGCTCCACATCCCGTGGATCCAGCACGTCTTCGCGGGCGAGGGAGGCAAGCTCCCCACCGTTTTCGCCGCGCTCGTTCACGATCCCGCCGTCAACAACGGCGAGAGCTACGACGGCAAGGGCATCGCCCTCGACCCCTTCATCGCTGCCCTGCGCGATGTTCTCGCGGGCCTCCCAGGCACCACCCTCGTCGTCTCCTCCGCCGATCTGTCTCACGCCGGCCCAGCGTTCGGCGACCAGATTTCTCTCGCCAGCGACACGCCCGAGGCCGAAGCGGCACGCAACAAGGTCATCCAGCACGACCGCGAGATGCTCGATCTCGTTCGCGATAACAAGCCCGACGAACTCGTCGCCGCCATGGCCTGGCAGCAAAACCCCACCCGCTGGTGCTCGGTCGGCAATCTCGTTGCCACCATCAAGGTCGTTCAGCCCCAGGAAATAGAGATATTGAACTACATGGGCACCATGGACCCCGAGGGGAACACCCTCGTCACCAGCTTCGCCGCCGCCATGTTCTAACGCTCATTCAGAGCCCCCGGCGCAAGCCTGGGGGGTTCCTTCTTCAGTTATTCCGCCACACCACCCAAGCCCCTCCCGCTTCCGGCCGATATTTCGGCATGGAAACGCCGCAAGACCGCCGTCGTCACCCGCGCACCCACGTTGCCCGCGATGCCAAGCTCTTCCACCGCGGCTCGTGGACCTACCTCCCCTGCCGAACCGTGGACGCGTCCCCCAAGGGCTTTCTTGTTCAGATGAACGACGACAGCCCTCTTGCTGTGGGCGACATCGTCGACGCGGCCGTTGGCTGGGCCGGCGAACCCCTCGTCCGAACCGAAGAGTTCATCAACGCCAAAGTCGTCCGCATCGACACAACGACAGGCGGTGAACGCCTGGCAGCCCTCGCCCTCACCCGCGAGCTCATCGGTCTCGCCCAGTTCATCCAGGCGGCCTGAGATCGGTGACATTGCTCTTGGGGGTACACCTCTCCGAGGTGTGCCTCTGTCGATCTCTCTTCCTGCCCACATACCATCCCGCGTGCTCTGGCAACCCTCACTCCCCGAGCGATACCACACGCTCTCGCCGCAAGAGCTCGCAGCCGCAATCTCCCAGCGCCGCCGCGAGCTTGGCGACCGACTATTCATCCTTGGACACCACTACCAGACCGACGACGTCCTCCAGCACGCCGACGCCGCGGGCGATTCGCTCAGGCTCAGCCAGATCGCCGCAAGCGTCGCCGCCGACCGCCCTGTCGAGTGGGTCGTCTTCTGTGGCGTTCACTTCATGGCCGAATCCGCCGACATGCTCACCCCCGAGCACATCAGCGTCATCCTCCCCGACCTCTCCGCTGGCTGTTCCATGGCCGACATGGCCCAACACGACGACACAGTTCAGGCATGGAGTGACATCCACGCTGCGCTCGCCGTGCAAGGTTGGGAAGGCGTCATCGTGCCCATCACCTACGTCAACAGCTCCGCGGCGATCAAGGCGTTTGTCGGCGCCCATGGCGGCGCGTGCTGCACCAGCAGCAACGCCGCTCGCGTCTTCGATTGGGCGCTCAACCTGCATCCCGCCAGGCAGGTCAAAATCCTCTTCCTCCCCGATCAACACTTGGGCCGCAACACCGCCGCCGCACGCGGCATCCTCAACACCTGCCTCTACGACCCCAAGCGCACACGCCGCGGCGAGCCGCTCGGCGGCTCATCACCCCGAGATATCGTCGATTCCAAAGTCATCCTCTGGGCCGGGCACTGCTCCGTCCATAAGCTCTTCCGCCCAGAGCACTGCGACCAAATCCGCGCCGCCGACGCCAAGGCCATAGCCGCCAACCCCTCGCAGTCTCCCCACACCATCCTCGTCCACCCCGAGTGCGCGAAGGAAGTCGTCGACAAATCCGATCTGAACGGCTCAACCGAGTTCATAATCAACACCATCCGCGCCGCACCACCAGGCTCCCGCTGGGCCATCGGCACCGAGTTCCATCTCGTTGCCCGCCTCGCCCGCGAAGCCGCCGCCAAAGGTGTCCACGTCCGCATCTTGTCCGACTGCCAGTGCCTCTGCACCACCATGTACCGCATCGATCAGCCCCACCTGCTCTGGGTTCTTGACAACCTCGCCGGAGGCCTCTCCAAAGACGGCAAGCCAAAGGTCGTCAATCGCGTCAGCGTCCATCCCGAGATCCGCAAGGACGCCCTCCTCGCGCTCGATCGCATGCTTGCTCTCGCCTCGCCCGCCACCGTCCCCGCCGATTGAACGGTTCATCATGCCGACACCTTCGTCGAACAACCCCCACCACAATCCCGATCCTGCCCTCGGCCCCGCCGCCCTCCACGCCCCCTGGCGTCAGGCGTACGTCGAAACCGCCGACGCGCAGCACGTCGCAGGCCCATCCACGGGCTCCTTCCTCCTCGATTACTGGCTCTCCCCCGCGCTCGATCTCAAGAACCATGTCGTCGCACGCACGCCCGTCGGCCTCATCCTTCTCAACCGCTTCCCCTACACCGGCGGGCACCTTCTCGTCGCGCTGGGCGATGCCAGGCCCACTCTCTCCGACTACAACGCGCCGCAACGAGCCGCCCTCTGGCAGCTCGTCGATTCCGCCGCCGAACTCATCGAGAAGACGCTGAGCCCCCAGGGCATCAACATCGGCATCAACCAGGGCCGCGCCGCCGGCGCGGGTGTCCCGCAACACTTGCACGTTCACCTTGTGCCGCGCTGGTCGGGCGACGTCAACTTCATGTCCGCCATCGCGCAGATCCGCGTGCTTCCCACGAGTTTGGAATCCATGGCCGCCAGATACCGTGACACATGGAAGCGCACCCACGCCGAAGGCGTGTCCTGATCGAACGCACGCTCCGGTGAATCCGATCGTTCAGATGCACAGAGGCTGCTCTTCACGCCGCAACCGCCCGCGCGAGCCTGAGCCCGAGCCGATATCGGTCGCCCTCTTTCACACAGCGCGACACCACGCCGCTGTGCCCGTGAGAAAGCCCCGAGTCAGGCCTGAGCGTGAACGTCGCGCCCGGCGCGATCGCCAGCCCGCTCAGCACACCAAGCCCCGCAGCCGACGCGTCCGCAAAGTCAACGCGAACGATCTTCGCCCCGCCCTCACCGTCGGTGAACACCGCGATCCCCTCGCCCACAAGAGGCGAGCGCTCCTCGCGGCGGCGATCCCGATCTCGAATTCGCGCCTCCGCAGCTCGAGCCCAGTCCGGCAACGTTGACGCCTCGACGCTTGTCACACCGCGCTTGGCCTTGGTCATGTCTCACCTTCCATGGTGTGTTGAACGGGTCGCAACCATGCAACCCTCACAGCCACTATCGGCGCAACATCCCGCCCGCTTCACCCGCCTAGCGCCCCATTTTCCGCGCCAGCAAAAACGCCATCTCAAGGGCCTGCTGATAATTCAGCCTTGGATCGCACAGGCTCGCATAATTGCGAGAGAGATCGTTCTCGGACACACCCGCCGCCCCGCCCACGCACTCGGTCACGTCCTCGCCCGTCAGCTCGAAGTGAACGCCGCCCAGGTGCGACCCGCCCGCCTTGGTGATGTCGTGCGTCGCCTCCAGCTCGCGCAGAATCGAGTCAAAGTTGCGCGTCTTGATCCCGCCCGCCGTCTTGATCCCGTTCCCGTGCATCGGATCGCTCATCCACAGCACGCGCTTCCCGCTCCGCTTCACCACCTCCACCAGCGGCGGCAGGGAGTCCATCACCTTCTCCGCTCCCATCCGCGCGATCAGAACAACCTTCCCGCCCTCGTTCCTTGGGTTCAGCCGATCGATGAGCCGCAAGAGCACCTCGGGCTGCATCGTCGGCCCGATCTTCACGCCCACCGGGTTCTCGATCCCGCGGAAATACTCCACGTGCGCCCCGTCCACATCACGCGTCCGCTCGCCGATCCATGGCAGGTGAGTCGTCAGGTTGTAATACCCCTCGCGCCGAGGAACCTTGCGCGTCTGCGCCGATTCGTACTCCAGGCTCAGCCCCTCGTGGCTTGTGAAAAACTCCACTCGCGTCAGATCGTCCACCGTCCGCTCGCCCAGGGCTTCCATGAACCGCAGCCCGTTCGCCAGCGTGCTCTTCATCCGCTCGTACTCGCCCCGGAGTCCCTCCGACAGGCTCGCGTGCGTGAAAAACCGCAAGTCCCAGTACTCCGGGTGGTGCAGATCGGCAAACCCGCCGTCGGTCAACGCCCGAATGAAGTTCAACGTCAATGCCGAGTGCTTGTACGCCCGCACCATCTGGTACGGGTCGGGACGCCTCGCCTCCGCCGTGAACGCCACGCCGTTGAACAGGTCGCCGAAATAGCTCGGGAGCGTCACGTCCTTGCCATCGACCCTCATCGTTTCCGCCGCACTCGACCTGGGCTTGGCGTACTGCCCGGCGAACCGCCCGACACGCGTGACGGGCCGCTTCCCGCCGTACACCAGCACCAGCGACATCTGCAGCAGGATCTTGAGCTTGCTCGTGATCGCCTCGCTCGTGCACTCGGCCAGCATCTCCGCACAGTCCCCGCCCTGCAGGATGAACCGCTTGCCCTCCTGGGCCTCGCCGATCTCCTTCCTGAGCCGCTCGATCTCCCAGCTCGTCACCAGCGGCGGCAGCTGCCTCAGCGCCTCCACCGCGCCCGCCACCGCCCCGGCGTCTGGATACTCCACCGCCTGCGACACGGGCCTCTCACGCCAGGAGTCGGGCGACCACGCCAAGGCGCGAGCCTCGCCGGCGGGACCGAGCAGATCCTTGGACTTGGCGATAGGGGACGAAACGGGCTTTGGGTTGGGCATGGGTGGTGGGCGGCCTTTTTCGATCAATCGTGGCTCTGGAGCCCCTATTGTCGTGTTTTTTCTCGAATATCTGAAAGAGAAGTTTATCTACCGTGATTATGCGCTCGATGAGTTTATTCATCGCCGCGTTCAGGGGCCTTTGCTTGCCCCAATTCCCCGCGACGGATCGCGTGGCAACACCGTGGCACACCCGTGGGGCATGATGCCCCTATCGGAGTATCGTCCTATGACTCGCAAGACTCGTTCGTCCACCAAGTCGGTCTCGAAACGTAACTCGTCACGTAAATCGGCCTCCCGCAAGCGCGTCGTCCGCAAGACGGCCAGAAAGACCATCGCCCGCAAGACCAGCACGTT
The DNA here is from genome assembly GCA_043788295.1 of Phycisphaerales bacterium. Lineage (GTDB taxonomy): Bacteria > Planctomycetota > Phycisphaerae > Phycisphaerales > UBA1924 > UBA2396. The sequence goes on from JAYVUC010000014.1 coordinate 25,928, forward strand.
CGGCAAGGCTTTGGCCAAGTTCACACGCAAGTCCGCGAAGCGCACGACGGCTTTCCGCGCCAAGGCAAAGACGAAAGCCAGTTTCAAGAGCAAGTTCAAGGCCAACAAGAAGACCTTCAAGGCCGCCAAGCCCTTCCGGACCTTTGCCGCCGCCAAGACGCCCGCCGCCCGCCGGTCCATCCGCCGCGCCGCCTGATCGAGGCGTTCTCATCGAATCGCGCGAGCCCCGAAGCGTCCTTCTGGGCTCTTTCTTTGCGCATCGCTTTGGCGCGGGTACCACCTCGCTCCGCGACGTGCGCCCTGCTGCATCAGGCCCGCGTCCGCTCGCACGCGGCCAGAAGCGTCCGCAGCTGCATCGCCGACTCGGGCACGCTCTTACATGCTGTCAGTTGCGTGCACGCCGTCGCCGCCAGCTTGCCCAGTGCCTCGAATCCAAAGTTCGCGGCGCTCCCCTTGATCTGCATGCAGATCGTGCGGCAGCCATCCGCGTTCTCGCCTTTCATGCAAGCCGCCAGCTTTTTGCTCGACTCGGCAATCTGCTGCACATACCCCGCCACAAGCCCGCGATTGGGGTGATCCTCCGCCAGCGTGCTGCAGCTTTGCTTCGACCCGCTGTCTGCGGAGATGAACTCCGCGACAGCCCGCAGCAGCGTGTCCTGGCTGTAGGGCTTCGCAAGAAACGCCGAGATATTCAGCTCCGTCACGTTCAGGCGAGCGATCCCCGTCGCGTCCGCCGTCACCATGATCACGGGCGTCGAGTACCCCGCCTCGCGGATCGACTTCACCATCTCCACACCCGACATCCCGGGCATCTCCATGTCCACGATCACAAGATCGCACCCCTCGCCCGCCAGCACGAGCCCTTCCTGGGCGTTCTCGACGGTCCGAAGCCGCAGCGCGGTGCCCCGCAGGTAGTGCGTCACCAGCTTGCGCTCCGCGGCCGAATCATCCGCATACACGATGGTCCCGCGCAGCGATTCCGGGTCCACCCTTTCGAGCGAGAACGTGTTGTTGAACGGGTTGGACTCCACAAAGTCCCGCACCACGATCTCCTGCGTGAACTTCACACCGATCTCGTGGATCATCCCGCGCACGTGCTGGCATCGCACGATTTTCCCCTCCGACTCGATCACGCCGCCATTGGGAGTCGCCAGCTTCACCGTCACGCGCGTGCCGGTGTGTACGAACGAGTTGTGCAAAAGGCTCATGCCCCCGCATGAGATGTTCCGGCACGCCATCTTCAGTTTCGTCGCGTTGCCCCCGCCCGGTTGCAGGAGAGTCACATCAACCGACTCCTTGCGGAATGGCCAGCGCACGAACACCCGCTTCACCGCCTTGCCCTTCCCGCCCGCAAGATCCACCACGTCGAGAAGCTCGTTGAGCCCATCGGAGTGCAGCCCCACCGTGTTGGGCCGCGCCTTCGCCGTCCCCACGCCCTTGGTACCAGGATTCAACATGCTTGTGCGCCCTCCAGACCCGCGTGCATCGAGGCAACGTGCCGCCACGCGTCCACGAGAGTCCGTCGCACATATCGATCACTCGCGGCATGCCCCGCAGCCCTCGCTCCGGTTTCCCCGCCACTCGCTCCCGCCCCGGTCCCACA
>JAYVUC010000015.1:0-4054 GCA_043788295.1 Phycisphaerales bacterium
GTGCGGGTAGCCCCGGGTGTGCGGTAGCTCCAATCGCACTTGGACACGGTGTTGGGGCATATGCCGTGACACTGCTCACAGGAGATTCTCCGCCCGGCCGTCTGGTGTGCTTTCTGCCCTGTCGCACGGTGAAATGATACGCAAGGGGCTCAAGCGCCGCGAGATCCCCGGCGGCTTTGGCTTCATCACCTTCTCGTGCCAGACGCACGTTTGCCCGGCGGGTGGCCCCGGTTTGGCTCTGGAAGTGCCACCGACGAGGGTTGTGCGCGATGGCGTCTACTTCCCCATCAATTCCTTCACCAATCCCTCAGCCCCATACACCGTCCGGATCGCCTCGATGAGGCCGCGGCTGTCGACGCCCACGGCTCTGCCCGTCTCTTCGTTGTAGACGAAGTTGCCGACAAGGCTGTGGATGTTGCCGTCGAAGATGAGGCCCACGACCTCGCCCTTGGTGTTGACGATGGGCGAGCCCGAGTTGCCGCCGATGATGTCGGCGGTGCAGATGAAGTTGAACGGCGTCTTGAGGTCGAGCTTGCCCTTGGCGCTCTCCCATTTCGCCGGAATCTCGAAGCCTTCCTGACCTTTGCGCTCGGCGGCCCGCTTGTAGAGGCCGTCGAAGGTGGTGAAGGCGGGAACCTTCTCGCCCGCGTCGGTGAAGCTCTTGATGGGGCCGAAGGCCAAGCGGAGGGTAAACGTCGCGTCGGGATAGACCGAATCGCCCTCGATGGCGAACTTGGCGGCCCCGATCCTGGCGTACGCCTCGCGGAGCGGCGACTCGACGGTGTCCTCGAACTTCTTGCGAAGCTCGCGCGATTCGGGGTCGAGGGCGAGCGCGAGCTGGATCATCGGATCCTTGCTCGCGGCGACGGCCTTCGCGCCGCCGGCGACCAGGGCCTTGCGGGCGGCGGGGTCGCGGTGGGTGCTGGCCTTCACGAGTTCGGCGGCGCGGGCCGAGGGAGACTTGCCCGCGAGGAGCGCGACGACGGCGGGGTCGTCCGCGCCGAGACGTTCGGCGGCGCGGGCGAGGGCCTGTGAGAGGTTGAAGACTTCCAACGCGTCGTAGATGGGCTCGGGTGAATAGAGCCCGAGGTAGACGCCGTCGAGCTGGGCGTCGCCAAACTCGCGGAGGCGTTCGCTGCTGGGCTTGGGCAATTCGGCGGCGAGGCGGACGATGGTGGTGGCGTTGCCCATCAGGATGGAGCCGCCCGAGACGCGGCCGAGCAGTGCGCGCCGCTCGCTGGTGGCCACGTCGATCTTCTTCGCGGCAGCGGCGTCGTCCCAGGCCGAGCCCCACTTGGCCTTCATCGCTGGGTTGGCGTTGACGGCGGCCCGCAGGGCACTTTCCTTGGCCTGTTTGCCGGCCATGAGCACGGGGTCTTGGAGACCTTCGAGCTGGCCCGTGATTGCCTTTCGGCCGTTGGCGACTCCGAAGAGCTCGTCGCGGATGATGCGTGCGTATTCCGCCGAGCGGCCGGCGAACGTCTGGGCCTTGATCTCGGCGCGCCACATCTCGCCCAGGCGGCGGGGCATCTCCATGTCGCGGGAGAGCTTCAGGTGGTCGTAGGTGTTGAGACGTTCGGTGCGGCCCGGGTGGCCCACGACGAACGTCAGCTCGTTCTCGGCGGCCCCGTTTGCGCTCCACTTGAGATAATGCTCGGCCTTGAGCGGCTTGTCGTTCTCGTAGATGCGGAAGAAGCAGCAGTCGAGATCGAATCGGGGGAACTCGAAGTTGTCGGTGTCGCCGCCGAAGAACGCGATGGCCTCTTCGGGCGCGAAGACCAGGCGAATGTCGGTGAAGGCCTTGTAGCGGTAGAGGTGGTACTTGGAGCCGCCGTAGAGCGTGACGACCTGGGCCTTCATGCCGGTCTTGTCCTTGGATTCCTTCTCGATGGTCGCCATCGCCTCGCGCTTTGCTTTGCCGACTTCGGCGGGCGACGCACCGTCCTTCACGGCCTTGCTCACCTGGGCGGTGACATCCTCGATCTCCCAGAGCACGTTGAGCTCGAGGTCGGGGCATTTGAGTTCCTTAGAGCGGTCGCTCGCCCAGAAACCTTCCTTGAGAAGGTCGTGCCCAGAGGTGCTGAGCTTGAGGAGCATGTCGGAGCCGACGTGGTGGTTGGTCATCACGAGGCCGTCGGCGGAGACGATGGAGCCCGAGCCGCCGGTCTGGAAGCGGACGGCGGATTTCTGGACGTGCTCGGTCCATTGCGGCGTGGGAACGAAGCCGTAGCGATCTTTGAGCACTTTCGCCGGCAAGTTGTTCAGGAGCCACATTCCTTCGTCGGCACGGGCGGGCGAGAGGGTGGCGACGGCGAAAAGACCGGCGAGGAGAACGATTCGTGATGGGCTCATAGTGGTTCCTTGTACTTGTGCCACAGGATAGGGGTTGCGACGAGCGCTTGGGGCGTCTTTGCGGGGTGCCGCCGACTACCATGCCGTCAATGCCTCGCGGCGCACCTGGAACACTCTGGCGGCACATCGTCGTTGACCTCTGGAAGCTGATGCTCGTCAGCACGGCGGTGATCACGGTGGTGATCGCGTTCGCGTCGACGATCAAGCCGCTGGCCGATGGGAAGCTCGGCGCGCTGGACGCGGTGAAGTTCATGCTGTACGCGATCCCGCCGATGCTGGCGTACTCGCTCCCGTTCGCGGCGTGCTTCGCGTCGACGATGGTGTACCACCGGCTGGCGGTGGACAACGAGGCGAACGCGGCGGCGGCGGGCGGGGTGAGCCACAAGGCGCTCCTGACGCCGGCGATCGTGACGGGGCTGGCGATTGCGCTGATGCTCGGGGCCCTGAATGAGCAGATCATTCCCAGGTTTCTGCGGTCGATGCAGCAGCTCATCACGGTGGATATTGCCAAGCTGCTGCGCAATTCGGTGGAGCGCGGGGAGCCCGTGCAACTGGGCGGCAAGTGGATCTACGCGGACCACGCGCTCCCGGTGGACGCGCCTGCGTCGCCCGGGTCGCTGCGCGTGATCGATCAATTTGTGCTGCAAGGCGTCGTGCTGATCGAGGCGGGTGCGAGCGGCGAGCCCCTGGCGTCCAGTACGGCCGAGTCGGCGTTTGTCATGCTCGTGCAGTCCGACGAGCCCGCGAGCCCGGGCGATCGTTCGGGGCGTACGCGTGTGTTGATCAAGCCCTCGGGCGTGCGGCGCGAATCAAGCCGCGACAAGGCGCAGGTGGATGTCGCCCCGATCATTTCGGCGGATGTTCCCGACGCGTTCGAGGACAATGTGAAGTTCCTTACCTCGGGCGAGCTGCGGGCGTTGCGGCTTGTGCCCGAGCGAATGAACTGGATCGATCGCCGCCGCCGCGCCCTTGCCCTGGAGATCGCTCGCGTTCGGGTCGTGGAGGACTTTGCAGCGACGCTCGCTGCGGGCAGGCCCGTCGAGCTGCGCGACCCGGCGGGGCGGACGGTCCGCGTGACGGCGACGGGCCTGGGCCACCTGCCGTCGGACCCGCCGGGGGTTCACGGCTTCGTCTCAAACTCGGGCACTGTCGAGATCGTTCGCGTGGACAACGATTCTTCGGCCCGGAGCCTCCGCATCGTGGCCAACTTTGCGAGGCTCGTGCCCACGATCAGCGACGACCCGGCGTCCGAGGGGATCCAGTATCGGCTCGACCTGCTCGGGGCGCGCGTCTTTGCGATGGGCAAGAGCGAGGAAGGGGGCGAGCGAAAGGAGATGACACTCGGCGGGCTCTCGCCTGCGAGCAATATTCTCTCGCAGACCATCGCTCTCAATGTGCCGACGATGCTCGACACCGCGGCGAGGCTGCCAAAGGCCGCAGGTGACAAGGGCCCGGTTGTCCGAGCGTCGAACGAGCTGAGATCGTTCGAGGGCGTTCTTCAGCACGAGATCACGAGCAAGCAGCACGAACGCCTCGCTCTTGCTGCGGCCTGCATGATCATGATCGTCACCGGGGCGGTCACCGCGCTTCGCCTGTCGCTCCGCCTCCCGCTCACCGTTTATCTGTGGTCGTTCTTTCCAGCCCTTGTCTGCGTGGTGACGATCTCGGGCGGGCAGCAGACCACCAGGGCAATCGGACCGGG
>JAYVUC010000016.1:0-3575 GCA_043788295.1 Phycisphaerales bacterium
TCCCTTGTCGACAATCGGCGTCGGCATCACCACGTCAAAGGCCGAGATGCGATCGGAAGCGACGATGAGAAGTTTCGGCTCTGCGCCAGCACTGGTCAGGTCGTACACATCCCGCACCTTGCCCCTTCGAACCAGCGCAAGGCGAAGGTCCGTCGAGAGCACCGCGTCTGCTTGAGCCGTCGTCGCCATGACCCGAGCATAGTGGGGAAATCGGGGACATCAAACCGCAAGTCCGTTCAGGCGGTCCTCCGGGCGACGGCAAAGGTCTGATACCGGCCCCTATAGAGCGCGAGCATCTTGAACGCGACGCGGTGGAGCCCGACCTTTGCGAGGGGGAAGAGCTTGGGGTGCCAGGTGGTGCGGAGAAGCCGCGATTCGACCACCTCGTACCCGGCTTCCAGCAGGGTGTTGGCAAAGAGGCGGGGCGTCCACGTCTGGAGGTGGTAGTCGACATCTTTTTTCGACCATGTGCGCTGGTTGGGGTCGCGGACGGAGTCGATCGGCAGCTTGGTGACGAAAAGCCCGCCGACTTTGAGCGCCTTCTTCATGATCTCCAGCGTCCCCACCACGTCCCGCACGTGCTCGAGAACGTGGTTGGAGATGATCAGGTCGTATGCCTGGCTCGGCAGATCACCCATCGCGCCGTGGATGGTGTACCCAAGGCTTCGGGCCCGGTCGGCCGCTGCCGGATTGACCTCCAGCCCCTCGACAGATCCCTTCCCGCCTGCGGTGGCGTGTGTTGCGCCCTTGGCAGCCCCCACCGCCCCCACCACCTGGGCGGTCATGTCGAGCATCCCGCCGTTGCCGCAGCCGAAGTCGAGAACGGACATTCCTGGTTTGATGTAGGGCGCGAAGTGCTCAAAGTTGAGCTTGTATCCCATCGCGTTTGGAACCTGGTATTGGCGGGCTTGGACGTAGGCCTTGCCCGCCTCCCCTGAATAGTGGCTGCTCACTTTGAGCGATGAGGCCGCCTGGGCGTCGGCGTTGGTTGCGGGTGAAGATGCTGATTCGGGCAAGGCCATGAGGGGTTTCTTTCATTCGGGTCAAAGGTTGAATGCGCGGGCTCGATAACCATTCTACGAGACCGGCAGTCCAAAGTGATATCGGATAGCGGAACGCCGAGCTTGACGGCCCGCCGCTCACACCCACCTCGAGCCCATCGAGACACGTGTTCACTTCAGCCCTTCGCGTGCGATCTCGTCGTACATCGCTCCAATGCTTCGCTTGAGCCGCTCGGGTGCCGCCAGCTTTCCCAGCTCGCTCGCATTGATTTTCAGCACGTCCATCCGCTTGAGCTTGTTGTCGATCGCCTTGGTCACCATCCGCCGGAGCGTGGCGAAGTACGCGATCTGCGTGTCGACCGCCTTCACGTCGGCCTTTCCCTTCGCCCCGCCGATCGAGCACACTACCACCGTCTTCGCGTCGCACTTGCCCTTGATCGCCGCGAGCGCCTTCTCCCATCCGGCCACGCTTGCGCCGTCGTCGGGCTCGAGCGGGGGATACTCGCCGGGGCAGACGAGCCCGCCCACGCACACGATGTTGAGCTTGGGGAGCCGCACGATCAGGTCGTTGTCGGTCATCGCCGGACCGACAGGTGTAACCTCTATCTCGATGCCGCCCACGGTCCACTTCTCCTCCGCATCGATCGTCTTGGTGGGCTTGAAATCGGCGGGCCTGAGCTCGTCTTTGATCTTGTAGATCGCGCTGTACTCGGCACTCACCTTGTCACGTGTCGCCTTGTCCGCGCTCTTCTTGTCGAACATCCCCTCCTTGAGCTGCGAGAAGTAGAGGTTCTGCTGCGCCTCGATCCGCGCCCCGGCCTTTGCGTGGCCGTACACAGGCACCGCCTTGGTGAACGCGTGGTTGCCGCCCGTGACCTCCGCGTGATGGCTCGTGTTCACGACGCGCACCACCGCCCCGCTCACCTCACCAACTTCGCGCTTGAGCGTGGAGGCGTAGGGCGAGGTCTTGGTGTCGATCAGCACCGTTCCATCGGCTGTCCTGATCGCCACGGCGTTCCAGCCCACGCCAATCACCAGCCGAACGTCCTTGGCGATGTCCACCCACACGAAATATGTGTCGGGCGCGGGGACACGCATGGAGCCGAACCGATCCCGCGCGAGCGCGGGCCCCGCGAACATCGCCGCCGCACCCGCGCCTACCCCCACGCCAAGGCCCGCTCCAAGGAATTGCCGCCGCGAAAGCGTTGAACGATCCATCGAGTACCTCCCGAGGGCATTTTCGGCCCGCGTAGCCTATCATTGGCCCCAATATGACCTGTCACTGGCCCGAACAATCCCCGGCCATTCTTTCGCAGTTCCCACACACGTACAGCCCTGGAATCCGACCATGAAAGCCACCGATCTTCGTCCCGGCCTCGGCGTCAAGATGGAAAACAAGCTCTACGTCATCACGGGCTATGAGCACCGCACGCCCGGCAACCTGCGCGCGTTCATCCAGCTCAAGATCAAGAACGTGGTCAACGGGCAGATCATCGAGAAGCGCCTCAGCTCCAACGACGACGTTGACGTGATCGACCTGGACCGCCGCGAGATGGAATATCTGTATTCCGACAACACCGGCGCGACGTTCATGGACTCGGAGAATTACGAGCAGATGACCGTCGCCGAGAGCGTTCTGGGCACCGCCCTCAAGTTCATGCGGCCCAACGCCAAAGCTGTGGTCATGCTCTACGACGGCAACCCCGTCACCATCGAGCTCCCCTCGGCGGTCGAGCTGACCATCACCGACTGCCCGCCCGAAGTGAAAGGCGCGACCGTCACCAACCAGACCAAGGACGCCGAGATGGAGACGGGCCTTATGGTCCGCGTGCCTGCGTTCATCAAGAACGGCGAGACGATCAAGGTTTCGACCGCCGACGGCAGCTATCTCTCGCGGGCCTGACCGGGCCACCGGCGCGAGCCGGGGGGGGTGCCTTTCTGCCGTCTCGCGCCACCAACCACCAAAGGCCCACCCTCACGCGATGGTGGGCCTTTCTCGTTGATCTTCCAACCTGTCCAGTGCCGCACCGTTATCCCACAGCGTTCAAGAACGTGTCGAGGTCGTCGAGGTCAACGGCGTTGTTCATGTCGAGGTCGGCGGGCGGGGCTTCTTCGATGTACGCCTCGATGAACTGCACGAGGTCGGTGGCGTCGACCGCGCCATCGAAGTTCAGGTCGGCCACCGCAAAGGCCGGGTTCTGCAGCACCGGTGGGATGTAGTCGGGGTAGAGAGTTGCACGAGGTCGATCTTCGTCGTGAGCGCGGAGGCGACGTAGTTTTTCAGGCGTAGCTTCACCCGCGTCTTCCAGATTCCGTCATCAGTGTCGCGCCAGATGATCGAGTCGGGAGGGCTGTTCGTTTGATCGTGTGTCTCGACGGTCAGCGTCACCCGATTCGAGTACAACCCGCCCGCAAGTGTGGAGGGCTTGCATGAGAACTGAGCTGCCGATGTGTTGTCGAGCACCCTTGCCTGCACCCAGACCGAAGGCTGAGACGGCGGGTCGTTGTCATACGGATTCTCGCTGGCGCTCGCGTGCGACCGCACGTTTAGGGGGGGGGGGGGGGGGGGGGGGG
>JAYVUC010000017.1:0-6135 GCA_043788295.1 Phycisphaerales bacterium
GGACGATCTCTTCGGTTCCATGCCGTTTACGCTTCATCGTGAGAGCCTTTCTGGGACATTCTTGCCCCGTTGCTCTCACTCAGTTTGGCTCAGATTTTCACGGGCAGGTCAGCGGGTGTCCTTGTTCGCAGGCACGCTGGCCGATGGCCTGCTTGGGCTCTCAAAGCTTTGAGCGAGGACTGGCGATGAAGGTCAGGACTGTTGGGCGGGTATGGGAGGGCGTCCACATAGGAATCCGCGAGGGTATCGGGATTGGCTTTCTGTCGCCTCCGATCGAACAGCCGGACAATTTCGCTGGCGATAGCATCGCTAACAGGTGTTCGGCAGGAGCGAAAGGCGCTGCTGAATCGAGCCGGCCAAGTGTCACGGAGGACATTTTCAAGCGATCGACGTAGGGCGGGGAAATCGGATTCGCCATCATGATTCACAAGTAGGGGCGCGCGGTCGTACCTGAAGGGCCGAATTGTCGGTGTCCAGAGCAGTTCACATCGGTCCGAGTGCTGCCGTACCCGGACGGGTGGTGTGCAGTGAACCAGTCGGAAGCCAAGGGATCCCCCCTGGGAGAAGGCGAGTCGCACGCCTTCAAGTTCGTGTGCTCTTCGCGGGTTCATGAGGTTTCGAGAATGGCACTTCGTGCATCCGAAACTTCCAAATTCATAGAATGGATCCGCGCGGCGTTCGCCGAGATCGCTCCGAACCGGTTGACGCAAGTGAACCAAGATCACACGGTTTGGCTTCATGCGACGAAGTTCCTCCGCACCAAGGGCATCTCCTGACTCTGCCACCATTTGACGAATCCAAGGGGATCGCCCAAGAGTGGCGGCGTGGCGCTCCTATTCAGACAGGGGCTCTTCCAACGTGATCCGTCGGCTGTGACAAAGCCTCCCCAAGCTGCTTCCACATTGGGAAGGAGGTAATAGTTAGACCTGTCTCCAGCTCTCTTACCACCAATCGGAATGCACCGCTCGCATCGCCCGGAGACCTCGGGGCGAGCGCGAACGCCGATATCCGCAGGGTGGATCGCTGCTTTGCAGGTGTGGGCATTTTCCGCTCTCCGTGACAACTCGACAAGCGGAGCAGACTTTACAACTTCATCGATGACGTACACCCCAACGAGGGCATAGACCAGCTCGTCCGCGGCGGGAATCGCCTCCAAGCCCGAGTAAAACAGGATCAGGTCGCCACTCGCGAATTCCCGAAGCGCACTTCCTCGTTTGTCACCGTTGTCCCCGTAGGTGAGGTGCTCGTAGTCGGGATCGAGATGCATGGGATGTCCCCGCTTTGCATCGATTCGACGAGTCCAGTATGCGGCAGGTTCACGATGCTCACGAAGAAAGGCCAGCAGCGGGTCCGCAACTTCATCGAAGCGTCGTTCGCATCCGTGGTGAAATGCCACGGTATCTTCGATGATGGAAATGTAAACGAATCGCCCCGACTCACGATGCACCGGAGCATTCCATTCGCCGCCATCGTGCGTGCCATCCGCGCCGACACGAATCAAGATCGCTCGCATGGAGAGCGATTCTAGCAACAATGACAGTTCGCTGACGCGGGTGCCAATTGAGCGAGCTGTCGGAATCCGAGGCTTCGCGGACTCGGCCTCGGCGTGGGATTGTGCCTCGAGTCACGGCGAACCCCCCCCGGCTGGCGCCGGGGGCTCTGTCACTCATCCCTCTGAAACGCCGGCAGCCCCCGCACCACGTACGGCAGCCCGCTCGCCACTGTCGCCGCCGCTGTCAGCCACATGGTCAGCATCACCACAAGGTGCCCCGCAGTCCCCGGAGCCACCGAGCAGATTGCCGGCGTCACAATCACCACCGGAATCGCCACCGCCTGCAGAATCATCTTCAGCTTGCCCGTTAGCTGGGCCGAGAAATCGGTCCCCTCCGCCTCTAGCACCGCCCGAATCGACGTCACCAAGAGCTCCCGCCCCAGGATCACCACCACCATCCACGTCTCCACTCCCGTGATCTGCAGTCGGGCCCCGCCCGCCCCCGCGACATGAAACTGGGGCCCCGCCAGCATCACAAACGCCCCGACCACCAGGATCTTATCGGCAAATGGGTCCATGATGCGGCCGAACCGCGTGACCGCCCCCCACTTGCGGGCCAGATAGCCGTCGAGTGCATCAGTGCCAGCGGCGAGTCCAAAGCAGGCGGCGGCGATGAGCAGGTCGAGGTCTGGCGCGGAGAACGAGCCGCCCGACCAGCCGGGCACGTCGGGAACGGTCCAAAGGCCTGCAAGCACGAAAAAGACGGCGGAGAGTACGAGCCTTGAGAGGGTGATGGCGTTGGGAACCCAACGTCTCCAGCCGACAGCCCGAAGGGGCTTGGCGTTCTGGATCGCGGGAGTGCGGGTCATCGCGTGGTGATCGTAACCGATCGCGGGCTGACAATCGTGGCCACCAGGGGGATTGTTGGCCGGATGGCAATTGCCGCGTTGCCCGGTTGAAGGTTCGGTCCGTTGAAACTATCCTCTCCACCTTCCGGGCACCCGCTTTGGGACGGGTGACGGCCGCGGATTGTGTTTCTGGTAGGTTGGGCCGGGCTGGGGGCTTCGGAGCGGGGCTGGGGGCTTCGGAGCGGGGTTGGGGGAAGGGGGGCGGGGCTGGACTGTGTGGAAACTCGCTCGCGTCGGCCCGTGCCGGTGCGGGCCTCATGGGCGGATCGACTTGGAACAGCTCATCAACCCGGTCATTCTCTTCACGATGTGCGCCCTGGGGGCGATCGGCGTGTGTCTGGCGCTGCCTAGGCGGGGGCTGACGGCCCAGTTCATCGGGGCGACGATCGCGGGGCTCGCCGGCGGTGTGGTGGTGCTGGCCCTGACGCTCAAGAACCTCGAGCACCACCCCAACATCTTCTTTTACATCTTCTCGGGGATCGCTCTGGGGTCGGCCCTGCGGGTGATCACCCATCCCAGGCCGGTGTACGCGGCCTTGTATTTCATCCTGACGATCGTGGCGTCGGCGGGGCTCTACCTGATCCTGGCGGCTGAGTTTATGGCCTTCGCGTTGATTATCGTCTATGCCGGGGCGATCCTGATCACGTATCTCTTTGTGATCATGCTGGCGTCGCAGGCGTCGGCGGAGGGAGATGACTCGGGCGAGCTTGACTATGACACGACCGCACGCGAGCCGATCGCGGCGTCGTTTGTGGCGTTTCTGCTGCTGGCAGCACTTACGGCACTGATGTTCAGGGGCGTCGCCAACCTGGGCGATGATCGCGCGGCGGTTGAGGCGTCGGAGCCGGGCGCGATGCGGATCCACCCGTTGGCGAAGGATGTCGAGACGCGTGACGCGGGCGTGCTGAACGCGATGCCCAGGCGGCTTCGAGCGGAACTCAGGAAGGCGGGAGTGGAGGTTGCTGAAGGCGATGACATAGCGATCAACCCGGGGATGAAGACGGTAACGATCAAGCCGTTGACTGGGATGGCCCGGACGATCGCGTTGCCGGAGGGTGTTTCGCCTTACAACGTCGAGAACGTGGGGTTCAATCTGCTGGGCGAGCATCCGGGGTCGATTGAGATCGCGGGCGTGATCCTGTTGATGGCGATGCTTGGGGCAGTGGTGCTCTCGCGGAAGCAGGTCGAGCTGGACGAGGAAGCAAAGAAGGCGCACGCCGACATGCTGTCGAGCGATCAGGCCGGAGGTGCGGCATGACCGGACTGCTTGCTCAGGCGGCCTCGGTGCCGATGCACGAGGCGACACTGGCACATTATTTGTATGTGGCGGTGGCGATGTTCGTGATGGGTGTGGTTGGTTTTTTGACTCGGCGGAACCTGATCATCATGTTCCTGTGCACGGAGCTGATGTTCCAGGCGGCCGGGATCGCGCTGATCGCGTTCGGGCGATTCTGGCTCGACTACACCGGACAGAGTTTCGTGATTTTCGTGGTGACGGTGGCGGCGGCGGAGGCGGCGATGGCGCTTGCTCTGGTCGTGCTGCTCTTCCGGAAGCGGGAGAGCCTGAGCGCGGACGAATGGCAGAATCTGAAGGGCTGATGGTTTGAGTTGGGTTGGCGGGAGCCGGATAGTCGGCGGAAGCGGGTACATGGACCTGATGATGACAGAAATGCTCACACTGGCGTCGGAAGCGACTCTGCCGGAAACGGTTCGGGGCGGCGGGGCGATGGCCCTGGCTGGTCTTGTGCCACTTTTGCCGTTGATCGGGTTTGGGCTCTGCGGCGTGTTTGCGATGCTCAAAGTGAAGAGCAAGCTGCCGGCGTTCGCGACGGTGGGTTTGCTGGCGGGTGCGTTCGCGGTCGTGCTGTCGATGTACATGAGCGGCGGTGGAGGCGAGCGTGCGACGGTCGTGAACGGCTATGAGTGGATCACGTTCCGTTGGGGCTCGGCGGTGGGGCAGCAGTTTACGGCAAATGTTTCGTTCTACATTGACGGGCTCACGCTCTTGTGGATGCTGTTTGTCGCGGGGCTTGGGACGCTGATTGCGCTGTACGCCAGCGAGTACATGAGCCACGACGTGGGGCCGGGGTATTGCCGGTTCTTTGCGGTGTTCAATCTGTTCGTGTTCAGCATGGCGTGCCTGGTCATGGGTGACAACCTGCTGCTGCTCTATCTGGGCTGGGAGGGCGTGGGGCTGTGCTCGTACCTGTTGATCGGGTACTTTTATCAGAAGCCTTCGGCGGTTGCGGCGGCAAAGAAGGCGTTCATCATGAACCGCATCGGCGACCTTGGGCTTGCCCTGGGGATCATGCTGACATTCGTGCATTTCGGCAGCGTCGAATACAGCGTGATCTTTCAGAAGGCCCAGGTGTACATCGAGGCGTTGAGGGCCGGGCGGCTGGTTGATATCCCGCTTCATGTGCAGGTGATTCCGGTGCTGCTGATGATCGGGGCGTTTGGGAAGTCGGCGCAGCTGCCGTTGTATGTGTGGCTGCCCGATGCGATGGAAGGCCCGACGCCAGTGTCGGCACTCATCCACGCTGCGACGATGGTGACGGCGGGCGTGTTCCTGATCGCCCGCACGTATCCGCTCTTTCTGTGCAGCGAGTGGGCATTACCGATCGTCGCGTGGACGGGGGGACTGACGGCACTTCTGGCGGCGACCATCGGCATGGCGCAGTTCGACATCAAGCGGATCATGGCGTACTCGACGGTCTCGCAGCTGGGGTACATGTTTGCTGGTCTGGGTGTGCTTTCTTCGACGGGTGCGGCGAGTCATGTTTTCACGCACGCGTTCTTCAAGGCGATGCTGTTCTTGTCGTGCGGTGCGGTGATGCACGGCTTTGCGGGCCAGCTCGATCTTCGCAAGCTCTCGGGTGTCGCGTGGATGAAAGGGTGGGGGGTTGTCGGAATAGCGATGCTCGTGGGGTGCCTGAATCTCGCGGGCTTTCCGTTCACGGCGGGGTTTTTCAGCAAGGACATGATCATCGCCGAGGCGTTCACGACGCAGGGATATTTCTACGGGGCGCTAGGCTGGGTGCTGTTGATTACGGCGGGGCTCACGGCGTACTACACGTTCAGGGTTTTCTTCCGCGTGTTTGTCGGGCCGAAGTATTTCGAGCCGGGCGATGAGCTGCACGGGGCCCATGATTTTGAACACGGGCATGACGATCACGCCCGCGCGGCGGCACCGGACGCGTCGCATGGGGGCGATCACGCGAAAGATGCGGCCCACGATTTCCATCCGCACGCGCCCGGCTGGGCGATCAACACGGTGCTGGGCACGCTGACGCTCGCGAGCCTTGCGATCGTCGGGCTCAACTTTGTGCATACACCCGGGGGTGGGCACGGCGGCTGGGTGGGCGGCCTGGTTGCGAACAGTTCGGCCGCGTTCGAGACTCCATTCACACACGAGGAGCACGCGGCGAACGCGGGGCATGGCGAGCCGGCGGGGCATGCAAAGCGTGCCGCGACGTATCTGCCGCGGTATCAACTCGAGCTGGCCAATGTGGACGGTACGGGCAAACTGTTTGCGGGCGATTTCCTGGGCGGCAATCCGCACACGCTGATGTACTATGTTTCGGGCGGTATCGGGCTGCTGGGCATCGCGGTCGCGTTCCTGCTGCACTATCAGGGCCGAACGACGGCAGCGGCGTCGCGTGCCGACAAGCTTGTGCGGTATTTCGGTTCGTTCGCGCGGGGTGCACAGCACAAGTGGTATGTGGATGAGATTTA
>JAYVUC010000018.1:0-19951 GCA_043788295.1 Phycisphaerales bacterium
AGCCCCAGCATCGCTCGCCCCGTCTCCGACATGATCCCAGGCCCCGGTGCGTGCCCCGGCCTCGGACTCGCCGGCTTTGGACTCATTTGTTGCTCGGACATGCTCGCCTTCCAGTCGCTTACTTCCCGCTGATCACCCGAGGCTTGCGGCTCGAAACATCCGGCCCATCCACAACCGGCCTCTCCACCACTCCCGTCGTCACAATCCGCTGCTCCGGTGCAGCCCCACGCCCGCCCGTCGCCTCCGAACGATGCAGCCCCTTGCGTATCGCGTTCAACTCGATCTTGTTCAGCTCACGCCACCTGCCCATCGCCAGCTCCCGCAGCTTGAGCCCGCCGATTCCCACCCGCGTTAGCCGTTTCACCGGATGCCCCATGATCTGCAGCGCCGTCAGTATCTCGTCGTCGCGCCCCACCCGCACCGTGATCTCCAGCGTCGAACGCTCCGCCGTCGCCGCCGCCACCCGCACATCCAGATGGATCTTGCGCGACCGTGTGCCCCGCTCGTCGTCGCTCCCCCGCCCGCTATTGCCGCTCGGCCCGCGCCGCGTTGTCCGCTTCGCCACCTTCTTCTTCTTCAGCACTTTTGTCGCGCCCGCCTTCACCGCCGCTTCCGCTGCGGACTCCTCCTCCTTCTCCGCCGTCTCCTCCATCACGAATATACCCTTCGCCAGCGCCCGGATCGTCTCCCCCTTCATCATCCCGCGCACCACAGCCTCATACACCCGCGTCGCCCCAAATCGCGGATGCGTCAGCTTGTTCACAAGCTCCCCGTCGTTCGTGAACAGCATCAACCCCGTCGTGTCAAAGTCCAGCCCGCCCACCGCCACTAGCCGTGGCTTCGCCGGATGGTCAATCAAATCGATCGCACGCGGCCTGTCATCGTCCGCCCGCTCCCCAGGCTGCCCCAGCGTCCGCGTCGGCTTGTTCAGCATCACATACAGCAGCCGCTCGGGCGGCCTCAGCACCCGCCCCTGCACCTCGATCTTGTCGCTCGCCGGATCAACAAAGATCGGCAGCCGATCCGCCTTCCGCCCATTCACCCGCACCAGCCCCTGCTCAATCAACGCCTCACACGCCCGCCGCGCCGCCACCCCCGCGTCAGCCATCACCCGCTGAAGCCGTTCGCCGCGGGCCGGATTGTTGAGGGGCAAAGCCGATGGTTCTCGCATGGAATCAGGGTATGCGATGGGGGAGTGGTGCGATGGACCGGCGCCCTGATACGCTAACGGCGAGGTTCAACATGAGCGACGACAAGGGCGAGACCCGCCTCCTCGTCGGCTCCCCCAAGATCAAGTCTCCCGACGCCGCCAAGCCGGTAGTGGCCGATCCAATCCTCATGCTCCTTGCCCCCGGCGGCAAGATTCACGGCCTTCTTGGCGTGTGAGCCGGTACGATCGAGGTCATAGAAAGCGTCGGCTCCGTAGTATTTGGCGTGGGGGCGATTCTTGCAGTTGTTGAGGAAGATCGGCATTCCATGATGGTATCGAAAGTCCGTGGGTGGCATCGGCCTTGTGAGTCGACCACCCCCTACGCCATCGTCATCCCGCCATCCACAATCAGCACCTGCCCCGTCAAAAAACCCGCCTCATCGCTCGTCGCATACGCCACCGCCGCCGCGATGTCTTCGGGCGTGCCCAGCCGCCTCACCGCGACCACCTCCTGGATCTTCTGCTTGATCTCGTCGGGCAAAGCCGCCGTCATATCAGTCTGAATGTACCCCGGCGCAATAACATTGCACGTCACGCCCTTGCCGCCAAGCTCGCGTGCGATCGACTTGGAAAGCCCCACCAGCCCGGCCTTCGCCGCCGCATAATTCGCCTGCCCCGCGTTGCCCACCACACCGCTCGTCGAGCCGATGTTCACGATGCGCCCGAAGCGGTTCTTCATCATCGCCCGCCCGGCAACGCGGGCCGCGACAAACGCCGACGTGAGGTTGGTCTGCAAAACGCTCCCCCAGTCCTCATCGCTCATCCGCAGCATGAGCCCGTCCTTGGTGATCCCCGCGTTGTTGACCAGAATATCCAGCCGCCCATGCTCATCCACCACCGCCTCGATCGCCGCCGTCAGCGCCGCCGAGTTGGCGATGTCGCACGCCTTCACCGACGCCCTCCCCCCCGCCTGCTCGATCTCGTGCTTCAAGTCGCCCAGCGGCCCCTCGCTCCGTGCCATCAGCACAACATGCCGCCCATCCTTGGCGAGCCGAAGCGCGACCGCCTTGCCGATGCCGCGACTCGCGCCCGTCACAATCGCAACGCGCATGATTGATTCTGCCATGTTCGGTTCCGTGGTGACACCACTCTCCAGAGCGGTGTTGGCTTTGCGTTACCGTTCAAGACAATCACCGCTCTGGAGAGCGGTGTCACAAATGCAGCACCGCCAGAGTCACCAGCCTCAGCCGCCCCTCGAGCCCCCGCCCTTGCTGCCGCGAGGCGCCACGGGGGCCGGAGTCGTGTCCTTGGGCTTGTCGTCGGCCGGTTTGTCCGCGGGCTTGTCGGCGTCGCCGCCGCCGCCGCCGAAGAGCACATCAAACTCCGACGCGCGCACTCGGCTCGCCGGAAGCTGTCCCGAGCTCGCCTTGAAGACCCACTTCTCGCCCAGCGGCACCGCCACCCACGACTGCGCGAACGCCGAACCCGGCTCCTGCACCGCGAAGACGACCGTGAACTTGGTGTCGCTGTCGGCGGATGCGGCGTCGGCCGGCGCAGCCGCCTTTTTCGCCGCGACCGACTCGTCATACGCCGTAATCATCTTCTCAAGGTGCTCGGTTGCCATTTTCATCATCTCGGGCGAAATATTCTCCATCCCCGGAAGAGTTCCCCCTTCCCTCAGCGTCGCGAGTTGATTTCTTGCCATCTCGATCAGCTTGTCCGTGTCCGCTTCCGTCGGCTCATGCCCGAGCGACTTGGCGAGTTCTGCCTTCGCCTCAGGCGGCATCATCTTCAACTGCACTTTGAGCAGGCTCACCAGCGACGAATCCGCGCCCGAATCTGCCGCAATAGCCACCGACGCCGCCACATCACCGCCCTCGCGGATGTTCAAAATCCGCACGCCCTCGATCCGGCTCGTCTCTTCCTTCCAATCACCCGACGATGTCAGGCTCCTGAGAAGCGTCTTCTCCTCGGGCCCGATCAGTCCCGCAAACTTCTTGTCGTCACCCCGCGCAATCGCGTCGGCCAGGTCGATGATCGCCTTGGCCAAGGCTTCCTTGTTGGTCGTCGCTCCCTCGGCAAACGCCACCTTCTTGCTCGCCCTGAGCGTCTACGCGAGTGCCTTTAAGTCGATCGCCTCGGGAGCCGCTGGCGGCGGCGGGGGTGGTGGCGGCGGTGCCACTTTCACGATCTCCTTCTTCTTGCACCCTTCCATCGCCGTCATGCCGACAACCGCCATCAGCGACAGGCCCGAGAGAGCCAGGACTCGAACGATCGGCCGCAGCGACTCAAGCTTCTTCATGTGTGGTCACCCTTCTTCATGCGTGCTTACTTTGATATTCTTGTCGATCCGGCGCATCAGACCCGCCAGAGTCTTCCCAGGCGCGAGCTCGTGAAACTCGCCCGTGCAGTTGGACGCGAGCCACTGAGCATTCTGGCTCCAGCGGACAGGACTCGTCAGCTGATCCACAAGCGACCGCCGCACGCTCCCCGCAAAATCATTGCCCGCCACGTACGCTGCTCCCGTCGCGTTGCACGCCACCGGGCATCGCGCCGCATCGATCGTGGTCTTCGCCAGCGCCGCCGCCAGCCGGTCGGCCGCAGGCTGCATCAGCGGGCTGTGAAACGCGCCCGCCACCGCGAGCACCTGGGCCCGCAGGCTCATCTTCGCCGCCGCCGCCACCGCCCGCTCGCACGCCGACTTGCTTCCCGAAATCACAACCTGCCCCGGCGCGTTGAAGTTCGCACAGACCAGCACCTCCGCCCCGCGAGCCTCGTCGCACACCAGCATCGCTCGCGGCTCATCCGCCCCGATCAACGCCACCATACCCCCGGCCGATGCCTGGGCCGCGTCCTGCATCGCCCGCCCGCGAAGCGTCACAAGCTCCAGCGCATCCTCAAACCCGATCGCCCCCGCCACACACAGCGCGGTGTACTCGCCCAGCGACAAGCCCCCAGCCCCCGCCAGCGGCGTCTCGCCATTGCCAAACGGCCACCGCGCCAAAAGTCCCTTCCAGCACGCATACGACGCCACGAAAATCGCCGGCTGGCTCGCGTCCGTCTGGTTGAGCCGCTCCGCCGTGCCCTCGAAGCACAGCGACGACAACTGCACGCCCAAACGCCCGCCAAGAACGCGGTCGGCCTGCTCAAAAACAGCCCGCGATTCGGCCTGGGCGTCGTGCCACGACTTCCCCATCCCCACAGCCTGGGCGCCTTGGCCCGGACACAACATGACCAGCGGTGAACTCATCGAACCCAAGGATAGGGCTCGCAGCTACCGCCGTCCGACCTCCACCTTGCCACCCGCCACATCCTTGATCGCCAGCCCCTTGGCCGCAAGCTGGTCGCGGATCGCGTCGGATTTCTTGAAATCCTTCGCAGCCTTTGCCGCCTTGCGCTCCGCCAGCAACGCCTCCACCTCGTCGCTGGGCGAAACACCCGCGAGGTACACCGCGATGCCCGTCGCCACGTTCGCCGTCCGCTCGAGTTCGAGCACGCCCAGCGTGCCATCAAACGTCTTCATCAGCGCCGCGTCCTCGATCCCCGGTTTCTCAACGCCGCTCGTCCACGTGTTCACCGCCGCGATCGCCGCCGCCACATTCAGATCGCTGTGCATCGCGTCGGCGAAGGCGAGCATCGCCGCGTCCCGTGCACCCTGCCCGGCAAGGTTGTGTCCCGCCGCCGTATCGACGACGCGCCGCCAGCGGTCGATCATCCGCTGGCTGTCCTTGAGCCCCTGCTCGCGGAAATCGGCGTTGCTGCGATAGTGGTTCTTGATCAGCTCAAGCCGCACCGCACCGGGCTCGTACCCCTTCGCAAACAGATCTCGCGCCGTGAAAAAGTTCCCCTTGCTCTTGGACATCTTCTGTCCCTCGACAAACAAGAACCTCGGATGAAACCACATCCCCGCCAGCGGCGCACCGCCGGGCCGCTCGTTGAACGCGCAGCACCCCTGCGCGATCTCGCACTCGTGGTGTGGAAAAATATTGTCCTCGCCCCCCGAGTGCAGATCAAACAGCGGCCCGGAATCAGGAACACGCAGCGTTGCGAGCGTCGAGGGCCCGCCGCTCCCCTCACCCGCGCTTCGGGCTCCGACAAGCCGGTTCACGCTCATCACGGTGCACTCGATGTGCCACCCCGGATACCCAGGCCCCCACGGGCTCTCCCACTTCATGATGTGCCGCGCGTCCTCCTTCCACAGGAGAAAGTCCGCCGGATGTTCCTTGGCCGACTGATTGTCCGCGCTGATTCGTCCACCCTCGCCCTCACGCAGCTTGTCGATCGTGTTGCCGCTGAGCAAGCCATACGCCTCAAAGCTCCTCACGCGGAAGTACACCACCCGCCCGCCCGGTTGCCCGACAACATACGCGTGCCCGCTCGCGATGAGCCGCTGCACAACCTCGATCATCCCACCCACGTTGTCGGTCGCCCGTGGCATGAGCGTCGGGTCGCCTTTCGCCTCGATCGCCAGCCTGAGCCCCAGCTTGATCGCATCATCGCGAAATCGGCCCTCATAAAACCGCGCGATCTGGTACGGATCGCTCGGATCAACCTCCGCGCCCGCCGGCAGCGTCCCGCTCTTCTTCGCCTCCGCGATCCGCCGTCCCGCCACCGCCATCCGGTCCTCGCCGCTCTCGCCTCCCTCGGCGTCGTCGGTCATGTGCCCCACATCGGTGATGTTCATCACATGCGTCACACGCCGCGGGCCCTTGTGTACGCCGGCCCGGCTCATGGTGGCCCGGTTCATGGTGGCCCGGTTCTCCGAACCGGGTCTCCTCCCCTCCCCGACCGTCACCTCGCACAGCGGGCTCTCCACCCACCGCCGCAGCACATCCGCCGCCAGAAAGCTGCGAAAGTTCCCGATGTGCGCGTCGTCGTACACCGTCGGGCCGCACGAATAAAACGTGACATGCGACGGGTCCAGCGGCGTGAAGGGCTCGATCGCCCGCGTGAGTGTGTTGTGAAGTCGAAGCGGCATCATCAACAATAGGGATTCACACCCATCAGTGCCCCCTCAGAGCCCACGGCGCCAGCCGGGGGGGGGTTGGACGCCGCATCACCCCCCCCGCAGCCCATACCCATCCACCGCCAGATGTTCACTCGCCAGCACAAACGGCTCCCCCGAAACCTTCACGCCCGCCGCCGCGATCAGCGTGTCGTCCAATTCCAGCAATTCCGCCCGCCGCAAAGGCCACGGCACATGCCGCACCTCACCCGCCATGGTCCTGCCCCGTCGCCGCGTGAACAGCCAGTACCGCTCGGTCAGAAAGTGCTCAAGCGACCCCGGCACACTCGGCGGCAACAACTCGCCGGTGCGCCACTTCACCCGCGTGTGCGCCGCAGGCCACGGGCCGCGCCGCCGATCAACCGAGTAGTCGATCACATCGCCCGTGCGGCTCACGGCGAAGCGGCTGTGGATGTAGTTGAGGCTCCAGTCCCACCGCCCGCCCAAGACCGCCAGCAGCGATTGGGCATCCAGACTCAGAAACCACACGCCGATCTTGCCCTCGATCCGTACATACGTGCGGACGTTACACTCGTGAAAGTTCGCAGTCCCCGGTACCCAGTTGAAGCCTCGAAACTCGCAGTCCTCCATGCTGAACGGCACAAGCCCGATCCACGCCGAGCCGTCATACACATCAATCTCCAGTGGCCCCGGCACAATCACCCGCATCACCGCCGGGTCCACCCGCCAGTGTAAGAACAACAGGTTTGCCCAGTTCATGCGGACATCCGGCCCTGGCGAACTCACAGCGCACGCTCGATCGTGTCGATGCTCACACCCAGCACCTTCCGTGCCACCCGATCAAGCTCGGCCCGGGTTCCCATCAGGTGAATTGTCCTGTGTCGGTGCGTGATCGAGGCTTGCGGCACGAGCTCCGCCGCCGGTGACGATGTCTCAAGCTCATAAAACGGCCCGAACGCCTCGCCACCCGGCTCCGTCGGGCCGTCGTTGTAGCTGTTTACCACGTCGCCCGCATAAGGCTCCTTCTGCATCGCCCACATGCTGTTCACATAGTCGATCGCATCCGCCGGCAGCGTGTAGCTCACCAGCGTGAGAAGATTGCCCTCCGCCCGATCACTCGGTGCATAGCTGCCGCAGATCGGCAGCGCACGCCCTCGCGGCACGCCGATCTTGCTGCGAAACCGCCCGTCGCCCTTGAAAAACGCGCAGTCGCCCGTGACCCTGAGCCGATCCGCCGGAACTGTGCCGAAATAATCGTCAACGATCGCTGGGCCGTCGCCACTCTTGAACGGCACCACCACCGTCGTCCGCGGCGAGTGCTTGAACATCCCCAGAATCCAGATCGATAAAAGACCCGTCGCCTTCGTCCACGCCTCGCGCCCCACGTTCGTGAGCGTGTTCTCACTCTCAAACGCCACGCATCTTGCCCCGCCCACCTCAACGCCCACCTCCGCCGCAACAGCGGCCGAATCCAGCAGCGAAACCGTGCGATCGATCCGCACCTCGAACCGTGTGCCCGAGAAGTTCACGAGTGACGCCACATGCCCAAGGCGCACGCTCGTCTCGGTCTGGGCGACCACGTCGAACGCATCCGTGTCGATCGCACGAGGCGTCTGCCAATGCGCAAACGAAAAATCCGGCGACCCCGGCGCGAAGAAAATCGCGAACTGCCCGCCCTCGGGCCCGATCCAGAACCGATCCTCCCCGCCATACGGATTGATGTGCGGCATCACCCGAGGCGACGCGATCAGCTCACGCTTGATGAAACCAAACGACGTGCCCGTATCGCCCGCCGCCGTGCTCGTCATCACCCGCCCTTGCAGCGCCGGCACCACCGCGATCCGCGAATCACCCCGCGCCAGCACGATCGTCGGCCTGTGAGCCGCGAGAAAGGCGGCGTCCTCACCGAAGGTGCGTTCAACTTCAGAACGTGGCGTGGTCACGGACATCGTTACGGAGTCTACTCGATCGGAAGCGCGCGAGCAGGCCGCGTGCCGTATGCTGAATCCAGCACAAAGGACTCGCACTGACACCGATCCTCTTCACCAGCCTCGTCTTCATCTCCTCCCTCGCTGCGGGTGTCCTCGGCGCCCTCACGGGCCTGGGCGGCGGTGTGGTCATCATTCTGCTCCTCGTCCTCGCGTTCGGCGTCGATCTCAAGTACGCCATCGGTGCCTCACTCGTCACCGTCATCGCCACCAGCTCTGGCTCCGCCGCCGCATACGTCCGCGAGGGATACACCAACACACGCGTGGCGATGCTCCTCGAAGTCGCCACAACGGCGGGGGCTCTGCTCGGGGCCTACCTCGCCGGTTTCCTTCGCACCGACATCATCGTCTACATCTTCTCCGCCGTCCTCTTCTGGTCGGCGTGGAACGCGACCAAGGAGCCAAAGCCCAGCCCGGGCGACAACACACCCGACCCGCTCGCCCAGCGCCTCCGACTCGACGGCACCTATCCAACCCCCGATGGCATCAAGAGCTATCGCGTCCATCAAGTTCCCGGCGCGCTCGCCGTCATGTTCTTCGCCGGCACCCTCTCCGCGCTCGTCGGCATCGGCTCGGGTGTCGTAAAGGTTTTCGCAATGGACCGCCTCATGCGACTGCCCTTCAAAGTCTCGACCACCACCAGCAACTTCATGATCGGCGTCACCGCAGCCGCCTCAGCGGGCGTCTATCTCCGCCGCGGACAGATCGAACCCTCACTCTGCGCTCCCGTCGCGCTGGGGGCGATGGCCGGTGCGTTCATCGGCACCAAAGTTCTCGCCCGAGCCAAGGTCCGCAGGCTCCGCATCGTCTTTGCCATCACCGTCGCCGTGGCAGGCCTGCAGCTCGTTTTCCATGCCATCAAGGGAGACATCTAGATGGAAACCACCGTCAGCCGCATCAACCTGCGACTCGCGCGCCTCATGATCGCCGGCGTCTACCTCGCCGCCGCTCTCTGCACACTCGGTCTCGTGCTCTCCCTCGCCCGCGCCGAGCCCCGCGCACCACTCGCGTCGTTCGCAGGCGTCGCGGGCCGTCTCACCTCGCCAACCGCCGTGCTATCAGCCGCCGCGAGACTCGAACCCCGGGGGCTCATGGCCCTGGGCGTGCTCGTCCTCATCGCCACGCCCGTCGCTCGCGTCGCCTTCTCCCTCGTGACCTTCGCGATGGAACGCGACAAGAACTACGTCGTCATCACGGCGATCGTGCTGCTGTTGCTGGGCCTGGGGCTCTTCTGGGGTGTGAGCTAGACTCCGCCCACATCACGCGCTCAACAGCAGCGACTTGACTACCTGCGCCCGCGTGTACGCGATCGTGAAGCCGTGGCGCTCGAAGTTGCGATGCGAGCCCGACCCGGGCTTCACATCGACCTTCGCCAGGTCGCACCCCATCTCCGCCGCACGCCGAATCCGCTCGCGGATGATCGCCGTCTGCACACCGCGATTGCGGGCATCGGGAAGAGTCGCCATGCCAAGAAACGCCGCGAGCCCGTCGTGCCTGCGAAGTCCCGACGCTCCCGCAACCCGTCCATCGAGGCGCGCCAGAAACCGCGTGCTCTCGCGGATGCGAAGGGCGTTGCGTCCAAGCTCCATCATCCAATCCGGTGGCTCGGGCTCGCCCGAAAAACCAATCGCAAGCGTGCGCGCGTAAAGCTCGCCTTCCTCGGCCGTCACTTCGGCGACGATCACGCCCGGCGAGATCGGCTGATCGCAGTCTTGGGCAAGAATCGGTCGCACCAGCACGTTCTCAAACTCGGCGAGCCGGTACCCGCGCTCGCCCAGCAGCGTCCAAAGGCTCGGGTCCGCGAGCGGGCAGACATCCACGATCACATTGCCCCCGCCGTGCGCCGCGAAAAATGCCTCAACGCCATCGATGTCCGCGGCAGTCACCGCGCCATGCAGTCCCATGCCCTTCACGCTGTTGAACGGTGAGCCCGGACTCAGAATCATCGCCATTCCGCCCGCGACCTCGAGCGACACAGCCTTGGAGCTCGGGTTCCCCTCGCGTGCGGCGATCATCACCGAGTTGGTCACCGCAACCTCTGTGCGTTCGAGTCGCTGGGCGAGTGCCACGTCGCGGTGGACGAGTGAAGGGCTTGATTGCGGCGAACTCAATCGACGAACCGCCTCACCACCAGCGTGTTGTTCTGCCCGCCGAAACCGAAACTGTTCGAGAGGCACACGTCCACGCCCCCCCCGCCGTTGAGATCGCGGGCCTTGTTGGGCACGTAATCAAGGTCGCACTCGGGATCGGGGTTGTGCAGGTTCATCGTGGGCGGCACCCAGCCGGTGCGAATCGCCATCACGCACGTCATCAGCTCCACCGCCCCCGCCGCCTGGATCAGATGCCCCATCATGCTCTTGATCGAGCTGAACGGCACGCGCGGGGCCATCGGCCCGAACACACCCTTCACCGCGAGCGTCTCGATCTTGTCGTTCTCTTTCGTGCCCGTGCCGTGGGCCGAAATGTACTGCACCGCAGGGCGGCCCTTGGCGTCGGGCTCGCGCGGGTCGATCCCGGCCTGCTTCAGCGCGAGCGACATCGCCGTCATCGCGCCCTTGCCCTGGGGCTGAATGTCCGTGATGCGAAACGCATCCGCCGACGCGCCGTAACCGGTCACCTCGGCGAGAATGTTCGCCCCGCGCCGCTTGGCGTGCTCAAGTTCCTCCAGCACAAGGATGCCCGCGCCCTCGCCCATCACAAATCCGTCGCGCGTGAGATCGAAGGGGCGGGCCGCCGTCCCCGGCGTCTCGCGCCGCTGGCTCATCGCCGTCAGGCGGATGAAGCCCGACATGCCCAGCGGGTGGATCATGGTGTGGCTGCCGCCCGCGAGCATCGCCACGGCGTCGCCGCGTTTGATGATCTCGAATGCCTCGCCCACCGCCTGGGTGCCCGCCGCGCACGCCGTCATGCAATTGAACGACGGCCCGCGGCACCCGAGCATCTCGGCCACGTACGCCAGCGTGATATTGGGCTCTTGCTCGATCTCGAGATGGGCTTTGAGTGCCTTCAGTGCCGTCGCGGCCCACGCCTTCCCTTCGATGCTGCGCGTCTCTCGATTCCATCCCGCCAAGTTCGAACGAACGAACTCTTCGAAATCGAGCGTTCCCTCTCCGGCTCCAAGGTACACGCCCACGTCGTTGGTGTTCGCCGCGCCGCTCTCGGCCGCCTCGCCCATCCCCGACTGCTTCCACGCCATCGACGCCGCGGCCAGCGCGAACTGCGTCGATGTGCCGGTGGCGTTGAGGTACGACGTGTCGCCGAAGAACCGGCCGATATCGAAGCCCTTGACCTCGGCGGCGAAGTTGGTCGGCAACGTCGAGGCGTCGTACCGCGTCACCGGCCCGAACGCCGACTTGCCCGCGAGCAGCGCGGCCCACACCGCTTCGAGCTCGTGCCCGAGCGGCGTGACCCAGCCCATTCCCGTGATGACCACTCGCCTCGTGCTCATGTCTTTCACTTTCCGATTCATCCGCGATCGTCAAAGTCCATTGTCTGGCCCGGTGCCGTGTTGCCCTCGGGCTCGTCGTCGTGGTGGAACTCTTCGCCGCGGGCTGCGTTGATCTTGTCGACGTTGAGCACGCGGACGAGCCCATCCATGAGCCGCCGGCCCGCGAAGTTCATGATGAGCCCCAGATCGACGCCCGCGGCCTTGAGCTGCGCCCGCAGCGCGGAGCGATCGCCGCCCGAGATGTCCCGCGGCTCGGCCATCACTTCCAGCACGAACAGGCCGTCGATGTAGAAATCGGCGATCACCTGGCCCACCACCTGATCCTTGTACTTCACGGGAAAGCTGTGGGCCATCTTGAACTGGATGCCCTGGGCGGTCAGCTCGTTTTTGAGCGCCTCGGCGTACACCGATTCGGCGAAGCCCGAGCCCAGCGCGACGTGCACGTCGCGTGCCGCGCCGATCACCTTGTGGCTGACGGCGGTCAGCACTGGATCGAGCGCCGAGAGCGGGATGCCGCGTCGCTCGCGTCCGCCCCCGCCACCCCCCTCGCCGCCACGTCCACCGCCCCCCCCGCGCGGCGCTCCGCGATATCCGCCGCGGCCTTCGCTCTCGCCGTAATTCCCTTGTCCGCCTCGATAATCACCAGTCATGATCGGGAACTCCTTCAAGTGTGTGCAAGTGTGTGTAGAGGTTATTCGATTGCTTTGAGGACGATCGCCCCGTTCTGGCCGCCCAGCGAGCTGGAACAGACCAGGATGTAATTGAGCGCGGCCCGGCGCGAGGGCGCGGCGCCCGCCATCAGGGTTGAATCGGGCTTGCCCGCGTGCAGGCGTGCGGGAAGTTTCTGCTCCGCGAGGCACTTGGCTGCGACGGCCACCATGAGCCCGCCCGAGCCCGCGGCGCACGTGCCGATGTTGGGAGTGAGGGTGACGAGTGGGACTTTCTTGATGCGGTCGCCGAACACATTGCGGAGCGCGCCAACCTCGCCGCCGTCTTCGAGCCCCGAGCCCGCGGCCTGCGGCACGATCGCGTCGATGTCGCCGGGCTCGATTCCCGCGTCGTTGAGTGCCCGCCAGATCGCGTAGCCCAGGCTCCGGTTCAGCACGCCGCGAGAGCCCACGCGCTCCTGATCGGTCATATACGGCGGCCAGCCGCAGTGGGTCGCGGCGAATCCGGCGATCTGGGCGTACTGCTTTGCGCCGCGCGCTTTGGCGGTGGTCTCCGACTCGAGTGTCAGGATTCCGCCCGCCTCGCCCGGCACGCCCACCGAGCGCCCGTCGTATGGCATCAGGGCCCGCGAGCCGTCGGTTTCTTCGCCCGTGTCGCCGATGCGGCCCGCGAATTGCAGCCGAAGCATTCCGATCAGGTTGAGCTTGCTCTCGGCGCCACCCGCGAAGCACAGGTCGGCGGCGTCGCGCTCGATCACGCGCGAGCTCTCGCCGATCGAAAGAATGCCACTCACGTCGGCGCATGTGATCGTGTTGCTGGGGCCTTCGGCCCCGTGGATGATCGTCACATGGCACGCGAGCATGTTGGGCAGATACTTCAGCATCCACAGCGGTTGAAGATTGGTCAGGCCCACGCCGCCCCACGCCTTGATGTCGAATGTGCCGGTGGCGGGGTCCACAGCGGTCGCCAGCGCGCTGGTGAGTTCCTCGGCCTCGGCCGTGATGAGCCCCGCGCCGATGTGGCAGCCCGTGCGAGTGCCCGGATAGGTTGTCTCGCCTGTGGCGTCATCGCCAAGGGACGCGCGCGTGATGAGCCCCGCGTCCTCGACGGCGAACTTCGCGGCGGCAACGGCAAGCTCGGTGTCGCGCGCCATGACCTTGACGGCCTTGCGGTAGTGCTTGGGCACATGGTCTTTGGCGGAAAAGTCTTTGACCTCGCCGCCGAGCTTGCACGCGAAGCCGGACGCATCGAACCGCGTGATGGGGCCGAGTCCCGATTTGCCGGCGCACAGCCCTTCCCACAGCGGCGCGAAGCCGACACCCAGAGGAGAGACCGCGCCAAGCCCCGTGATGACCACACGTCGTCGCATCGGGCAATGCTACGCCGAGATCGTGAGGTCACGTCTCGCTCACGCGTGCCACCATGGGCGCACGAGGAGGTGAACTGTTCGCCGCAAGGCGTGGGTACACCGCGGCGCGGCCTGATTTGCGCGAGACCCAAAGGCCTGAGCTGTGGTTGCGAACGTCACAGCGAGCATCCTGGTGCAAGTCGCCTTTTGTGCGCCCAAAGGGGTGAACCAGGGCGTGCCAGCCCGAGGTTTGAGTGCTCCATTTCTCACTCTTTCTGTATCGTTTTGATTTATTTAGTTGTACTTGACAAATCGAAAGGAATATGAATAATATCAATCATGGCTTTCGATTTGTCAAAGTTTCAGCCCGCTCACGTTACCGACCACCCCATAACAGGGCTCCAGCGTGACGATCTCGATTTGATCCTCCAGCTTGTCCTGCGGTCGGGGTCGCTGAAGGAGTTGGCTGAGGCGTACGGCGTCAGTTACCCGACGATTCGGGCGCGGCTTGATCGTGTGATTGAGCGGCTTCGGGGTCTGGTTGAAGGGCGAAAGCCCGACGCGGTCAATGAGCTTCTGGCGACGTTGGTCGAGCGGAATGAACTCTCCCCCGGGGCGGCGCGGGCGATTCGGGACGTGGTCCGCGCGCAGGCGGCTGAGGCGCGGGTTTCGGCGGTGAGTTTGAGCGGTAGGGGCGAATAAAGGAGGTGCCTTGTGGTCGAATGGTTTACGGTGCAGCAGGCGGGAATTGTGGGCGGCGTGGCGGGTGCGGCCTTTGGAACGCTGGGCGGGGGTGTGATGGGGCCGTTGATCGGCGTTTGTGCGCCGCGCGGGAAGTACCGGGGGCCGATCCTGGCGGTGATGACCGGGTTTATCGTGCTGGGATTTGCGTCGCTTGCGGTGGCACTGGTGGCGTGGATTCAGGAGCAGCCCGGGCACGTCATCTTTCCGTTTTTGCTGCTGGGAGCACTGATGGTCTCGATCATGGGGATACTGCTGCCGGTCGTGAAGCGTGTGTATCAGCAGGCTGAGCAGCGCAAGCTGCAGGCGGAGGAACTTCGCCGAGGGTCGTGACGTGTCGGGGTTCGCGTGCGATCACGCCGGGAACGCGGGCGCCTCGTTGTTGAGAACGCGCCACACGTCGCGGACCACCCAGCTCATGTTGGCATGGGCCTGTGCGGTGGCGGCACCGATGTGCGGCGTGAGACGGGCGTTGGGCAGGCCCAGGAGTGGGTTGTCGGCGGCGATGGGCTCGGGGTCGTGAACGTCGAGGATCGCCGACGCGGCGGGGTTTGCGCGCAGAAAGGCGGCGAGGGCGGCGGTGTCGGCCACGAGCCCGCGGCTTGTGTTGATGAAGATCGCGCTGGGTTTGAGCTTTGCGAATTGGGCTGCGGCGAGCAGGTGGCGATTCGCGGGGCGGCCATCGACGTGGATGGTGAGGATGTCGCTCTGTGCGAGGAGTTGATCGAATGAGACGGGCGAGGCACCCGCGCGGGCGGTTTCGGGAATCTCGCGAAGGTCGTGATAGATCGCGCGGGCGTTGAAAGCAGCCACCACGCGTGCGACGCGGGCGCCGACCTTGCCGAGACCCAGAATCCCAACGGTGAGGCCTTCGAGCTGTCGAAGGGCGGTGAGTTCTTTCCGCAGGGTGACCCACTGGACTGGTGGGATTGCCGTGTTGAGAAAGAGCCGGGGACGCAGGATGTCGAGGAGGGTTGCGATGAGGAGTTCGGTGACGGCGGAGCCATTGGCGTCGGGTGTGGAGACGACGGTGATACCGCGGTGGCGGCATTGGGCGAGGTCGATGTTGTCGAGGCCAACTCCAGCACGGGCAACGACTTTCAGGAGCGGGGCGCGATTCAGGAGTTGTGCATCGACTTTGGTGTAGGTGCGGACGATGAGTCCGGCGGCCATTGGGAGCGATTCGGCGAGGCGAGCGGTGTCGGAGAAGGGAACATGGACGAGCGTGCAGCGCTGGGCGAGCCAGGCGGCTGCGGGGGCGTCGAGGTCCTCGGTTTGGATCACCAGGAGTTCGGGCCGTGATGCGGGGTCAGGGGGCATGGCGGAGCGTAGTGGAAATGGGCCATGGAAGGTCCGGGAAATGAGCGGGGGAAAAATATTTGGAAGAAAGTGATTGTGTTGGGAACCGGCGGGGCAGTTGAGGCGAATAAAGGGTGTCCGGCCGCGAGTTTCACTCAAAGCCGGTTCAAGTTTGACGCCCACGAGGATTGACCCCCACGAGACCCGGTGTTCGAGCATCTTGCTCTGGACGCCGGGTTTTTTCATGGGCGCGTTTTATGTGGGCGCGTCGTGGCCCACCCGTTTCGGCGGTGCTTTGTGGTTGTTTCGGAGCCTGAAGTACACGGGCTGGAAGCCCGTGCCACCCGCTTAGTACATGTGATTGAAGTTGAGTTCGATGGTGGCGGGAAGTTTTTGGATTCGGATCAGGCGGTGGGGGATCGGGCCTGATTTGAACTGCTCGACGACGAACTCGACTTTGTCGTCGACGGCGAGGCCTTGGAGCGAGACATTGGGGGCGAGCGGGAACTCCATGGGCATGGATCGCATGCCCTTGGAGCCGTCGTCGTGGATCCAGCCCGGGATGTCCTCGTGCCAGATGGAGAGGCCGGAGGCGGGGTTGTCTGTTTCTGGGAGGGACTCGATGCGGCCACGAGCGGTGAGCGTGGCGATGACGGGTGCGGCGGGGGCGGCGCGCTCGCAGCCTGGGAGCATGGAAGTGGTCAGAGGCGCCACGAGGCCGGCGAGGATGAGAGTGAGTGGGTTGGGGCGGCGCATGTGTGAGCGTAGAGGCGAGGCGGGCGGCGTGGCGGGACTTGCCCGGGGTGTCTGGAGAGGACGAGTTGTGCCGGGCAAAAGTGTAGCCTATGCTACACTTCTGGATGATCGAATTGGTATCGTGGAAGGAAGCGTGGAAGATGGCAGAAGCAGGTCGAGCGTGGCGACGTGAGGCGGTGACGCCATCGCTGGCAGAAGTGAACTCGTCGGTGGCGGTGCCCGCGTCGGCGGGGGTGCTGCGGAAGTTGTGGGTATTCAGCGGCCCGGGCCTCATGGTGGCGGTGGGGTACATGGACCCGGGGAACTGGGCGACGGACCTGGCGGGGGGCGCGCGGTTTGGATACACGCTGCTGTCGGTGGTGCTGATCTCGAACCTGATGGCGATTTTGTTGCAGCATCTGGCGGTGAAGCTGGGCGTGGCGACGGGGCGGGATCTGGCGCAGGCGTGCCGGGATCACTTCGGGCCAAAGACCTCGTTTGCGTTGTGGACTTTGTGCGAGGTGGCGATCGCGGCGTGCGACCTGGCGGAGGTGATCGGCTCGGCGATCGCGCTCAATCTGCTTTTCGGGTTGCCCTTGGTGTGGGGTGTGATCCTGACGGCGGCGGACGTGATGGTGCTCTTGTTCCTTCAGAACAAGGGGTTCCGGGTTCTGGAGTGCGTCGTTGCGGCGATGATTTTTTTGATCGGCGGGTGTTTTGCGTATGAGCTGGTCGCGTCGAGTCCGGAGATGACGGGGGTGTTTGCGGGATTCCTGCCCAGGCCCGAGGTGGTGACGAATCCGGCGATGTTGTACATTGCGATCGGGATATTGGGCGCGACGGTGATGCCGCACAATTTGTATCTGCACTCGTCGATTGTGCAGACTCGTGCGTACGTGCGGGACGAGGCGGGCAAGGCGATGGCGATCCGGTACGCGACGGCGGACTCGACGATCGCGCTCTTGTTTGCGTTCTTCATCAACGCGGCGATATTGATCCTTGCGGCGGCGGCGTTCCACGGGACCGAGCACGAGGGCGTGGCGGAGATTGAGGACGCGTATGCGCTGCTCACGCCGGTGCTTGGGGCCTCGCTTGCGAGCACGCTTTTCGCGGTCGCGCTGCTGGCATCGGGTCAGAACGCAACACTGACTGGAACTCTCGCTGGGCAGATTGTGATGGAGGGGTTTTTGAACATCAGGCTGCGGCCTTGGGTTCGCAGGATCATCACGCGGATGGTGGCGATTGTGCCGGCGGTGATCGTGGCGGCGATGTTCGGGTCGTCGGGCGTGAACAGGCTTTTGATTCTGAGCCAGGTGATTTTGTCGCTGCAATTGTCGTTCGCGGTGGTGCCGCTGGTGTTGTTCACGGGGAGCCGCTTGAAGATGGGGCGGTTCGTGAACGCGCGGTGGCTGGCGGTGCTGGCGTGGGTGGTGACGGCGGTGATTGTCGTGCTCAACGCGTACTTACTCTTCCAGACGGTCAGGGGCTGGGTGTATCCTGAAACGGAGGCAGCACATGTATCGAACGATTCTGATTCCGCTGGATAACACCGGGACTGATGAGACGATCTTGGCGCATGTGAGGCCTCTGGCCAGGCTCAACGGGGCATCGCTGGTCTTGGTGCATGTGGCCGACGGGTTCGCGGCGAGAAACCAGGAGGCGTTGAACCTTGCGGACTCGCCTGAGATGGATGACGACCGCGCGTATCTGGCGCGGCGGCAGGCGGAGCTTATTGCCGAAGGGTTCGCGGTGACCGTGGCATTGGAGAAGGGTGATCCGGCGACGGGGATCCTGGCGGTGGCGGCGCGTGAGCGGGTGAATCTGATTGCGATGGCGACGCACGGGCACGGGCTGATTGGCGACTTGATTCGCGGGAGTGTCGCGGAGAAGCTGAGGCATCGGACGGGGCTGCCGATTTTGATGATCAGGGAGAGCAAGGCGGGGGTGTGAAGACGAAGGCGCACCACAGAGGCACAGAGGCACAGAGGAAGCACAGAGAGAAGAATCGGAGAAGAGAAGATTTGGGTGAAGAGAAGAGGCAGGGAAAGGAAGAGACAGAGACGAGAAGAGTTCGAGAAGAGAAGAGGGCGTGGTGTGAGGGGGTCAGACCTTTGGTGGGAGGCCGTGGTCGATGGCGTGTTCGATGGTGTCGCAGAAGCGGTCGAGTTCGTCGAGGGTGGTGTAGACGCTGGGGGTGACGCGGAGGCCCTCGAACTCGGCGTGTTTGATGGGGGTGGTGAGGATGCCGTGTTTGTCCCAGAGCCAGGCGCCGAGTTCGCCGGTGTCGAGGCCGTCGATTTGCACGGTGGCGATGCCGCAGGAGAAGGCGGGCTTGAGGCTTGTGTGAAGGCGGACGCGTTTGCCGGGGTGGCTCAGGAGGCGCGTGGCCCAGCGGTCGCGGAGGAAGCGGAGGCGGGCTTCTTTGCGTGGGCCGCCGATGGTCTGGTGGAAGGTGAGGGCCTGGGCGATGGCGAGGGTGGCGGCGACGGGATGGGTGCCGATTTCCTCGAACTTGCGGATGTCGTTCTCGTTCTCGACGCCCGAGGCCATGAGAGGCCAGAGGCCTTTGATTTTGTCTCGGCGGACGAAGAGGAGGCCTGTGCCGTGGGGCGCGAAGAGCCATTTGTGGAGTGAGACGCCGTAGAAATCGCAGGCGAGGTCGGGGAGCTTGAAATCAAAGTGTGCGAGGGCGTGGGCGCCGTCAACGATGACGGGGATGCCGCCGTTTTTGGTGCGGGCCATGGCGACGACGTCTTTGACGGGGAGGATCTGGCCGGTGATGTTGATGATGTGGCTCATGAGGATGAGCCGGGTTTTGGAGGTGATGTTCTGCTCGAAGAGGCGGACGATGTTGGCGGGGTTTTCGCTGGGGATGGGGAGCTTGAATTGTTTGAGGACGATACCTTCGCGGCGTTCGCGCTGCTTGAAGGTGGTGAGCATGCGCGGGTAGTCGAGGGTGGTGGTGAGCACCTCGTCGCCGCGGGTGAGGTCGTGGCCGAACTGGCAGATCTGGAGGCTTTCGGAGGAGTTGCGGGTGAGGGCGATTTCTTCGGGATCGACGCCCCACTGGCGTGCGATGGCGGCGCGGACGTGCTCGCGTGCGGGCTCTTGCTCGCGCCAGAGGGCGATGGGGGGCGGGATGAAGTTGGCGCGGTCGAGGTGTTTGCGCTGGGCGTCCTGGACGAAGGCGGGGGCGGGGGAGCAGCCGCCGTTGTTGAGGTTGATGATCGAGCGGTCCTGGGTGAAGGCGCGCTGGATGGGAGCCCAGAAGTCTTCGTCCTTGGCGATGGTCTGGGGGTCGCCTGGGGATTGGGCGATGGCGTCGAGATCGGCGATGGAGAGCGGGGAGGGTGAGCGGCGCGTGGTGCCGAACGCGGCGTTGGCGAGGAAGGGGAGGGTGAGAGAGCCCAGGACGGTGCGGCGGTGGAGCATGGGGTGACTCCGAGGGGGAGACGAAGAGATGGGGAGACGAAGAGAGTATACAGAAACGCGATGGCCAATGAAAAACCGTAACTCTTCAGCCGACGGCAACAGCACGGGGTGGCAATGGCGGGAGTGAGCCGGTGGCCGAGTAGGCCCGCAGGGCCGATTCGATGGTCGCACGGGG
>JAYVUC010000019.1:0-9719 GCA_043788295.1 Phycisphaerales bacterium
CTTCGCCGGCAGCATGATCTTCTGCCCAATCTTCAACCCCTTGCCTTCAACCAGCTTGTTGTACTCGGCCAGCTTGGTGTGCAGCAACGCATCGCCATACGTGCTCTTGGCGATCTTGTACATCGTGTCGCCCTCCGCGATCGAGTACTCCCGATCCGGCTTGGCCGTCGACGTAGGGCCAGTAGGCATCGGCCCGTTCCTGTCCGGATTCAGCGGCCCGGTCTGGTGGATGACCTCTGGCACCTCGGTCTTGGGCTTAGGCTTGATGTCCTCGGTCTGTTGAATCGGCGCTACAGGTGTGTAGTGATCCGCCTTATCAGGGGATCGTCCCACCATCCGCAGGCTGTTCGGATCATCACCCGCGATCGGCGAGAGGTCGCCGCGACGCGCCGCCGAGAAATAGTCGCTGATTAATACAGCAACGACCAAAACAAGTGAAAAGCCAACGATGAGTGCGAGCTTTAGTTCACGGGTCACGGCAGCATCCTTGCCCGCCTCCCGGCACCCTTTGCCGGGGCCCAGGCGGCCCAATAGAGGAACATCGGCACCGACGGCCATGAGGGCAATCCATTGCCCGGCCGTTGCCCAAAGTCTCATCAATCCTTTCGGATTTGATGGTCCTATACCCGCCGCCCATCATACCAGCCACTCAGGCGTTGTCACGCGCCAAGACCTTTGCCAATCCTGATGCACCGCATCTTCGCCGATCTCGACCTTGGGTTCGCCGCGACCTCCGCTTCCGACGCTTCAACGGGCCCGCCCCCGCGGCCGACGCCCTTCTTCCCGACAAACTCCGCGTGGCCCGACGCCACGATCACCGCAAACGCCCGCTTCACGATCCGATCTTCCAGCGAGTGGAAGCAGATGACCGCGACGCGCGCTCCCGGCACCAGCCACCCTTCCGTCCCCTGTTCAATTGGGCGAGAAGGTGACAAGCGCCGGGCCGCCCGATTCACAGCCGCCAGCAGTGCCTCCAAGGCCCCGAGCTCGTCGTTGACGGCGATGCGCAGGGCCTGGAAGGCGCGGGTGGCGGGGTCGATCGGGCCGTTCCTGGGTCCTTTGGGGAGTCCAAGCGCGGTCCGGACGATTTCCGCGAACCGAGTCGTCGTAGTTATCGGTGAGCGAGTGCGTTCGAGAACAACCTTTCTCGCGATGCGTCCCGCGCCCATTTCTTCGCCATACTCGCGCAGAATCCGCGTCAGCTCGTCTTCCGAAAGCGAGTTCACGAGGTCGGCCGCCGTCGTTGGCAAGGTCTGATCAAGCCGCATGTCCAGCGGGCCCTCGCGCATGAACGACAGCCCGCGCGAGCCGTCTTCCATCTGATTGGAACTGAAGCCCAGGTCGGCCAGCACCATGTCCACCGGCACACCCGCGAGCTTCCGCGGCATGTCGGCGAAGTTTCCCGTGAGTTCCATCACCCGCACGCCCGGCGCAGCCCGCTCAACCGCCGCTGCCGCACGCACGAGATTGCCGGGATCGACATCATTCAGCACAACCGTGCCGCCGGGCGACAGATGCGGCGCGACGAGGGCCGCATGCCCGCCAAGTCCCGCCGTCGCATCGACATACGTCTCGCCGGGCTTGGGGGACAATGCCGCCAACACCTCAGCAGGCAACACCGGCACGTGGCGTGACACAAGTGATACAAGCGGCGCGGCGGGAAGCGTTGGAGATTCCTCGCTCATGCTCACTTCTCGACCCGCACGCGATTCTTCAGCACGCCGATGCCGGGGATGAACACCTCGACGCTGTCGCCTTCCTTCAAGAACACCGGAGGCGTGCGGGCCATGCCCACGCCGCTTGGCGTGCCGGTCAAAATCACCGTGCCGGGCAAAAGCGTCGTCCCGCGCGAGATCTCGGCGATGAGCGTCGCCACGTCAAAGATCATGTCGCTCGTAGGCGTGTCCTGCATCGTCTGCCCGTTCACGCGGCACACAAGCCGCAGCGACTGCGGATCCTCGATCGGCCTGGTGCTGTCGCCCGAGTCGTACACGCCCGACTTCAAGATCGATGTCGGCTTCGCCATCTCACGCTGGACCGACGGCACAACCTGCGGGCCCAGCGGGCAGAACGTGTCAAAGCTCTTCCCGCGATTGAACTGCCCGCCCGCCCCGTCCTTCTGCCACCACCGGGCCGACACGTCGTTGGCGCAGCAATACCCCAGCACGCACGAGAGCGCGTCGGCCTTTGGAATATCCCGCAGCGGCCTGTCCATCGGGTGCCGCAGAATGACCGCCAATTCAGCCTCAAAGTCCACCTGCTCGCGGTCCTGGCAGACCTTGGGGATGACGACGTCGTCGCCCGAAAGGCACGCCGCCAGCGGGTTTTTGCTGAACAGCACGGGCCGCTCGGGTGCGGCCTTGCCCTGCTCCTTGGCGTGAGCGGCGTAGTTCATGCCCACGCCGATGATGTGCCGCAGCAGGAGCTGATCGGTCGGAGTCTGCACCGCAATGCCCAATGGTGTTCGGATGAGGTTCATGGGAAGAGAGGATAGGAATGCAGTCACCCAGTCCGCCCCCGCCTTCAGAGCCCCCGGCGCCAACCGGGTCGTGAGCGGTGTGAGCACGGGAAACGACTGGATGGCCACCTGCCGCGCTCAGAGCTCTTCCTTCAGAGCCCGCAGCGCCAGCAAGGGTTCGCCCCGGACCTGCCACCGCGCCAAATAACAGATGGACGATCGTCAACGCGGCACGATCGAGTCATTCAACGCGAATGAACACCCCGCGCCAACCCTTGCTTGCACGGCGGGCTCTGAAGGAGCGGGCACTGAAAAAGAAAGCGAGCACCTCGGCGGTGCTCGCTGCGATTCAGAGTGGGATGGATCGTCACGAACGACTCACGGAATCGGCAGATCCTCGAAGACCAGCGAGTACCGCTCGTTCTTGTAGGCCTCGGCGTTGGCACCCGGAGTCAGAACGGTGTATGCCGCGTGCCCATCGAAGAAGCACATGTTGCCCCGGTTGTTGTCGCCGTAACCGTTCTTGAGAACGTAGTTGGCGTCGGTGCTGTTGACGACCAGATCGGGGTACTCGTCGTAGGCCCAGCAGAAGCGCGAGGGAATGTACGACTCAGCAAGCTGGAGACGCTTGAGTCCAAACTTCATCCGGTAAATGAACGCGTTCTGACCCGGCGGCACGGTGATCGAACCGAGCTGGTCCCACCACTTGGCCGCCCACTGGTAGCTCGTCCCCTCGTCGTTGTAGCAGGAGACCGCCGGGCCGGCACCAAGCCCCCGCCCGTTCTCGCCCGGCCAAGCCTGTTGGTGCCCGATGATGTCGCTGGGATCCTTGAACATCTTCATCTCGGTGTTGGCCCGAACCCCGTCGGTGGCAGCGACTCGCGCGGCGGGTCGAACGCCGATGAGAGCCGGATAGACGTACTGGTTCAACGGGCGGTCGGCGGGATAGAGGTCGTAGATGCCGCCGCCCAAATGGTTGAACCACCAGCCGTCGTTGTACTTGCCCCACGCACTCCACGTACACCAACCACTGGCGACAGCACCGCCCTGGGGCTGACCGGCCGGGCCGGTCCACATGATGGGCGAGTAGCCCTTGTTCTCGTTGCGGTACATCTCGCTCGCACCCGCGATGCCGCGGAGATTGGCGAGGCTGATCGCCATCTGCGCGGCCTTGCGGGCCTTGCCCAGTGCGGGCAAGAGCAGCGAGATGAGCAGCGCGATGATCGCGATGACCACCAGCAACTCGATGAGGGTAAACCCACGCTTTTTCATGCAAAGCTCCTGAATACGGACACTTGTCCCCGCGAACCACGGGGACGATACCTCGGCGATTGTCTCAAATCGGGAGGCGTCGGCAGAAGGCCGGCACCCGAGCGAGAGACTCCCGCCCGATCAAGACTTCGACAGTTTAGTCCAATCTGTTCCTGATTTCATGGAAATTTGTCAAGTCCGCAAACCATTCTTTCCCTGTGCGGCTCATGTTTGGGAGGAACATCCGATGAATTGGGCCGTATCTCTCATAGAGGTATCCACCGACTCGCCGATGGAGGGTATGTGCGGGGACTTGCCAGCCCGACATGCGCGGATCGGACAACAGGCCACAGCGCGCCAACGATGGGGGTCCACTCGCGGCCCGGCAGGGCGCAAACCGTCCGGAGATTCGAACGACTCGATGTCCCATATGCCCAACAAGCCCGATCTCTCCGAAACCTCGCCGGTGTCCAAGGCCGACACGGCCCCGATCGCCGCTGCCCAGGAGCCGCCCAGCCTCGCGTCCACTGAAGAGGCGTTGCAGGACGCGGCCAAGGGTGGAACGAATATCGAGACGCTTGTGGGCAGGCTTGTGGTCGATCAGGGGCTTGCGACGCAGGAAGAAGTGCAGCACGCGCTGGGGATGGCCAAGCAGACGCGCGAGGACCAGAACCAGCGTTCGCTGCTGGAGATTCTGGTTGACAACGAGTACGTGACGCGTCGGCAGGTGGCGCGGCTTCGCCAGATCGCCGAGGCCGAGCGCAGCAACCAGAAAATCCCCGGGTACAAGATCCTGGGGAAGCTTGGCGCGGGCGCGATGGCGACAGTGTGGAAGGGCAAGCAGTTGAGTCTGGACCGGGCGGTGGCGGTCAAGGTGCTGCCGCGAAAGTTCACGAACAACCCGCAGTTCATCGAGCGGTTCTACGCCGAGGGTCGGGCGGCGGCGCAGCTCAACCACCCCAACATCGTGCAGGCGTATGACGTGGGCAAGGCGGGCGAGTTCCACTACTTCGTGATGGAGTTTGTCGACGGGCGGACCGTGCACGACGACATCACCAGGCACAAACGGTTCAACGAGAAGGACGCGCTGCAGCTCATCATCCAGGTGGCCGAGGCGTTGCAGCACGCGCACGAGAAAGGGCTTGTACACCGCGACGTGAAGCCCAAGAACATCATGATCACGACCGAGGGCGTCGTGAAACTGGCCGACATGGGGCTCGCGCGGGCGATCAGCGACAAGGAAGCTGCGGAGGCCGAGGCGGGCAAGGCGTTCGGCACGCCTTACTACATCTCGCCCGAGCAGATTCGCGGGGAGATCCGCATCGGCCCCCCGGCGGACATCTACAGCCTGGGCGCGACGCTCTACCACATGGTCACCGGAAACGTCCCGTTCGACGGCAAGAACCCGTCGGCGGTCATGCACAAGCACCTCAAGAGCGAGCTTGTCGCCCCAGACCACGTGAACCCCAAGCTCAGCGCGGGGATCTCCGAGGTGATCGAGATGATGATGGCCAAGGATGCCAAGTCGCGGTATCAGACCTGCAAGGATCTTTTGTCCGACCTGCGGGCGGTTCAGGCGAACAGAACGCCCCCCATGGCGCACAAGGACGTGTTCAACGCGGCCGCCCTCGCGACGATCGCGCAGGCGGAGACGACGGGCACGGGCGAGATGGCCGAGGACCGCTCGGGCCTTGCCAATGCGTGGTACACGGATTGGAAGATCATCCTGCTCATCGTGCTGCTGATCGTGAGCATCGGGGCGAACATTCTGCAGGCGGCACTCGGGAGGTAGCTGGGGCAAATAGGGGATCGTGGAGGGAGCGATTGGGGTTGCTTTCAGGGGCGGGGGCTGTTAGCCTATGTGAGTGGAAATGGTGGGTGGCTCTGGAGTTCCGGTTCTGGTGATGTCAACCGCAGAAAGCATGTCGGGCGATTGGAAGCGAGTACAAAACGCTTCTGGGGCTCGCGTTGCCGGTTGGCCCAGTTCCGACTCAACAATCAATTCGAGAGCGTGCGGCTCATGAATGCCGCAGCGTTCACAATTCTTCATCAATATCCCCCGGCGTGCGTCACGCCGTTGGGCCATGTTTGTCTGAGTCGATTCTGACTGGTCAAGGAGCCTTGCCATCGCGTTCGGAAAGTTCAGCCGTGAGGGCGCGCCGCAGCGGACGCGCGTCAATTTCCTGATCCGCATCACCCCCATCCGCCTGATGGGCCCGGAGAACGAGCAGCTCGGCGTCGTCGAGACGCCCGAGGCGATGAAGATCGCGCAGGAAAAGGGTCTTGATCTCGTCGAGATCGTGCCCGATGCCCGGCCGCCGGTCTGCAAGATCATGGACTACGGCAAGTACAAGTACGAGATGAGCAAGAAGGCCAGCGAGCAACGGGCCGCGAGCAAGTCGACTGAGATGAAGGAAATCCGCCTCGGGCGATCGGTGAAGATCGACAAGCACGACATCGGCATCCGCGTCGATCAGGCACGCCGCTTTCTGATGGCCGGTCACAAGGTGATGATCACGCAGAAGTTCAAGGGGCGCGAGATTGCGCACAAGGATCTGGGGATCAACAACCTGCGATTCGTGGCCGATGAGCTGCTGGAACTCTGCCGGGTGGAGCAGACGCCGCGGTGGTTCGGGAAACAGGCGAGCATCATCGTCGCGCCCGACAAGGTGAAGGTGGAGGCGATCAAGCGCAAGCTCGAGAAGGAACGCAAGGAAGCCATCGCCCGCGGCGAGAAAGTCGCCGCCGAGAAGACCATCGAGCAGCTCGACGCCGAACTCGCCGCCGAGAAGCACGACGACGATGACCATGATGAGGGCCACATCGAGGGTGCCCAGGTCCATGAGCAAACCCAACCCGCGGCCGAGCCGGGGCAGGATGCGGATACCTAAGCCGTGTTGGCAAGACGAGACGGCTTCTGGCCATGTGCCGTGGCCTGAGAAAGGGTGGCCAGGATAGTGAACCACGTCAAGAGCATAAGTGTCGAGGGTTTCAAGTCGATCCGCAAGGCCAAGCTCGCTCTCGGAATGGTCAATATCTTGATCGGCGCAAACGGTGCTGGCAAGTCGAACTTTCTCACCGTCTTTCACATGATCAGTGCCATGATGGCATGGCCGACACCTGAACTCGAGTCCTTTGTTGGTAGGAGTGGCCGCGCGTCGTCCCTGCTTCACTACGGGCCGAAACGAACGAATCGCATCGACGTGACACTGACATTTGAGGCCGAAACCGGCGAGAGCACCTACTCGTTCTGGCTGGGCTTTACACCGCCGGACTCGTTGATGTTTCTCAAAGAAGAGGCGGAGTTCAATAGGCCCGGGTTTACGAAACCGATCTCTGTTGAGCTGGGTGCCGGGCATCGGGAAACACGACTGTCCGATACTGCCAAGAACAACAAGGTCGTGGGCGTCGTGCAGCACTTGCTCCGATCGTGCCGAGTGTTTCAGTTTCACGACACTTCGGCCACCTCTCCGATGCGCCAAGTGAGCTACATCGGCCATACATCATGGCTCAACACAGACGGTGGCAACTTGGCTGCCTTTTTGTACGGGCTCCGCGCATACAAACAGGAGTACTACGAGCGAATCGTAGCCACGATTCGCCAAGTCGCGCCGTTTTTCAAGGACTTTGTACTCGAACCCACCCGGGACAATAAGAGAGAATTGTTCTTGGATTGGCGAGACGCAGACCCTGACGGACGGTTTGGGCCCCATCAGTTGTCGGACGGGACACTTCGTGCGATGGCGCTCATCACATTGCTACTGCAGCCTGACGACCAGTTGCCAAACGTCGTCATCATTGATGAGCCGGAACTCGGGCTTCATCCGTACGCGATCGAGGTTATCGCGTCGCTCATCAAGTCCGCGTCGGCTCACGCGCAGATCATTGTGGCCACTCAATCCACGAAGTTCGTGGATCAGTTCGATCCCTCAGAGATCATTGTCGCGGACCGCTCGGGTGGAGAAACGACACTTTCTCGCCCATCCCCGGATCGCTACAAGGAATGGATTGAAGAATATTCGGTTGGAGAACTTTGGGAGAAGAACATCCTTGGCGGGAGGCCCTCATCGTGGCACGCCTAGTCATGGTCGTGGAAGGTCATGCCGAAGAGGCCTTTGTGAACCAACTGCTACAGCCCCACCT
This sequence comes from Phycisphaerales bacterium, assembly GCA_043788295.1. Classification (GTDB taxonomy): domain Bacteria; phylum Planctomycetota; class Phycisphaerae; order Phycisphaerales; family UBA1924; genus UBA2396. Next base: position 7,853 of record JAYVUC010000019.1, read on the forward strand.
GGCGGAGCGAGGTGTCTATTGCTTTGCAAGTCGGGTCGAGTTCTCCCGGCACAAGGGTCAAATACATCGGGGCGGGCTCCTGGACTGGGGCAAAGCCGATCGGGACATTCGACGGTGGCTCAGAACCCATCAAGGCGGCAATGTCCATTTCACGACGATGTTCGATCTCGATGCGCTACCCGAAAACACACCTGGGCGCGGACTCTCCACCAATCCGCAGAACCCAGAAGCACGAGTGACCGCCATCGAAGGCGAAATCGGCAAGTCGATCGGTGATCGACGATTTTTCCCATACATCCAGCTGCACGAGTTCGAGGCGCTGGTCCTTGTTGATGCTGCAAAGCTTGGAGAGTTCTATCCCAACCGTAAGAGAGAGGCAGTTCAACTTGCCGAGATGGTGACAATCGAAGGCCCGCCCGAAAGAATAAACGATGGAAATGAAACCGCTCCATCGAAACGCATTATCAAGCTGATTCCAGAGTATCACGGTGGCAAACGGGCGGTGTCGCCCTTTGTCCTTGAGAGAATCGGCTTGGACAACTTGCGTTCCGCTTGTCCGCACTTTGGCGCATGGTTGACGTGCCTAGAGAGCCTCGGCACCCCCACTCCCCGAGAATCGCCGCCGTCCACGCCAATTCATGTCGAGTGACTGGCGCGGGGGTTTGGTGGTTTTGCGAGCTGCACGGGTCATGCCGGAGCGACAGCAGTTCACTTCCCGCCAGACTTGTGCTTGGGCTTGTCGGTCTTCTCGCTCGCGGGGGCTGGCTTGGCGTCGTCCTTCGCCGGCGTCTTGGCGTCGCCCGAGACAACTTCCCTCAACTCTTCGGGCACCGCGAAGTCTGCGTCGGTGAGCTTGGTGTTGTGCTCGACCTTGTCGGTGTGGATCAGGATCTCAAGGCTCATCTCGCCGAAGTTGTTGACCTGCTTCTGCGAGGTGGCGACCTTGACGCCGTCAAACTCCTTCCAGTCGCTCAGGAACGTGTCGGTGGTGACCTCCATGGGCCCGCGCTTCTTGGCCGACGACCACTTGACAATGAGGCCCGTTTCCTTGGCGTAGAACCACGAGCGCTTCTCGCCGCTCGCGGTGGTCGTCTCGACCTTGTAGCAGTCCTTGCCGTCAATCTTCTCGACGCCCTTGGTCTCGATGGTCTTGAAGAACGCGTCGGGCGTTGCCTCGGGGAAAAGCGTCGCGCTGCGCTGGGCGTCGAGCAGGTCATCGCCCGTCAGAAGACGTGCACCCGCCCCGCCGGGCTGCAATTCCGCAGCCTTCTTCCCGTTGGCCCAGCGAATGACCTTGCCCACCATCTCGCCAAGATCGATGTCGTTGATCATCTTCCCCTTCTCGCCGACTTTGTACACGAACTTGCCATCGACCCCCTGCGACTCGATCTTGAGTGTGCCTGTAGAGACACGGTTCTTGATCGCCTCGCGGGCCTTGGCGGTGCCGATCGCCTCCAGTGCCCTGGCCAAGACTTCCTTGCCCGTCGGCAGCTTCTCGGCGGCGGCTTCCGGCTTCGCCTCAACGGGCTTGGCTGCGGGCTGGGGAATCGCGGGCTTGGCGGGCGCCGTCGGCTGGGCCGTTGCCTGTGCAAGGGCGGGGGAGAATGTCAGAAGCCCGCCGGCGAGGGCGAGCACGAGCAAAGGCGAACGATTGAACGACATGAAAGGCTCCATCGGCCATGGGTTCGGACAACGATCCGGTGCCAGGCCGAATGATGATACGGAGTCGGGGCGGCGTGGTTTCAAGGGCGGGAACACCCAATGCTCACCATGCCACCGACCGCCACGGCGCACTGGATTCTCGCGGACGAACGAAGGGCGGTCCGATGGGTATGAAGACTTGTTGCTCTGTCGGGGAACGATCCCG